>JAOTSW010000269.1 GCA_029864735.1 Chromatiales bacterium | reverse complement strand
GCCGGCTGAAAATAATTGCCACACGCCAGGCAGGCTTCCCTGCATTCTACTGCCTGATTTTGTTCGGAATATTCCCTTATCTGCTCCGGGGGCGTAGCCAAAAAGAGACAGCTGTTGGCTCCTGAAAAGCGGGCATGGTTCACATTATCTGCCTGGCGGGGTGGCGACAATGTGATGTCGGAATTGTTTGAAGCCGGCGTGATTTTCAAACGGTTCCGTTTTGAGCCAAAGGGCTTTCTGACCTGAGTTGACCTGGAGTTTCACATGATCAAGAAAAATCTCGCTGTGCTCGCTGCTGTCGCCACCCTGGGCGTGGCCGGGATTCCGAACACGGCCTTTGCGGGTTCTGACAGCGGCTTGTACCTGGGCGCTGGCGTGGGTAGCGGCACACTGAATGCAGACGTTCCCACCGGCGGCACCACCAATCCCGAATTCAGTGGCAACGCCACGGCGTGGAAAGCGTTTGCCGGCTACAATTTCGGCGCCGTACCGTTCCTGGACCTGGCCATCGAGGGCGGCTATGTGAACCTGGGTGATCCCGGTGACGTGGTGGAGTTGTTACCCGTTAACGCATCGATAGATGGCTTGAGTGCTTTCGGTCTCGCCGGGTTTAACCTGGGGCCGGTGGGCCTGTTTGCCAAGGCCGGCATGATCAACTGGGATGCCGAACTGAGTATTGCCGGCGTTTCCGATACTGACAGCGGAAGTGATCCCGCCTACGGCGTGGGCGCCAAAATGCAATTCGGCTCCCTTGCGGTTCGCCTGGAAGCAGAACGCTTCGATATCGAGGACATCAACGACCTCTACATGGTGTCCCTGAGCCTGGTCTGGACCTTCTAGGTCGTCTCATCTGCCCGGCGGGGAGGCTGCGGCCTCCCACGCCTGCCCCTTACATGGGATGACAGGCCAGGCAGGTGTCGTGGGCCTTGTCGGTCTTGAGCATATTGGGGCGTGGGTTTTCCTGGTGCACCGCGTGGCAAGACACGCACTCCACCTTGGCGTCGTACCACAGGTTGTCTATTCCGTTTTGCGAACCAGAGCGGGTGTTCAGTCCTGCCTGTTGAAAACGCTGTTCAGCGCGACTGCCGGGAGCGAACCCAACTGAAATAGGGTGGACGGTGCGCCGTTCTCCGGTTATCGCAAGGGTTGCGGCCAATCTGCCGGTGTTGTCATTGCCGGAGAGGATTCCATCATGGCAAGAACGGCAGAAGACGGTGGTGGCCGGGCCGTTGACCCGACCCACCGCAGTGACCGTGCCGCCGTCGTGGCAGCTTGAGCAGAGAAGAGCATCGCCGGAGGAGGAGAAAATGGTTTCGTGCCGGGACATGACCGGGACGTCACCCTGGGTGGATAGCGCGAACAGCGGTATCGCGAGAGTCACACCGAGCAACCCCATCCTTGCCCACGGGCTGGATAGGGCATGTAATAGGTGTGCTCCAATAATCATGTAACGCGACCATGCGTTGTGTTCGGGCCTTGCCTGGCCTCGACATCAGGGGCTTAGCGTTTGGCCCGGTCTAAAGCTGGTCTCCTTTTCAGAATGAATTGAAAATAAATAATGAAAACAATAACCTACTATTATTCTAGGACAATATTTATACCTTTTCAGAAATCCCGTGAGCCGGTTTGCCCGCGCTTTTCGGGTTCACGCTCTGTCGCGAACATACCCTGCGCGAGGCATCGAGCCCGGCCGGCATTTGGAGCGAGGTGCTTGTCCCCGGTCAGGGCTGCGCCGGGTGGCAGGGCGAAGGCGGGTACAGGAGATGGCGGACCGACCGGGCGCCGGGCCGCCCGGGCCTTACAGCCAGTCGAACTTGGCGCTGAAATGCCGCAGCATGGCGGGCGCTTCGACAATGCGCATGCCACGGATAGCCTCACGACGCTCCCACACGTTGGCGATGGCCTCCACCACGTAATCCATGTGGCTCTGGGTATACACGCGCCTGGGGATGGCCAGGCGCACCAGGTCCCAGTGGGCGGCCTTCTCTTCGCCTGTGTGGGGATCGGAGCCGAACATCACGGTACCGATCTCAACGCCCCGTATTCCCGCTTCCCGGTACAACTCTACCGACAGGGATTGGCCGGGATACTGGAGGGGCTGGATATGCGGCAGGAAACCCCGTGCGTCGATGTAGACGGCGTGTCCGCCTGCCGGGTACACCACCGGCACGCCGGCGTCCTTCAGGTGGTTGACCACATAGCGGGTGGATAGCAGACGGTAATGCAGGTAATGCTCGTCCAGGATCTCGTGCAGACCCACGGCGATGGCCTCAAGATCTCGACCGGCCAGGCCGCCATAGGTGGGGAAGCCCTCGGTCAGGATGAGAATATTTGTTTCCCTCTCCGCCAGCTGGGCATCGTTGGTGCACAGGAAGCCGCCGATGTTGGCGAAGGCGTCTTTTTTCGCTGACATGGTGCAGCCATCTGCGTAGGAAAATATTTCCCGGGCGATATCGATCGCGGCCACGTTCTCGTATCCCGCTTCCCTTTGCTTGATGAAGTAGGCGTTCTCGGCGAAGCGGCAGGCGTCGATATAAAACGGAATTCCCGCTGCCCTGGCGATGCGGCTGACATCCTTGATGTTCGCCATGGACACCGGCTGACCACCGCCGGAGTTATTGGTGATGGTGAGCATGATCATGGGTATGTTCTCGGGCCCGTGCTCGGCTACCAATTGCTCCAGGGCGGCGATATCCATGTTGCCCTTGAAGGGGTGATCCAGGTCCAGTTGACGGGCCTCGGGGCAGGGAATGTCCACGGCCTTGCCGTTGAAAAATTCGATGTTGGCCTTGGTCGTATC
>JAOTSW010000099.1 GCA_029864735.1 Chromatiales bacterium | reverse complement strand
CCGCCACGGCCGGCGACGCGAGGAAGCAAGTCGTACTCCCGATCAAGTTGACCCAGTCCGACCTGGCTGGTGGGGCGTTTGAGCGTTTCACCTCGGTGGATATCACCCATGAGATGGCAGGGCAGACCTGGGATACCACAGACGCCGAGATTTTCCTCAGTCCCGACAAGCAGTTTGACGCCGGGGTCTACAAATCCGGCCCTGTGAAGTTGGATATTACCGAGGATTATGGCATCCACGAATTCATGTATTTCCTGGAGGGCAGGGTGATCCTGACCTCTCGTGACGGCAGCTCCGTCGAGGTAGGCCCAGGCGAAGGTGTGCTCATATCCGCTGACTGGCAAGGTATCTGGGATTCGCCGGAAGGCTACCGAAAGATTTACGTCATTTATTCGCCAAACGGCCCGATTACCGAATAGGATGGTGCGGCGACCGGTACCGGGTTGAATTCAACAGAACGCACTAACAGGCTTGGCCGCTGGCCATGTCACAGGAAAAAATATGCACGAGTTTAGTCATCAGCTTGCCGTTATCACCGGAGCAGGATCCGGAATTGGCCAGGCATTGGCGGTTTCGCTGGCAAGGCAGGGCTGCGACCTGGCCCTGGCAGACCTGAATACAGACGGTCTTGAGAAGACCCGGGCGATGCTGGAGGGGACCTCGGTGAAGGTGTCGGTACACCGCCTGGATGTGGCAAGTCGCCAGGCGCTGGAGCAATTCGCCGATGAGGTCATGGAATTCCATGGCAAGGTCAGCCTGTTGTTCAACAACGCAGGGGTGGCACTGGCCAGTTCCGCTGAGGCAACCCGAGAAGAAGACTTTCACTGGCTGATGGATATTAATTTCTGGGGAGTAGTGAATGGATGCCAGGTGTTCCTGCCACATCTGCGCAAGCAGCCCAGGGCCCACATCATTAATATTTCCAGTGTATTCGGATTGATTGCCATGCCCACCCAGTCGGCCTACAACGCCAGCAAGTTTGCGGTGCGTGGTTACAGTGAGGCCTTGCAGCAGGAATTGGCGAACACGAGCGTCGGACTTTCAGTGGTGTGTCCCGGTGGCGTGCGAACCGCGATTGTCGCCAATGCCCGGGTGGATCAGGCCAGTGCCCTGGCGCTGGGCGGGGGTGAATCTTTCTCCCGTCGCTTCGAAAAACTGGCCAGGACCACTCCTGAACAGGCAGCCGATATTATCCTGGACGGTGTGCGCAAGGGTCAGCAGCGCATCCTTGTAGGGCGGGATGCCCACGTCATACACTGGATTACCCGGCTGTTCCCCCGCAGTTACGCCCGTTTGCTGGCCCGCGTGATGCCTATCCCGGGAATAAATGTTCCGGCGCGCACCCGGTAAGCCGCCCAACTAGGGCGTCCAGCCTCCACCCAGGGCCTTGTACAACTGGATAATGGCGGTCAATTCCTGGCGACGGGTTTCCGAGGCCGCCAGTTCTGACTGGAACAAGGATCGCTCTATATCCAGCACTTCCAGGTAACTGGTGACGCCACCGTCATAGCGAGCGCGGGACAAGCGGGCAGCGCTGCTTGCGGCGTCTACCTGGCGTTGCCTCGCGGCGTGTTCTGCCCGGTAGGTGCGTACTGATACCAGGGCATCCTCGACCTCTCTCAAGGCCTCCTGGATGGTCCTGTTGTAGGCCTGCAGCGCCTGTTCTGTGCGAGCTTTCTCGACCTCCACCCGGCTCTTGTTACGCCCCGCATTGAAAACCGGGCCAAGTATGTTGGCGCCTATATTCCAAAAGTCGGCTCCGCTGTCGCTGAGTTCGGATAGCTCACCGCTTTCCACCCCCAGTGCGCCGGTCAGGTTCAGTGATGGCCAGCGTCCCGCTTCGGCCACGCCGATCAAGGCAGTCTGGGCGGCAAGTTGCTGCTCGCTGGCGCGAATGTCGGGACGCCGCCTGAGTAGTTCCGAGGGCAGACCGGCAGGAATCTCCGGTGCCAGGTTCTGTTGGGCCAGCGTCCTTCCGCGGGTAATGGCCGCAGGGTTTCTGCCGATCAATATGCTCAAGGCGTGTTCTGTCTGGGCCACTGCTCGTTCAGCTGCGGAGACAGCCGCGCTGGCCGAGGCCAGTTCGATTTCCGCCTGGTTCACATCAAGTAACGGCACTATGCCCTTGTCGAAGCGAGCCCGGATGATATTCAGGCTGTCAGTGCGGGTGGTGAAGGTTCGCCTGGCGATCTCGAGTCGCTGGTCCAGGTCCCTGAGCAGCATGTAGTTGCTCGCCACGCTGGCCACCAGGCTGATGGTCAGCGCCTGGTGTGCGTACTCGCTGGCCAATAGCTGGGCCCTGGATGCCTCGTTGCTGCGTCGCAGGCGCCCGAAGAAATCGACTTCCCATCCCACGCTTAATCCCAGGCGATAGTTTTGCTGGACGCTGTCATCCAGACTGCCCGGAAAGACCTTGGAGCTACCTTTACCCGAGGTGCCAGAAAGGCCTGCGTCGACGCTGGGGAAATACTCGGAGCGGGAAATTCCCAGGATAGCCTGTGACTCAATAATGCGGGAGGCGGCAATTGCCAGATCCTTGTTCTCATCAAGGGCTGTTCGAATCAAGGCCTGGAGGGTCTCGTCCTGGAACAGGTCCCACCATGGCATATTGGCCATGGCCTCGCCTTCAAGGACGGGTTGCCCGTAGACCCGGGGGAGCTGCGATTCGGGAGCCTGGTAATCCGGCCCAAGGGTGCAGGCGCCAAGCACGATTGGCAGCAGCAGGCTGCTTAGACGTTTACGCATCATGCTGCCTCCGCGCTTGGCTTGGCCTTGCCCCGATTGGCAAGGCCATGGATCACCACAAACATTGCCGGCACAACCAGTACGCCCACCACCGTCGCTACCAGCATGCCGCTGAATACAGTCATACCCATAACCTTGCGTGCCTCGGCGCCGGCGCCGCTGGCAATCAGCAAGGGCATCACACCCAGGATGAACGAAAATGCCGTCATCAGGATGGGACGGAATCTCGAGCGAGCCGCTTCCATGGCAGCATCTGCGGCATTGCGACCTTTCTCCACCTCTACCTTGGCGAATTCCACAATCAGGATGGCGTTCTTGGCTGCCATGCCGATCAGCATCACCAGGCCGATCTGGGCGAATACATTGTTCTCATAGCTCTCGCCAACAATGGGTAGCATTCTCGCCAACCACAGCCCTCCGATTGCACCGAACACCGCTATCGGCGTTCCAAGCAGAACGCTCAAGGGGATGGACCAGCTTTCGTACTGGGCGGCCAGGATCAGGAACACAAACACCAGGGCCATCAGGAAAACCACGCTGCCGCTGCCCTCGGCCGCCTTTTGCTGGTAAGACATATTGCTCCACGTGTAGCTCATGTCTGACGGCAGGGTTTGCTGGGCGACCTCTTCCAGGGCGTTTAGCGCCTCGGCCGAACTGTAGCCGGTTTCCGGCTGACCACTGATTTCGGCGGAGCGGAATAGATTGAAGCGATTGGTGAATTCGGGGCCAATCGTGCGACCGATGGTGATCAGCGTGGACAGGGGGACCATGTCGCCGTCCCGGTTACGCACGTAGAACATATCAATTCCGCTGGGGTCGGCCCGATACTCCGGTTCGGCCTGGACATACACCTTGTACAGCCGCCCGAATCGATTGAAGTCATTGACGTAGGCGCCTCCCAGGAAAGCGCCGATTGCCGAATTAACATCGGACAGGGCCACGCCCATTTTCAGCGCCTTCGCCTGGTCGATATCCAGGGAGATCTGGGGGACATTGGCCCTGAAGGCTGAAAATCCGGTGGCAATCTCCGGTCGCTGCAAAGCGGCCTGGAGGAACAGCTGGGTTTGCTTCTCCAGGTATTCAGGAGAATTGCCGCCCCGGTCCTGCAAGACCATGGTGAATCCCGAGCCGGTACCCAGGCCAGGAATGGCAGGCGGCCCCATGGCGAAAGCCACGGCCTCCGGGATTTGAGTATGCAGTTTGAAATTTAGCAGGCGGACGACATTCTTCGCGTGGTTACGTATCCCCGGCCGGTCGTCCCACTCCTTGAGCTGGACGAATACCGCTCCGGCGTTGGATTGCAGGGAACTGGTCAGCATGCTGTAGCCGCCGATGGTCGTGGCGTTTTTAACCGCTTCAACGCTGGCGATGATTTTTTCGACTTTGCGCATCACCACGTCGGTGCGCTGCAATGAGGCGCCGTCGGGTAATTGCACGCTGACCAGGACATATCCCTGGTCTTCCTCGGGCACGAAACCGCCGGGAACCAGCTGGAACAACAACACCAGCAAGGCTGTCAGTCCTGCCAATAGCATGCCGGCCCGTCCGGGACTGCGAGTAAAGAAACCTGTCAGCACCATGAACTTGTCGGTGGCGACCTCGAACTTCCGGTTAAAGGCGGCGAAAAATCGACTCAGGGGCCCATCGTTTTCACTGGGCGGTTTAAGCAACATGGCCGCCAGGGCCGGACTGAGAGTCAGCGCGTTAAGTGATGAGATGGCCACCGAGATTGCGATGGTAATGGCGAACTGCTGATACAGCCTGCCGGTGATACCACCCATGGCGGCCACGGGTACGAACACCGCAATGAGTGACAGGGATGTCGCCACGATGGGTCCAGACACCTCACGCATGGCCGCCACCGTAGCTTCCCTGGCGCCCATGCCGGATTCCATTTTCTGAGATACGGCTTCAACCACAACGATGGCGTCATCGACCACGATGCCGATGGCAAGCACCAGGCCCAGCAGGGACAGGGTATTGATCGAGAATCCGAGCAAGGGGAATACCGCGAAGGTACCAATCAGTGATACCGGCACCGTAAGGGCTGGAATCAGTGTCGCGCGGGCGCTTTGCAGGAAAATGTACACCACCAGGATGACCAGGCCCACCGCCTGGAACAAGGTGATGATAATTTCCCTGATGCCGGCGGTAATAGGCAGGGTGGTGTCCAGTGACACCACGTATTCCATATCAGCGGGGAAACGCGTGGATAGCTCCTCCACGGCTGCCATGACCTCATTAGCCACGTCGATGCCATTCGCATCGGGCAATTGGTAAACCGCGAGCACCGCGGTGGGTGAGCCGTCCAGTCGGGCGGTCACGTTGTAGTTGCGGGTACCCAGCTCAATTCGAGCTATGTCCTTGAGAAAGACCTGGGAGCCGTCCGGGTTGGAGCGTACCACCACCTCCCCGAATTGCTCTGCGGTGGCGAGTCGGTCTTCTGTTTGTACCGTGTAGGTGTAGTCCGTGCCCGCCGGAGCGGGCGGGCCGCCAATCTGCCCAGCAGGAATCAGAACGTTTTGTTGACGAATGGAATTGGTCAGGTCCGCCACGGTCAGTCCGAGTTTGGCCAGCTGGTCTGGCCTGACCCAGATGCGCATGGCGTATTCAGAGCCTGAACCGCCCATTACTTCGGCTTGCCCCACCCCGCGTATACGTGCGATTTCATCCAGGATGTTCAGGATGCCGTAGTTGATCAAAAACGATTCGTCATAACTACCGTTGGGTGAAATCAGTGAGACCAGCAACAGCGGGAAGGCCAACTGCTTTTTCACCGTGACGCCCATCCGAGTGACTTCTTCAGGCAAAGTAGCCTGGGCCTCGGACACGCGGTTCTGGGTCATGACGTTGGCCATGTCCAGGTCCGTTCCCACTTCGAAGGACACTTGAAGAGCCATTGTGCCGCTGCTGGAATTCGTGGACTTCATGTAGATCATGTTTTCCACGCCGTTGATTTTCTGCTCAAGCGGGGTGGCGACTGACTGCTCTACATTGGTTGCGTTAGCGCCGGTGTAGATACCGGATACCGAGACCATGGGTGGTGTGATTTCCGGGTACTGGGCAACCGGCAGGCCCCGCATTGCCACGATGCCGAGGATTATGATGATGATCGCCATCACCATGGCAACGATTGGCCGGCGTACGAAGAACTCTGCCATGGCCTAGTCCTCTTTCGAGCCGTTGGCGCTAGCGGCGACCGGATTCACTGTCATTCCGTTGCGCAGTCTCTGCAGGCCCTCCAGGGCGACTTGCTCACCAGCCTCCAGGCCTTTTTCTATAATCTGGAATTTGCCTGTGCGTGGTCCCACCTCGACACGGCGTAACTCCACTGCACCGTCCTTTCCAATTACAGCCACTTCAAACAGGCCCTGGGATTCGCGAATAGCCTTCTGGGGAATCAGGATTACGTTACTTCGCGTCTCGAGTATGCCGCGCAGGCGTGCGAACTGGCCCGCCAGTACCAGCTGACGCGGATTGGGGAAGTCTGCCTCGAGTGTCAGGGTGCCGGTGGTTGGGTCGATGGCGGCGTTGGAGGTGACCACCTGGCCGGTCTGTTCGTGTACCGACCCATCGGCCAGGACCAGGGTCAGTTCGGCGCGCTCGTTGGTATCCGGGCCATGTTCGGTAATAACCCCATTCATGCGGCGGCGAAACTTAAGGTACTCGCGCTCATTGATGGAGAATCGCACCCGGATTGGATCGATCCTGGAGACCTTGTTCAAGACCACGGGATTGGGGCTGCGTCCCACATACTCACCGACCTTGGCTTCGGAGATGCCGATCAAGCCGTCAATGGGCGAGCTGATTTCGGTGTAACCCAGTTCAATGTTGGCGCGCTCCAGTTGGGCCTCGGCCGCCTGCAGGCCTCCCTTGGCCGCTTCGAACTGGGCTTGAGCTCCGTCCAGGTCTTGTTGGCTCACTGCGTTCATTTTTGCCAGCGGCGCAATACGCGCCAGGTCGCTGCTGGCTTTTGCCAGGGCGGTGCGCGCTTCCGCCACGCGTCCCTGTGCTTCTACCACCATGGACTGCAATGGGCGCGGGTCGATGGAATACAGTGGGGCGCCTTTCTTGACCTGGCTGCCTTCAACAAAGTGCATACCTTCCAGGACACCGTCGACCCGGGTGCGTATGGGGATTTCTACCGAGCCCATGGTTTGTCCGACCATCTCGAGGTAAATGGGGACGTCAGTGACTTCAACGGAGGTGACTGGAATGTCCAGTGCCGGGAGACTGGGGGGCGCCTTCTTGCCGCAAGCCGCCAGGGCAAGGCAGCCAGCTAACACCACGGTTACAAGACCGAAGTTACTGCATTCCCGTTTGCTGGCACTCATTCTAGCTCCGTGGCGCCTGTCCTGAGCGCGCTTTTAATTTAATTGCAGAACCCACCGGAATTGTTCCGGAGGACGATTAGCATAAACTAAAAACATAGCCAAATCAGGAGGAACGGTGTGTTGGGCGGGCGACGAAATTGCGTCTATCGGGTTTTAGTAAGACATAAAAAAAGTGGAGCAGGCATTGCCTGCTCCACTTCTGATTACAATCTCTGCCAGATTACTTGTTGGCTTCGCCCGAGATGTATTCGGCAAGCGCGGCTACGTCTTCAGCAGTCATGCCCTGAGTGGCTTTGTGCTTTTTGACTTCCAGACGTGCAGTAATCAGTGCGGTCATTTCTTCAACCGTGGCGCCTTCGAAATCGTATGCAAACTCATGGCAGTCGAGGCAGGCTTCGGCCAGCTCGGCACCGTCTGCGGCAAATGCTGCGCCATTCAGTGCAAACAGACTGAACGCGGAAATTGTCAGAATAATCTTTTTCATTTTGGACCCACCCTCTGTTACAAATATTTTAACTGGTCCAGATGCTAACCCAGGAACCGCCTCCTGTCATGGGTGGAGATTACTTACAGTTGTAACAGACAACAACAACACGTCTCTCATAACTCATTGAGTTACAAGATAAACAGGAGTCCAGGCGAAAATTGCCCTATTTCCTGCTGTGCCCGGGTATTGCCCGCAGACAAATTTCCGCTAAGCGGCAATCCCGTCGCTTGTCACCAAGGCGACGGGATTGCAGGGCGCGTCACGTGTTTACTTGGCAGCTTCCGCAGCGATGTAATCAGCAAGTGCCTTGATATCTTCCGCCGACAGGCCTTTTGTGGCTTTGTGCTTGGCGTTTTCGCTTGCTGCAGTAAGCAGTTCATGCATTTCGGCAGCGTCCACGCCTTCGAAATCATAAGCGAACTCGTGGCAATCCATGCATGGCTCGGCCAAAGCGGCCCCGTCGGATGCAAAAGCAGCGCCGGTGAGAGCAAACAGGCCGAATGCGGAAATTGTCAGAAGAGTTTTTTTCATGGCGAATTCATCCTTTTCGCAGTTAGAGTCCTGATTAAGGATGCTACCTAAGCGGGGAGCCATTGTCAGCGGTGGAGATTACCTACCCCTATCCCCGGTTTGCGACAATTCTTGACCTTTGGCCGGTAGAAAGGATGATGGGCTGCTTTACGCTTTCCCTTCATTAGGAAAGGAGATGCCTTTGGATATCTTTGGCCGCGGCTTGCCCACGGAACATACTTTTTCCAGCGCCCTGGAGATGCTGCGGTCGCTAGAACCCGTAGACCCGGCTTATTGTGTTTATCCGCACATTCTCGAGCGTGCGACCCGGGAGTTTATTGAAGGGTTTCCCGGGACCGTGATGTACGCGGTGAAGGCAAATCCCGCTCCCATTGTGCTTCGAGGCCTAATCGCGGGCGGTCTGCGTGAGTTTGACACGGCATCGATTCCCGAGATGGAAGTGGTCCAGCAAATCATGCCCGGCGCTCTCTGCCACTTCATGGCGCCGGTCAGGTTGCCCGGGGCGGCTGCCAGGGCGTATACCCACCACGGTGTCCGCAGCTTCGTCGTGGACCATGAGAATGAGCTGGGGCGATTGCTGGGGGAGTTACCCACAAGGGATGTAGATATTTTTGTCAGGCTGGCAGTCCATGATCCCGATGCGACCTATGACCTGTCGAGCAAGTTTGGCGCCTATCCGGATAGAGTCGTAGCCCTGTTGCGAGAGGTGGAACGCTCCGGTGCCAGGCCGGCACTATCATTCAACGTGGGTTCGCTGGTTCTCAAGCCCGCAGCTTACCTGCGAGCCCTGGAGCAGTGCCAGGAAGTATTGGCCCGGGCCCAG
>JAOTSW010000098.1 GCA_029864735.1 Chromatiales bacterium | reverse complement strand
CCGAGCCGGAGGCGGTTTCCGTTGTACAGCCTGCACCGGGGGTGTGTGCGAATCTTGGCCCGTTTGACGACGAGGAAGCGGCCCGTGCAGCGATAGAGGAGTTTTCTCTGTCGGCCTTCAATCCGGTGGTCAATGAACGGCAGGTATCCCGGCCGGTCTACTGGGTCTATATCCCGCCATTTCGTGACCGCAACTCTGCCAACCTGGCCTTGAGCATGCTGGCCTCGCGGGGCATCAAGGATGCTTATATCGTGGGCAGTGGCGAGGACCGCAATGCCATTGCCCTTGGCCTGTTCAGCCAGCAAAGCAGAGCGCAACGTCGACTGGAACAGATGGAGGAGACCGGCTTGGCGGCCCGCATTGGCGTGGTGGACCGCTCGGCCAGCGTATTTTTCATCAACCTGGAACTGAAAAGGCTGCAGGATTTCGATGCCAAACTCCTGAGCGCCTCTGATAGTTCGTCACTTTCCTTTGCTGCCACAGAGTGTGAGGTCGAAGTCCAGGATGAAAAGGCCGATGCCAATTAAAAAACTGGATGATCAGAATCCCCTGACAGCTGGCCGCGAGGTCCTGGTGGACTATGGCCAGGATGAGGCCATGAACCGGCGCATAAATCTGGAAAGAGGACATTCTGATGAAAGGGTGTTCGGCGGCGGCACGACATTTTTTCATCCTGAAAACTCTGTGTTGTCCGAGGCCCTGCTCAGGGGCTTGCTCAAGATTACCGGCATGCTGGACCGCGGGCGTCGCAACGCCATGGATATCGTGGTCAGGGAAAATCCAGTGGTCTTGCCCAGGCTTCCACAGAGCTTTGACGGATTCACCGTGTTGCAGATTTCCGACCTGCATCTGGATTCGCGCCCGGATTTTGCCCCCCGCCTGGCGGAAGTGGTCGCCCCACTGGAATATGACCTGTGCGTGCTCACGGGTGATTACCGTTTCCATACCAAGGGTGATGTCAGGCCATCGCTGATGGGTTTGTCTTTATTGCGCGAGGCCTTGAAGGGCGATGCATACGCGGTGCTGGGCAATCATGACAGCGCTGAAATGATTCCCGACATGCTCGCCATGGGGTACGAGCTCTTGTACAACGCCTCGGTGCCGATCCGGCGTGACGATCAGGATATTTACCTGGTGGGTGTGGATGACCCGCATTTTTTCCAAACGGATGACCTGGAAAAGGCCCTCATTGCGGTTCCCCGGGGAATTACCCGGATTCTGCTCGCTCACTCACCGGAGATCTATCGGGTGGCAGAGAGCGCAGACGTGGATTTCCTGGTGTGTGGCCACACTCATGGCGGACAAATTGCGCTACCCGGCGGAAAAGCGCTGTACAAGAATGCACGCTGCCCTTCCAGGCTTGCGTCGGGGAACTGGCAGTACAGGAGTCTGAAAGGCTACACCTCGGTGGGCGCCGGGTCCTCCTTGCTGGATGTGCGCTTCAATTGTCAGCCCGAAGTTGTGCTGCATCGCCTACATTGCCCTTGATAGATTGGGCAAAAGTAACAATAATCGCTTCTCTTTAGCGCACAGGCCGGTATAGCTCAGCTGGTAGAGCAACTGATTTGTAATCAGTAGGTCCGGGGTTCGACTCCTCGTGCCGGCACCATTTCCCCAGGGTTTCTTCGCAATCAGTAGTGATAACCCACGCTGAATCCTGCGCCCAGGTCAGGACTGCTGTCGCTGAATCCCGTGCTCAGGTACGCGCTGTAGCGCCAGTTGTTCGCAGATCGCCTGGAAATGTACAGGCTCAGTTCGCGCAAATCCTCGTTGCTTTTATAGGCAGAGGGCCTCACGTCAAAGGCCATTCCCAGCCGGGTCCGCGAGGCAATCGGTATGCTGCCACCAATGGATGCAAACCACACGTCCTCCAGGGCGAAGTCCTGGGGTTGGCCGCGTACCTTGTAGCCTAGCGTTCCAAACGCGGTAAAGGCGTCGAAGAAGCCGTATCCGTCGACCTGGATAGAGTAGTCATTTTCTCCTGTACCCATTCCCTTGGATTCATCCGCGGTGCCCAGCTTCAGCTTGCCGGTTACATCCATGGCGAAGCGCTTGTCGGCGCTTCTAAGAAGGTTGAAATAGGTCAGTCGCAGGATGATATCGCCAACTCCGGATTCCGTCGTCATGTCGCCGGATCCCGGGATGGGTTCGCCGCCAGGACCTATCTGGGTGCCGCGGGGCGCCTTAACCCGCAGGTACGGCAGGGTGGCGCTAAGCCCCCAGCTCCCGGTTACCAGCCTCCCGGTAACAGGAACGTAAATGTCGCTAATGTCCTGGGTTCCCCCGTACTCGCCGGTGGTGTACTGGACGCCGGTCTTGACGCTGAAGCCCTGCTGTTGGGCGTAACAGCTAAGGCTGAAAAGTCCCAATACGGTAAGCGTGATGAACCGTCCCACGCATGAAGAATTCATGCTCATAATTGCCTCCGAAATCCATTTCAAAGGAAGGGCATCGCCGGGGACAGGTAGTGCCTGCCTGTCCCCGGCGACTCGGAAATTCCCTATCAAGTCTCAGGTGGCGGCTCTGGTAGCTCAACGCCTTGTTCGCGAGCGCGCTCCCGCATCTGTTCCTGGTGCTCGGCGCGAATCCTGGCTTTCTCCTCCTCGCTCTTGGCCTCGCCGAGACGCATCCGATATTGATTGCGCTCTTCCTCGGTCATGAGCGATGAGCCATAGATGGCGTCATCCTGATGTATCCGATCGCGATCCCGGTCTTGGGCCTTGTCGCCGTCCTTGTCCTGCATGTGGTCCCGATCCTGGTCCCGGTCCTGATCACGATCCATAAGTTGGTCGCGGTCTGAAGTATGATCCCTGTCCATGTCACGAGTCATATCCCGATCATGGTCCTGGTCCTGGTCGCCATGTCCCTGCGCGAGCGCCGGGGCTGAAACGGCGAGAATAAGTGAAGTAGCGATTACGCTAATGATTTCCCTGTAAAGCATGTGTCAACTCCCTGTTGATGCTACGGCCATGGATCAAACTGCTGTCTGGCTGACCGCAGGGCAATCATGGGCGCACAAGGCTACCTTTGAAATCAGGACTTAACGTGGTGCGACTTCGGAAGCTGCGGATTGTATTTTTCGGTTGCTGGCAGGATCATTGCAAAGTCGCTAAGTGCTGGCGATGCAGGGGGCGGTTGTTCAGGCTGGCGAACCCGGTCGGTCATGATCATGGCCGCTCGTTGCGCAAACACCCGGGAAGAAGAAGCCTTTTCGACATGGAACGCCTGGCGGGCATGGCATTGGTGGCTATTGCTGCGTAGCAGCTGAGGAACGGTATGCACCAGTTCCAGGCTCAGGTCCAGGACTGCACTTAGGACTTCCCGGCACTTGCCTGTGGGTACTCCGTATACCCGTCACCTTGGGGCGGGACTGATAATTTGCAAGCTGCGAAACCGAGTTTCGCGTCCCTGGTCTGTTATTGGAACCCCACATGCAAGAACCTGTAGACACCAAGCGCCCTGATCCCTCTGCGTCCTCCCTGGAGCAACGTCTCGGCGACATTGACCCTGATCTGTATCCGGAAGCGCCCCTGGTTGCACGCAAGGCCGTGGCCCTGGCAAGGTTGCTGCAAGACCGGGCGATGCAGTTGCAGACGACTCCCGAGAAGCGCCAGCAGGAAGAGCTGGAACGCATGATGGAAAGTCCCCATGACAAGGCGACCCTGACCCAGATGACGGACCAGTCCCTGCGGGCCAAAACGCCTCATCGCGCGGTGGATCAGCTAATCCATATCCTGGACGTCCAGGGTATTCCCAGGTTTTTCTCAGGACTCGACAAGGCCTTGTTGCAGGGTTTCCGTTCCTTCGGCGCCTGGCTGCCGGGTGTGGCCGTGCCCATGGTTCAGGAACGGATGCGTCGCGAGTCGGCGAATGTCATTCTGCCGGCGGAAGAGGAAGTGCTGACCGGGCACTTGCACGAACGCCAGGCCAGCGGCCTGAGGATGAACGTGAATTTTCTGGGTGAGGCGCTGCTGGGTGAGAAGGCGGCGATCGAGCGCATGAATACCTATCTCAGCGCCCTGCAAAAACCTGACCTGGAATGCCTGTCCATCAAGATCTCTACTATTTTCTCCCAGATTTCTTCCCTGGCGTGGGAACACTCGGTTGAGGTTCTGTGTGATCGGCTGGAACGCATTTACCGGGAAGCCGACAGGATGCGTTTTACCCGTATCGATGGGACCCAAGTGCCGAAGTTCGTCTACCTGGACATGGAAGAATATCGGGACATGAGTGTGACCGCCGAGGCCTTCATGCGAACCCTGGATCGCGAGGGATTGCAGCAGGTAAGGGCGGGTATTGCCTTACAGGCCTACCTGCCCGATGCCTGGGGAGTCCAGAAGACAATCAACGCCTGGGCCCGCAAACGGGTTGCTGCAGGTGGGGCTCCGGTAACGGTGCGTCTGGTAAAGGGTGCGAACCTGGAAATGGAAAAGGTTGATGCCTCCATTCACGGCTGGCCCCAGGCGCCGTACAAGTCTAAAAACCAGGTAGACGCCAACTACAAACGAATGTTGCAAGAAGGCATGCGTGGGGAGAACCTGGAGGCGGTTCACCTGGGGATTGCTTCCCATAATCTGTTTGACTTGTCCTATGGACTGATACTGGCTGCCGAAGCTGGAGCTGGCGATAAAGTACAGTTCGAAATGCTCGAAGGCATGGCCAACCATCAGCGCAGGGCGCTGTTTGAAATAGCCGAAAACCTTCTGCTTTATGCACCGGCTACCCGGCGCGAAAATTTTATTCATGCGATCGGCTATCTGGTCAGGCGATTGGATGAAAACACCGGCCCGGATAATTTCCTTGCGCATGCGTTCAAGATCCGGGTCGGGACTGAAGAGTGGGAGAGGCTTGAGCAGCAGTTTCTGGGTGCATTTGAATTAATCGAGTCTTTGCCCGCGGCGCCCAGGCGTACGCAGGACAGGCGCAATGAGAAGATATTGGCCGAGGGTCTGCCGGGTAATTCCATCAGCGATTTCGTCAATGATCCGGATACCGATTTCGCCCTTCCCCAGAACGTGGAGTGGGCGGAGCAATTGATACGTAGATGGAAGGATTGCTGCGGTGATTCGGCTATGGAAATTCCGCTGGTGATTGCCGGACAGGACGAACTCGAAGGCCGGGTTGTGCGGCCCTGCGTAGACCCGTCACGACCGGACGTCACGGTTGGTCGATACAGGGAAGCCAATGAAGACGACCTGGCGGCCGCGATTGCCTGCGCTGAGTCGGATGCCTCCGGGTGGGGCAGCATGGGAAACACGGAGCGCTACGAGCTGTTGGGTCGTGTCGCGGCAGAGCTGCGTAAGGCTCGTGGGGATTTGATTGCGGCCGCCATGGTTGATGGTGGCAAGACCGTGCCGGAGTCGGATCCAGAGGTTTCCGAGGCGATAGATTTCGTGGAGTTCTATCGCCGCAGTGCACTGGAGTTTCAGGAAAATCCGGCTTTAAGGGCAACCCCCAAGGGTGTTGTCGCGGTAGTGCCGCCCTGGAACTTCCCGATTGCCATTCCTTGCGGCGGGATTGCCGCCGCCCTGGCTGCCGGCAACCGCGTGATTCTAAAGCCCGCATCCCAGACGGTCCTGGTGGCCTATGAATTGTGCAAGTGTTTCTGGCGGGCCGGTGTATCCAAACAGGCCCTGCAATTCCTGCCCTGCCAGGGTTCGGGAGTGGGCGCCAGGTTGGTCGCCGATTCCCGTGTTTCGGCGGTGATTCTAACCGGAGGAACCGATACTGCACTGACCATGCTGAAGTCTCGCCCGGATATGAATCTTCTGGCGGAGACCGGTGGTAAAGACGCCACCATCGTTACGGCACTTGCGGACAGGGACCAGGCAATCAAAAACGTTCTGCAATCGGCGTTTGGCCATAGCGGACAGAAATGCTCTGCAACCAGTTTGCTGGTCCTTGAGAAAGAGGTTTACGACGACCCCGAGTTCAAGGCGACGCTCTGCGATGCTGTGGAGAGCATGGAAGTTGGCTCTGCATGGAATCTGAGCACCCGGATAGGCCCGCTGATCGGTCCGCCATCTGATCCACTCAAAAGGGGCCTGAATGTGCTGGAACCAGGCGAGAGCTGGGCAGTGGCGCCGAGTGTCGTGGACGACAATCCGGGTCTGTATTCCCCCGGGGTCAAGTGGGACGTGCAGCCAGGCGGGTTCAGTCACATGACGGAGTTTTTTGGCCCTGTACTCTCGGTGATGCGCGCCGAGAACCTGGACCATGCCATTGAGCTGGTTAACCAGACGGGCTACGGGCTGACTTCCGGTCTGGAAAGCCTCGATATCAGGGAGCAGGTTTACTGGCGCGATCGAATCAAGGCTGGAAACCTGTATATCAACAGGGTGACCACCGGTGCGATAGTGCTTCGTCAGCCTTTCGGTGGCATGGGCAAGTCAGCCTTTGGTCCCGGCATCAAGGCAGGTGGCCCCAGTTACGTGGCCCAGTTGATGGATCTGGCTGATGGCACATCGCAACGCTTGGGCGCATCGGTCAGTGATCCGATGCTGGCTCCGCTAGCAAAATTCCTGGCGAGCAAGGGTGTAGAGAGCAGCGAGTCCGGGAGGAGTCTGATGAACGCCCTGGCTAGTTACCAGGAAGCCTGGCAACAGGAATTCAGCCGCGAGCACGATCACTTCAAACTCCTGGGCCAGCATAATATCCGCCGTTACCTGCCGGTTGGGAAGCTGGCGTTGCGACTGGGTTCAGGCGCCGTCGAGTACCAGGCGATTGCCGCGTTGGCTGCCGGATGTCTGACCGGGAATCGTGTATTGATCAGCCTGGCACCGGAGAGCGAATTCAATTCTGGTGGATTGCTGGAACAGTGTATTGCCCTGTTTGGCGGCAAGGCCAGCATCGCCAGGCATGACGATGCTCAACTACTGGGTCTAATCGAAAGCGGAGCCATAGACCGACTGCGAGTATTGGGTCAGAGTCCTGGCAATGGTTTGCTGGAGGCGGCTTCCCGGGCCTACGTTTTCGTGGCCCGGTCACCGTGGCTGGCTTGCGGCCGGGTTGAGCTGCTTTGGTATCTCAAGGAACAAAGCATCAGCGATAACTATCATCGATATGGAAACCTGGGTGAGCACGGCGCTGAGGGCCGGTCGCCAGTGGCCTAGAGTCAGGGCCAGGTTGAACTAGGTAGAATGCCGAATTGTCAGCCTCGTCGTGCAAGGCTGACAATAACTTGGCTTGGCCCACAAAGGACGGAGCAAGACCGGCTTCCCCACCAGGAGGCTCTTTCGGGGGTGCAATATCCTCGAAGGGCATGGAGGCACGATTAAATGGCTCAGGGTACCGCACGGCGACAAAAGGATTTTAATGCTGACGCAGCTGAGAAGCTGCGCGAGATGGCGGATTTACTGGCTCAGCAAAACGCGAATCCGTTCAGGGTTCGAGCCTACCAGCGTGCTGCAGAAACGGTGGAGTCCTGCGAGCAGGACATTCGAGACTTGCTGGCACGGGAAGGAGTTGCCGGCCTGGCCGAGTTACCATTCATTGGACGCGGCATTGCCGGAAGCCTGCAGGAATTGGCTCGCCATGGACGACTTGTTCGCATGGACAGGTTGCGCGGTGAACTTGATCCGGAAGAACTGTTTCAGACAGTGCCGGGTGTGGGTACAGTGCTGGCTCGCCAGATTCACGAGGTCCTGGGAGTGGATACTCTGGAAGAGCTGGAGATTGCCGCCCACGATGGCCGCCTGGAGCGTGTGGAAGGAATAGGCCCCCGAAAAGCCAGGGCAATGCGGGCCAGTCTGGATGAAATGCTACGCCGCCTCAGGTCGCGCCCTGTCGCCGAGCGGATGGCCCCGTCGATTGAGGAAATCCTGGATGTGGACGAAGAGTACCGCCGCAAGGTTGCCTCTGACGACCTGCCGAAGATTGCTCCCAAGCGCTTTAATCCGGCCCACAGGGATTGGTTACCTGTGCTGCATACCGAGCGGGGGGACTGGCACTTTACTGTCATGTTTTCCAACACCGCCAGGGCCCATGAACTGGGGCGCACCCAGGATTGGGTAGTGGTGTATTTCTACGATAGGGATAACAGCGAGGGTCAGCACACGGTGGTGACCGAGACCCGAGGTCCATTGAAGGGCAAACGGGTGGTGCGAGGCCTGGAGGCGCGTTGCCGGAACTTTTACCGGGAGCACGCCAAGGGGTGTTGACGGAGGTTCAGGCGAGGAGATGCTCCGCCATGAAGTGAGCCTGCATCCGGGACACTTTCGCCAGCAGTTCACCCTGGTAAGGTTCAAAGTGGCGGCAATCCAGGATTTCAAGATCGCATTGCGGGATGTTACCGGCGGTATTGCGAATGCTCTCCAGCGGAACCAGGCTGTCCTGTTTTCCGGCAACCACCAGGGTTGGGCAGTTTACCTGTGAGGCAAATCTGGATGGCATGTAAAAGCCGGCGCTCAGGGCGACGCGGGCAGGAGTTTCGTTACGCCAGCTGCTGCCCTCGGGGATCATGTCCAGGTATCCCAGGTAGCTGTCCGGGGTGTTCATCATGGCCAGTTCGTCGGGTTTGCCAATAACCGGTAGCTGGTAAGTCGGCCCGCCTGAGGCAACTTGTAGCCAATCCCGGATTCCCGCCCAGGTCATTTTGAGCAGTTCGACAATTGGAATGCGACGCAGGCTGGCCGGGCCGCTGACAAACGGAACCATGGACGAGACGGCCTTTATCCGCTGATCCTGGGCAGCGACCACCAATACGTGCCCACCACTGAAAGATGTTCCCCACAGTCCCAGTCGTTGCTTGTCTATCTCGGCCATTGAGCGCACATGGGCCAGGGCGGCATGGTAGTCCTGGATATGCCGCCTGGGGCTTACCCATTGCCGTGGCAGTCCGTCGCTGTCACCAAAGCCGCGATAGTCGAACAAAAATACTGCCATGCCGGCCGACACCAGGGCGCGTGCAAAAGGCTCCAGTGCGAAGTCCCGCTGGGCG
>JAOTSW010000268.1 GCA_029864735.1 Chromatiales bacterium | reverse complement strand
CAGCCTGATCGTGCCTACCGGTGTTAACACCAATACTGCCAGCGGTGGATTGTTGCCGGGTATCGCGGATATTCTGGTCGGGACCCTGGATGTACCCTACTTTACCGATCCGTCCCAACCTTACACGGCAACCTGGAAGGGAGCGGGTGGCACCACCCTGACCCGATTTAACCCGGTTCCGGTGCAGGTAACCACGCAAACAATTCCGTTAATGTTGACGGTACCCAACGCCGGTAGCGGCCAGGCCAAACCTGCAGAGGGTTGGCCGGTTGTGATTTACCTGCACGGTATTACCAGCGATCGTTCAAGCGGTATCGCCCTTGCGGATAGCTTTGCCTCGCAAGGCTTTGCAGTTATCTCCGTTGACCAACCGCTGCATGGTGTAAAAGACACAAGCGCGCTGGCTCCCCTGCTTTACCAGGGACCAGATAGTCCGCTTGGCAATAATGAACGTCATTTTGGACTGGATAATTTCACCAACGCCCTGCCGGGATATGCCTCGGCAATTCCCGGGCCTGACGGATTTATTGACGACGGTGCCCAGGTCATTACCACCTCCCTGGGGGCCCCACTGGTGATTCGGGATCTGGGCAGACAGCTTAGTTCCGACTTGATACACCTGGTACGGACAATTCCGGACATGGAGTTCGACGGTGACGCCTTGACCCAGGACCTGGACGGCAGCCGTGTCCACTTCGTGGGTGTCTCCCTGGGTTCTTTGATGGGTGCTACCTTCCTTGGAACCAACACGGAAATCTCCACTGCGACGTTGAGCAGTCCGGCTGGTAACTGGTCAGCTATCCCCAACGATCCGGCGAACAGCAGTTTCGGCGCCCTCACAGCGGCCTTGATCACCGGCGCAACCGGCTTGCAGCCCAACACCTCGGGATTCATTGATTTCCTGAGGGACTGGCAAACCGGCATGGACCCGATTGATCCGCTTAATTACGCGGCGGCTGCAGCTGCGAACTCGCCTATCCACGCCCTTGAGATTCTGAACGAGAATACGGTGCCAAACTCTGCCACCGAAAATTGGGCAAGGGCGGCAGGCCTGAGCAGCATCTCGGCCACCACAGTAGACGTCACAGGTATTCGCGGCATCGTGAGATTTACTGATGGCGGACATACCTCTCTGCTTGATCCGTCATCCCGGGTAAATGACCTGGTGACGGGAGAAGTCATACAGGGCCCGAATCCCCTGGTGACGCTGGAAATGCAGACCGAGGCCGTAGTATTTGCACTCAGCAGTGGCACCCAGTTGCCCATCAACTCGCCCCTGGCCCAGGCCGGCGGCGCACAGTGTAACTGCGTGCAGTAAACGACCAGCCAACAGGCAAGAAAAGGGCGGCCATTGGCCGCCCTTTTTTTATTCCTGAAATTCGTCTTTATTCCGACTGACCGCCGTTCTTTCTTCGCGCCGCAAAGAATTCCCTGAGCATGAGCGAAGCCTCTGGGGCACACACGCCTCCGGTCACCGCCATGCGGTGATTCAGGGCATCGTGCTCAACAATGTTGACGATGCTGCCGGCAGCCCCCGTACGAGGCTCTGTAGCGCCGTATACCAAGCGACCGACCCTGGCATGAACCATGGCGCCCGCGCACATGGCACAGGGTTCCAGGGTCACGTAGAGGGTGGTATCCACCAGGCGGTAGTTTTGCAATGCCAGGCCAGCCCTTCGCAGGGTCATGATCTCCGCATGGGCGGTAGGGTCATTCAGACCGATAGGATGATTGAATCCTTCGGCAATGATTTCCCCATCCTTGACCAGTACGGCGCCCACCGGCACCTCGCCGTTATCCGCCGCCTCGCGGGCGAGTTCCAGGGCCCGGCCCATGAACTGCCGATCCAGGTTTTCTTGTGTGGTTTGAACATTCACGGCGCAAGGATACCCCACGGCGGGGGGCCAATGACATCCAGCCCTTCCCGAACAAAAATTTCATCGGCTCTGTTTCTCACCAGGTGATACCCTCTGAGAATCGCCAACGCCATACCAATTGTGCATTGTCGCCACGACCCTGCCTGACAGGACCGGGATGATAGATGTCACAATATCAGGAGTCGCCCATGACGGACTCATCCGTCGACGCCAAGTTCAGTCTCACCTCCTCAAGCACCGTGGTCATCGCCAATATGATCGGTACCGGCGTGTTCACCAGCCTGGGATTCCAGCTGCTGGAAATACAATCCGGGTTCGTCATACTCATGCTCTGGGCCGTAGGTGGCATGGTGGCCCTGTGTGGCGCACTCAGTTACGCCGAGCTCGGCGCGGCCCTTCCCCGCTCAGGCGGTGAATACAATTTCCTGACTCGCATCTACCACCCGGCCGCCGGCTTCATATCCGGCTGGGTCTCCTCCACCATCGGCTTCGCCGCTCCCACCGCCCTGGTGGCGCTGACTTCCGGTGCCTACCTGAGCGCGGCACTGCCCTTCCTGCCCGATGGTTCTGCGACCTGGGTTGCCGGCCTGCTGGTCATCTCCCTGGCAGCGGTTCATGCCACCCACCGCAATAACAGCGCCCTGATACAGAACAGCTTCACCGTGGCGAAAATCGCACTGATCGTGCTGTTCTGCGTCGCCGGCGTGCTGCTGACCGACGCGCCCCAGGAAATACACTTCCTGCCAGCCCAGGGTGACGGCAGCTTGTTGTTCAGCGGCGCCTTTGCGGTATCGCTGATCTATGTCACCTACGCCTATACAGGCTGGAATGCAGTGACCTACATTTCCGGTGAAGTCGAGAACCCCCAGCGCACGATTCCCCTGGCACTGATCGCCGGGACCACGGTGGTCGCCTTGTTGTACGTGGGTTTGAATTTCACCTTCCTGCACACGGCCCCGGTCAAC
>JAOTSW010000097.1 GCA_029864735.1 Chromatiales bacterium | reverse complement strand
GTCCACGAAGAAGATGAATTTTCGGTCTTGCGCCTCAATTTCAGCCAGCACTTCATCTATCCTTCGGATGTAGTGCTTTTTCTCGAAATACTCACTTACAGCGCAGAAACTGCAGGCAAATCGGCATCCCCGCGAATACTGCATTAACGCCATGGGCAGGTATCCCTTGCCCTTGAAAATCTCCCGCCTGGGCAGGACGCCGCCAATTTGCCCTATTCCGGGAGGTCCGTCATAGCGCTTTTTGAGCCCACCGTTTTTCAGGTCTTTTATCACCTGACCCCATAGCGTCTCGGCATCTCCCAGGAACAAGCTGTCTGCATGCCCGGCACATTCTTCAGGCAAGAGTGTCACGTGCATTCCGCCGAGAATCACCGGTACGCCGCGTTCGCGGTATTCATCAGCAATTTCGTAGGCTCTCCTGGCGGTGTAGGTTTCCACCGTGATAGCCACCAGGTCTGTGGGCTGGTCGTAGGGAATACCCTCCATCCTGTCGTCATGCAGGACAACCTCGACATCTGGTGGCGTCAGTCCCGCCAGTACCCCGAGCATTAACGGTTCCATGCGTGCTTCATCAACGTAGAGGCTGTGCTCCCTTCGGCCTATATTTGGTTTGATAAAGCTGACGTGCATGCGCTTATTTCCCTAGCGGCCGGTATTGTTTCCGGTATATTTCTTTTCGCGAAATGACATTCGCCAAACCGACCATGGAGGTACGGAACAGGTCGAATCCAGCGTTGGAACCCAGGACCCTGGAGGCGATGGATCTCCATGAATAAAACGCTTTCTTTGCCTCAAAACATTTTACCGAGAACTCGTCGGAAGTCATCTTGCGTGGCGTAAATATCGGGTCGCCGTAACAGTAGCTTTTGTTTGTCCACCATTCCGGTAATAGCAGGCGTCCTTCCTGTTCCAGACGCTTGTACAGATTAGACCCGGGCGTAGGGGTCAGGGGGTTGAAATTGGCAATTTCCAACTTGGCTTCCATCGCAAAATCCAGGCTTTGCTGAATTGTTTCAGCCGTGTCGGCGTCGTAACCAAAAACGAATGTTCCATACAGGGCAATTCCCCTCTGGTGAAATTTGTCCACCACGCTGAGGTAATCTCCGGCGACGCGGTTCCAGCGCTTTCCCATTTGGCGAAGATTCTGTTCAGACAGGGATTCAAATCCTACCAGGGCAAACACGCAGCCTGCTTCGGCCATCCTGTCCAGCAATTTTTCATCTTTCGCGACATCGATACTGATCTGGCAGGACCAGCGCAAATTCAAGGGCGCGATGGCCTCAAGCAATGCATTCAGGGCTTTCACCGAGTTGAACAGATTATCGTCGACAAAAAAGATCAACCTGTTTCGGCTAAAGCCAGCCATTTCTTCCACTATGCTTTGGGTGTCCCGTTGCCGGATATTGTCCTGGTAAAAAGTGCGAATAGAGCAGAAATCGCATGCAAACCTGCAGCCACGCCCATATTGGACGAGCTCTACCGGGGGGTATTTCTTTCCCTTGAAGATACTGCGATCCAGCACGAAATCATCGATTGGCCTGGAATTGCCCCCGGAATAGCTGCGTTGCATGCGGCCCTTGCGGAAGTCCTCGAGCAATTGCTCCCAACTTCCCTCGGCATCGCCGATGACAATCGCATCAGCATGCTTCAGCGCTTCCTCGGGCAGGAAGGTGGGGTGATATCCACCCATTACCACCGGGACACCTTTTTCCCGGTACTGGCGGGCAAGTTCGTAGGCCCGGTGGGCGGTAAATGTTTCCACCGTGATGGCGACCAGATCTGGTTCGTCGCCCTCCGGAATCACCTCTACCTTGTCATCGTAGAATGTGACCTCAATGTCTTTCGGGGTGCGCGCTGCAAGAATTGCCAGGGACAGTGGCGGGAGTCCGTCAGTGGACCGGTAGTTGCCCATGTTGGGCCGTAACAGGGTGATTCGCTGCAGCGTCATAACAGGCCTATTTCCGGTTGGGGGGGCCTTGCTTCCAGCTGCAGCCCGGGACTGTCCGGCCAGGCGATAGTCTCGATACAAGTTCGGTAAACACTGGCGTGAAAATTCTCCCTGGCGCGATGGTAAAGCGGATTTTCAACGGCTAAGCCCAGTACCCCGGCTTTTGCCCCTTTTTGGCGGGCATGAAACAACGCCTCCTCGATGAGCCGGGAAAAGCTTTCCGTGGCCCGGGTGTCCAGGGCCAGGAAGGAGAGGAAGACCTGCTCAAGTTGGTGCCCGATGGGGGGTAGCACCAGGTGGCCTGCCAGTCTGGCGTAAAGGTTGTAGGGTGGACGCAGGACGTTCAGGGGGAACCGGTAGCCACGCGGGACGACTTGCTTGAAGGCCCGCTGGTCCCAAACCGCTATGCAGCCGCGAAGCGTCGATCCGTCCTCCAGTAGCAGGAAGTCGTTTAGCTGCAGGCCAAAATCTCCTGACAAGCTTTTCAGCCACTGCTCGTCGAGGACCGGGGAGAAATGATAGGCGGCGGCCTGGATGTTAAAAAACTCAACCAGAGCAGGGATGTCTTTCGGTTGAGCGGCCCGCAGTAATCCTGTGTTCTTGCCATGGTCCGTGGAGATCCCCAGGCTCTCCAATTCACCTATCGGGGTATAGCTGGGCATGCCTCCCAGGTTGGCTTCAAGCAGCCTGCGAGCGGTGTGGTTTTCGCTGGCCAGACTGGTAAACACGGGGAGCTTTCCGATTTCGGAGAGCGCTCGCGCCGAGGCAAAACCATTTTTCAATATGCGAAGCTTGTGCCTGTGTCCGGGGTTCACCCGCAGGGCACCCAGGTATCCGGTGTCCGTTGGGATGCCGTTTATATGAGTTTTGTATGCAGCCATGGAGTACATGCCCACCACCTCGTGTGGCGGGTTTAAGTGACGGGCGAGCACTGCCATGGATTGGCCCATCAGGTTTTCACCCAGGAAGAAGGAGGGTTCCCGCTCGATAGACATCCTGACCCAGGAGTCCATGTCATTGTTCCGCAACAGGCCGCGGATGCACTCGTCATCCTCGTGGCGGGCTTCCCGGTAGACGATGCCTCCTGCGCGAAAGCCGTCGCTTGGGACATCCCCGGGCATCGAAAGCATGTTCACTGCGTCGCCTCGACAAGCACGCCACGCCAGGTTTCATCGCCCAGGGGATAGCCGTTCCGGTTACTCACGTCCGCCCTGTGCATGTGGTTGATGGGGAAGAAATTCCGGAACATGAACGGGTCGCTGCGATTGGTCTTCTCGAACCCTCGGCGAAGAATGCTTGCCCAGGAGTAGAATTTTCGGCGACTCTCAACGCACAGACGGGTGATGTCTTCATGCTGTAGCCCCAGGGGGTTAAAGGGTACATCGTTATAGCGGTAGGCATCGTCCAGCCACCAAGCGTCAAAGCGCAAACGGCCCTCGTCCTGCAGGCGCTTGTACTGGCGGTTCCGGGAAAGGGTGTCAGGTGATTAAACGCGGCGATATAAAGTCTCTGCTGGATAGCAAAGTCCACGGTGTTTTCGAAGGTGGCGTGGGTGTCATTTTCGTAGCCGAAGACAAAAGTGCCGTAGACCCGAATATTGTATTTTCTTAGATTTCTAAGGGCGACTTCATAGCCTCCACGCATGGCGTTGAAGTTTTTCTTCATCGCCCGCAGGGTTTCCCGGTCCAGGGATTCAAATCCAATCAACACTCCCTTGCAACCACTTCGCGAGAGCAGTTCGAGAAACTCTTCGTCATGGGCGGCGTTGATGCTCATCTGGGTGATCCAGCGAATGTTCATCGGGGCCATCGCTGATAACAGTGGCTTTGCCGCCTGCATGTTTCCGGCAAAGTTGTCGTCTACGAAGAAGAAGACTTTTCTGCTGCTTTTCAGAGAGTGAAGCTCCGCAAGAATGTTATCTACCGGTCGGGTGCGATGTGTCCGGTCGAAGAAGGCCTGGATGGCGCAAAATTCACAGGGGAAGCGGCAGCCCCTGCCTGTTTCCACCAAGCCGATAGGTAAATAGCGTTTTCCTCGAAATATGGATCTGTCGGGTTTGATCTGCTCAAGCAGAGGCCGTTCAAATCCTTGATAGCGCTTCTTCAGGGTGCCGTGACGTAAATCATCTATGACCGTCGGCCAGATTGCCTCGGCTTCGCCCACGATCACAGATTCCGCAAACCTTTCGGCCTCTTCAGGAACCAGGCTGGCATGGAAGCCTCCAACGATCACCGGTATATTCCGCTTCCGATACTCACTGGCAATTTGATAGACCCGCTTTGCGGTATAAGTCTCAAGCGAGATCGCCACAGCATCTGTCGGCTCGTCGTAGGGGATTTTTTCCATGCGGTCGTCATAGAAGCGAATATCGACGTCGCCGGGCGTCAGGCCGGCAATCGCCGCAGCCGGTAAAGGCTCCATTTGCCAGCTCCGAATATAACGTTCGCCAATTCGGTGCCCGATTGCCGGATGAATAATCGTCAGCCGCATGGTGCTTTGTTCTTGGATTCGGTAGCCATAGCGATGGTCTGCTCAACCGTCGCCCTGGATATAGACGGAGCGGCCTTTCTCATCATGGAATCTATAGGCCAGTCACAGTTGTAAAACTTGTGCAGCCTGTGGGCATAGAAGCGGTAGCCGAGATTGACGCTTAGCCCCAGTGGTTGGAAGTTCTTCGCGTTCCAGAGTCTCCTTCCTATTGATGACCATCGGTAAGCATTTTTCCAGGCGTATTCGTGGCCCTTGGCCAGTTCATCAATACTCATCTGCTGTGGATGGAAGACTACGTGCTGCCCGTCGTACAGTTCCCAGTCACGGCTAAATATTCGTCCCTGGGCTTCCAGTCGTCGGTATAAAGGTGTTCCGGGGAAGGGCGTGAGCACCGAAAATCTCGGCAGGTCTATTCCGGCGTCAATAGCAAACTGAGAAGTGGCTTCGAAAACATCAGATGTATCGTGATCCAGTCCGAATACGAAACACCCCTGTACTGAAATACCCAGCTGATGCAAATCTGCGATGAGACTCTTATAGTCCACCGAGGCATTGAAGGGTTTCTTCATTTTTTTCAGATTGGCCTGGGACACGGTTTCCAGGCCCAGTAGCAAGCCCCGGCAACCACTTCTCGCCATCAACTCCATCAGCTCCGGGTCATGGGCGATCAATACCGTGGACAAGCCAAACCAGCTGACTCCAAGGGGGATCAGGGCGGTGAATAATTCCCTTGCATACTTTGTGTCAGATACCAGGTTCAGGTCTATGAACAAAATTCTCTTTTGTCCTACCCGCCTGATGTCTTCAATGATCCAGCTGACAGGATGTTGATATTGCTTTCGCCCCCATGCTGAGGGGGCGACGCAAAACTCGCAGTCGTGGGCGCATGAGCGAGTGGCCTCGAATACGGCCTGGGTCAGGAAATCTTTCTTGTTGAACAGCTCACGTCTGGGGAAAGGCGACTCTTGCAAGGAAAATTGTGTGCCCTGGTGATAGCTGCTTTGCATTCGTCCATTCGCGAAATCTCGCACCAGCTGCGGCCAGGTCTGCTCTGCATAACCGATACATATCGAGTCTGCGTGCAGCGAGGCCTCTTCCGGCATCAAGGTCACGTGAGGCCCACCCAGCACCACGGGAATTCCACGACCACGGAATCTTTCCGCCAGTGCGTAGGCTCGTTTGGTGGTGCCTGTGATAACGGTCATACCGACCAGGTCGGCATCCAGGTTCTCAGGGATCTCCTCAATACCCTCGTCTATGAGTTCGACGGTGATATCCAGCTCCCCTGGAAGCAGTGCGGCCAGGGTGGTAAGGGTCAGGGGTTGATAGCGAAGGGATTTTTTAAAAATCCCGCCTTTATGCCTGTAAAGCGGGCCCTTCGGTGAGATCAGGACGATTTTCATGAAGCTGTTCCAGAGAAGGTTTCCAGCCAATCGGTTTCAGGGCGCAGCGCGGTTACTTTTACATCCCCGATGCGAGCGCCGGCTGTTACGAAACGTTCCACGTATTTCTCCAGTGGCTGCGAGGCCGTATACACTAGCAGCCTGTCCAATTGCCCAAGTTTTCTTGCGAACGCGTATTGAGGGTTTTTGGAAAGACGTGCTTCGACCAGCCTTATCAATGCGGCCGGTTCATGATTATCCAGTTTGTCTACCACCAGCGCGTATCCAGGCGGTGAATCATGCGCAGGTACCAGTATGCGAAATCCCGGGATATCCTCCAGGCAAGACAATACAAACTCCTCGGTTAACTTCTCACCGACGATGTCGCAGGTCAATCCTCTTCTGCCGGAAAAGCGAAAGATTGGAATATTTTTTGCGAATCCCTCACAAGTTACCCAGTCTCCGGTGCGGTAACGATACAGCCCTCCGGAAGTGGTCATAACGGTTTCATACGCCTTTCCAGTCTCGAGCTCAACGGCGAGATGTAAATTATCTTTTTGGTCCATAAATTCGAAAAATCCGCTATCCATGGCCAGTAGCGGTTGGCCGGTGCGATTCGGTATGCTGACCACGCCCTCGGTCGATAACAGCCCCTTTCCCTGGAAGGCTGCGTGAGGGAGTCGTTGCCTGAGCTGGTCGAAGAACGGCCTGGACGAGGCGTCAGACCAGCAACTCACAAGCTTCAGGTTCGGCCAGAGGGTTTCGGTACGGTGGTTGACAATAAATCGGCTCATACGAGCCAGGGCGTCGGGATTCCCTGGCAGGTCCTGGCCTGCCAGCCTGCCTCCGTCACGAAGGAGTGTTTCAATCTCCCCGGATCTGCGTTCCAACGCATCCAGTAACATGAGAAAGAATGTGGGACTCCACACTGAAATCAAGGCGAGGTCTTCCCGGGTGGACAAGTAATACAGTGTTGCGAGTTGCCACTGGGAGAGCTCGGCCAAACCTCCCACCCATGCGGGCACTGAGGAAATCGCTGAAAATTGTTCCAGTGCCGCATCGCCCAGGTAGGCGCCATCGGGAAGTCCGATACAGATGCCGCCGGGAGAGATCTCGACTTGTCGTGTGGCCGGGCTTATCGAAAAGTACGCGGTGCCGGCAGTGATACCAAATTGCTCAATGGTGTTTGCCAGCCAGGGCAATAACGCCGCCTGGAAATCTTCCAGACTATTCTGAGAGTAGGGGATTAATTTGCTGCCACTGGTACTTCCCCCGGTGCGCTCGAAGGCTACCGGCGTGCCGCTAAAGAGCACATCCGCTTCCCCGTCGTACATTCTGCGAATGTCGGGTGCGATGTCGTCATAAGAGATCACAGGAACCTGATTGCGGAATTCTGCGACACTTTCGATCTCGGCAAAGTTGTAGCGCTGTCCGTATTCGGAGCTGCTGTTTCGGTGCAGGCAATTCATTAGCCAGGCTTCCTGGCGCGCGGCCAGATTTCCGGTATTTTTCAATCTCGTGCCAATCGCGTGTAGCTGGCGCCATGGGGAGGTCACACACCGCTCCGACGGAAAATTCGTTTTGTAAGTGGCTTCATGTTCTGCTCGGAAATTTCGCACAGGCAAACGAGTTCATGGCCACGGAGGTAGTTAGGGTTTTTCTCCAGGAAGAAACGGACGGAATCCCTGGTTTTTTCGCTCTCTGTTGGATGGGCGATGTCAGGGTTTAAATGCCCCCTTGATTCGGCAAATTCGACTATCCCGGTTTCCGGGTTGTAATCACTGCCAAATTTTTGCACGGCAAGTGCATCAACCAACGGCTTCAAATCAGACCTGTCTATTGACCAGTGGGGATAAAAGGACTTTCCAAACGCGGGAAGAAATTTAAAGGTCCTGTGTCCCTTCAGGATGACAAACCAGTACAAAGGAATATCGGGCCTGTCACGCTTGAGTTTGCCTAGATTGGCGATCCAGGCGAATGCCAGTGCCTGCTGTCCCCAGTGCGCCTGGTCAACGATGGTGTCGCCCGAATAGAGTATCTGGATCAGGGAGTTTTCCCATTCAAAGTCGTATAGCTCCAGGGTGCTGAAGCCAACCAGAGCCTCTTCGAAGTAGACCAATAAAATCTCGGTCTTTTTCTCCAGGTCCGAAATTACCTGTCCCTCACTGCTGCCGTCGAAGTAGGTAAGATAAAGTTCGGTTATCTGCTTGCGATCGCTTTCGGTGAGATCTTCGATCTTTTTGAAAAGCGTTTGATAGTCTGACATTCGTCCTTTTCCTAACAGCCTGGTCCGAGTGTTGTCGGGGCAGTGTCACACCGGACCTGGCGAAACAGGTCTGGATGTTGGATTCTCTGTTTAACAGTATAGGATTTTTGGACATCCCTTGAGGCTAATTGCGGTGCAAATCGCCTTTCCCGAAGATTGCCGGGTCGCTCGCCGGCAAGGCTAGCCGGTGGAAAGGAATCCGTATGTTCTTTCCACCCTGGCAACCCGCAGGCTGTATTCCCTGTACCACTTCTCGCGACCCATGCGTCGGGCCTGGGTATGTTCTACCTGGTGCTTCCAGGCCTTGATGGCCTCTTCGTCCTGCCAGTAGGACACGGTGATGCCCAGGCCATCGCTGCGGGCGCTGTCCACCCCCAGAAATCCCGGCTGGCTTGCCGCCAGTTCCAGCATGCGTGCCGCGGTGCGTTGATAGGCGCTCTCATCGGACTCCTGACGCACGCTGGCAAAAATCACCGCGTAATAGGGCGGTTCGGGGGTCGTGGCGAGCTGGTTCATAGCGTTGTAATCCGGATCGTTGGTCCTGTGTAGTCTGATTTTATGGGTCATCCGGCAATCCAGTACAGGCCTCGTAGTTGCTTTTTTTGGAGCCGGCCCGCTTGAGAAGCCTCGTCGGGTCGGTCAGACTGGCGCTTACGCAACGCCACGAAATAAAGCAGACCAGGAGTCCGCATGAGTTTTCAGATTACCGAGCCGAGGGGCATTCTCGGGGTTTTGAAGAATGGCTGGCTGCTATTCAAGGCGGCGTTTTCCAGCTTGTGGATGCTGGCCCTGGCGGCCGGCTTGCTGAATAGCTGGTTTGGCGTGTATTCGGACCTGCACCCTGAAGTGCTCGAAGGGGGCTCCTTTGGGATGTTGGCGCTTAGTTTTGTCAGCACCTTGCTCGGCATGCTGCTGACGATGATCATGCTGCGTCGGCTCGACAATATTGCCAGGGGCCTGC
>JAOTSW010000016.1 GCA_029864735.1 Chromatiales bacterium | reverse complement strand
GGGGATGGAGATGTCCTTGCCCTTGAAAGAAAATGAGGAGGTGCGCGAGGCCACTTTAAGCGTGCTGACCTTCACCAGCACATTGAGTAATTCTTCGGAAATGCCATCCGAGAAATATTCATTGGCCGGGTCGTTGCTCATGTTTACAAATGGCAGCACGGCCACTGAGGGTTCGGAGCTTGCTGCCCCCGGCTTGCTGAACGAGGCTGGCTGGGTGTTGCTCGTAAGTTGCTTTTCGCTTGCCGGTTCAGGCACATCCTGCACATTGACCTTGTAAAGCAAGAACACTACCGCGATAGCCAGGGCAACAATGATTCCACGGTCCAGCTTTTTGCCTGTTACCGGCGTGATGGACTGGCTTCTGTCCACGTTCTTTTCCAGCTTGATGCCTTCGGGTGTTTTCTCGAAGGCCCAGGCGAAAATAAGCGCCAGGGGGAATCCAAGCAGCATCAACAACAACACTGTTTTCATGACCCAGGCGGGCGCCGCAAACGCCTCCAGGGCCAGGTCCGCCACCTGCGCCAATATCCAGGCAGTGATGATGTAGGCCAGGCCTATGCGCACCACATTGCGTCGTCTGAGTTCCTGGAAAAAGCTGCTCACGAGAGTGTATCCTGAGCGCGGATCGCCCTTCGAATTTGATGCGATCGGACGGGAAGCAATCCCAAATAGACCAAGTATAAAGGCCGATACAGGCCCGTAACCGTCCGGTCATCCCTGTTTAATGCGGGAATGCGGCGGTTTTGTGTGGGGCGTATATATTTTTGTAATCCTTCGCCCATCGGGTACCCGTTTCTCTCTAGGTCATTGAAGACTATCAGAATTAAAAATTGGGCGTGATTAATTTTTGGATGGGCGGTGAACGCCTCTGCCTGGCCTGGCCGGGCGCAGGCTTTAGCAATCTCGGCATGAGACCCATTCAGGAGAGCGTTATCCAGAGGCAACGGCGCAAGACAGGGTTGCCGACGGGGAAGCAGGAATGGGCGGTTTCGGCTCTTTATTTGTGGTGCAGTTGTGTTCTGTACCCGGACACGAAAAAGGGCCCTCGCAAGGGCCCTTTCTCCTTACTAATTTGTCGATCGCCGAGCGTTACTCAACCGTCACTTCGGCGTCTTCCACGATGACCGGATAGCTGTAACCGGCTCCAAAATCCTTTTCCAGGACCAGCTTGCCCTTGACAACTACAACGTCGCCCACGGCCGCGGCACTCTTTGAGGTAACCGTCAGGTCATGATTTTTGTCAGCGGCATTACCGGAGCCATCCTGGATATGGATGAAATTCGCTCCCATCACGTCAGCGTTATATTTAACGACCTTGCCGCGCAGGGTAACTTCCTTGTCGGCGTAGGCGTCTTTGTTGGCGAAAAGCTCGGCAATGTTCTTGCCTGCTTCCACCGCCTCAACTGCGACCTCTTCGACTGCTGCGCTGGGTGCTGCGGTGTTCGGTGACTGGGCTACGGGCGCGTCGGCAGCTACCGGAGCCTGCGCTGCCGGAGCGGCGCTCAGATTCTGCATCCCGCCTACGAAATAGACCACTTCAAAGTCGCGATTCAGGGCGGCGCTATGGAAGTCTGTCATGGGCATGCCCTGGGGGGCCTGGACCACGTCGCCGACCGCGACGGTGGTTTTCGGACCGGCCAGCCAGATTTTGCTTTCGCCCGAGCCAAGTTGCACATAGGTATAGCCTGCTGCATCGATGGTCTCGAGAACGGTACCCCGGATCATACCCTCGGGTATCGGAGCGCTCAGTGCGGGGTTGACGGCAGCCGACTCTTGGTCAGCTTTGCTGCAACCGGTTTGGGTAACTGTCAGGCCCAGGGTCAGGATGGCCAGCGCCACGCTTGAAATCAGTGCTTTCACTTTAGTTTTCTCCATAAATCAGGTGATTTTATCTTGCTTTTCCGGGTGTCCACACCCAGTCGCCGGGTCCTGAAGATCAAGGTCTCGCTGATCCTCATTGCGTAGACGTTGGCGAATCGAGATCGTATTTGTGGACTCTCGGTGTGCTTTTTCTCATGGGGGGGCCGCAGTCTCAATAAGAGCATGTGCCTACAGGTGTTGCAGGTCCATACTACATGAAACTTAACGCGAGTTGCTGCGAGGCAATCCGTACGATCCTTGCGGTTGGCCACCTGTTCTGTTTCTGGGGTAAAGTCCCTCCAGACAGTTCAAATCAATGCATTGGATGCGAATTCCGAAAATTCCCGGGCGCCTCCGCGGGGGGATGCGCTGCTGCGTAAGGCGGGGTGCGAATCTGTAATGGGAGTGTGTGCCTTGAAAAACATTACGCTGACAAGTTTCTTGCTTCCTTTCGTATTGGGGTCCGTCAATTCCCCGGCCGCCACGCCCCGGGTCGAAACTTTCGAAGTACAAAGTAGCTATGAACAATGGGAGCTCCCCCAGGAAGAGTCCATGGGGATGGCTCGGCTCGGATTGCATAAAAAGTTAGGGCAGTACCTGGATGGTGGTGTTGACTTCTATGCCGCGGTTGAAGGAGAGCGGGGCGGGTTCATAACACTGGGTCTTTCGGGCGGATTTGAATATCCGCTGTCTTCCCTGTGGTCTATAGAAGCGGGTCTGTACCTGGGCGCCGGTGGTGGGCGAGGGGGGAATCAGCTGGTTGGTGGCGGGTTGGCGGTCAGGGAGAACCTGGGGCTGAAATACCGCTTGTCACCCGCCGGGACTTTGAGTGTCGGCTATAGCCATGTGGATTTTCCGGAAAATGGTGACATCAAGTCCGGCCAGTTCTACCTGGGCTATAACCATTCCTTCGGCGCTTTGCTGGAGACGATTGTCGATGGTGAGGAGCGAGATGTTTTTCTGGCGGATATTCCCGCTGACTATCGGCTTCGAAGGCACCAGTTTGCGATAAAGGCCAGGCACATTGGCGTGTCTGGTGGTGTGTTGAGCGATTTAGGTCTTGCGCAGGATGATTATGGCCTGCTTGGCGCCCAGTGGAGGACGTTTCGCGGTCAGGAGTGGTTCATGAGTTTTGATGCCGCAGGCGCCGCCACAGGCAGCAGCCAGGGGTATATGCACTTGCTGGCCGGTGTGGGCTACCAGGTTCCCGTGAGCCAGAGATTTTCCGTCTATGGATCCTTTGCCGTGGGTGGTGGTGGAGGCGGCAACGTCGATACGGGAGGGGGGCTGCTGCTTGATGCCGGGGCGGGCATTCAGTATTCGATAACGCCGAATATGTTCGTTGATCTATCGGCAACCCGTCTTTGGGCTGCTTCCTCAAGTTTTGAATCCACAACCCTGGCAATGCAACTGGGTTACCAGTTCGGTCCTGACGAAACGAACACCGGATCCAATGAAGCCCTGGCAAAACATCCGGTCAGGGTGCGGTTTGTTCATCAGACCTATACAGAAGGTGGGGATAATTGGCGAAACCGTCCAGAGCAAAATGTTGGAAACCTGGGTGCTCAGTTGGACTATTTCGTGACCCCGAACTGGTATCTGACAGGACAAGGTCTGGGGGCCTATTCCGGCGATGCCGGGGCCTACATGGTTGGATTGGTTGGCGGCGGATTTCGAGTCGAGCTGGGCGAAAAAATCTTCACAGAGATTGAAGGTCTGGTCGGGGCGGCTGGTGGTGGCGGCCTGAGCAACGGTTCCGGTCTGGTGTACCAGGCGAACCTGGGCATCGGCGTCCACCTGACCGATAGCCTGGAGTTGTTGGGAACCGTCGGCCAATTGAATGCCGCGAACGGTGACCTGGACGCCCATGTCTTCGGTTTGTCGCTGGGCTACAGTTTCAGGGTGCTTTCCCTGGATTAACCTCCTGGAGTCATCAGTGGCGGGTGAATCACGGACAAGTGATGGGCAGTTCGTTGAGAAAATCGTGTGTCGGGTAATGACGTGATTTCACGACGAAGAGGGGTGGACCTGGTAGCCGTCATTGCGTCAATGGTGGTGGTGAACCTGGTGTATGGTCTGACCCTGCCATTGTTGTCCCTGGTGCTGGATTCCCAGGGAATCAGCAAGACCGTCATCGGCCTGAGCATCATGGCCCAGGCATGTGGCGGCGTTGCCATAGCCACGCTCACCCCCCGCCTGATTACTCGCTTCGGGGCGGCCCGCCTGATGCAGGCGGCCACAGTGCTTGCCGGCGTGACGCTTTTTTCCCTGGCTCTTTTTCCAAATGTCGTGGCATGGTTTCCACTGCGCTTTCTGCTGGGCGCCTCCGCGGCGATCCTGTGGTCCGCCAGCGAGGCCGTCATCAATGAAATGGCCCAGGAAAGTTGGCGGGGACGGATCATTGGCTTGTATGGGGCGGCCGGGGCGGCGGGATTTGCACTGGGGCCGTTGATCCTGGTGTTTACCGGCTCCGAGGGAATCAGGCCATTCGCCGTGACCGCTACCCTGATCCTTGCCGCCGGTCTGCCATTGTTCTGGCTCAAGGGTCGTAATCACTATGCTGACCAGGGGCCGCCGCCGAAGATGTGGAGGATATTCCGCAAGGCGCCCGAGATCATGCTGTTGAATTTCACCTATGCCGCGGCGGTAGAATCCTTTCTCGCGTTCTTTCCCTTGTTCGGATTGCAGCTGGGCCTGGGCGAGGTACGCAGCCTGTCGTTGTTAACCGCCTTTGGACTGGGCGGGGTGTTGCTGCAAATGCCCCTGGGCTGGCTGGCGGATCATGTGGACAGGCGAAAGATGTTGCTGGCCTGCGTCTTGCTGACGGTGTTGGGGTGCGTGGCCTTGCCAGCGCTGATTACCGTGAAGCCTGTGGCGCCGATTTTTGCCTTTGGACTGGGCGGCATCGAAGGCATGATCTATGCGATGGGTGTGATCCTCCTGGGGCAGCGTTTCCGTGGCGTGGAACTTGCCACGGCCAGTGTGGTTTTCACGACCATGTGGGGAGCCGGCACCATGATGGGGCCTGCAGCGGTGGGTCTTGGCATGGATCTTCTTGGGGACCAGGTCATGCCATTTCTTATTGCCGGGCTTTATGCGCTGTACCTCCCGGTACTGTGGGTTTCCTGGCGGACAAGGGGCGGCGCGTAACAGTTTTACGAAATATGTTGTGCAATTGCCCCATCCTTCTGTTAACTTGCCCGGCTGTTCTGGCTCCTCACCGGTGTAGCCAGACCGTACGATGACCGCGTTCGCGGCTCGTTACTGACAATTTGTCACCATTTTTACCTGGACCGGACGGGGCTTTACTGACCCAGCAGGTATCCCAGGAGTAAACAACTCGATGTCTTTTGAAACTCTCGGCCTTTCGGCCGATATGCTCCGTGCTGTGTCCGAAGAGGGCTACACGGTACCTACACCTGTACAAAAACAGGCTATTCCTTACATTCTCCAGGGCCGCGACGTGCTGGCTGGCGCCCAGACCGGCACCGGCAAGACCGCAGCCTTTACACTGCCTTTGCTGCAGCGTCTGTCCACCGGGCCGGCGCCCGAAAAGGTGAAAGGCCGGAAGCCGATTCGTGCCCTGGTCCTGACTCCCACCCGTGAGCTTGCTTCCCAGGTGGAAGAAAGCGTGCGCACCTATGGCAAGTACCTTTCTTTAACGTCGGCAGTCATATTTGGCGGCGTGAACATCAATCCCCAGTTTTCCATGCTCCGCAGGGGCGTGGACATCCTGGTAGCCACCCCCGGGCGCTTGCTCGATCATCTCGGACAGGGCAGCCTGGATCTTTCCAGCGTTGAAACCCTTATCCTTGATGAGGCAGATCGCATGCTGGACATGGGCTTCATCCGCGACATTCGCCGGGTGATTGCCGTGCTGCCCAAGAAGCGTCAGAACCTGATGTTCTCGGCAACCTATACCGACGAGATTCGTACCCTGGCCGAAGGCCTGTTGGCAAACCCGGCGAGCGTTGAAGTTGCTCGCAGGAACACCCCGGCGGAAAAGGTTGCCCAGCGAATCTTCCCCGTGGATCGTGACCGCAAGCGTGAACTGCTTTCAACGTTGATTAGTGAAGGCGACTGGCGACAGGTACTGGTCTTTACCCGCACCAAGCATGGCGCCAATCGCCTTGCCAAACAGCTGGAGCAGGACGGGCTGACTACCGCGGCCATTCATGGCAACAAGAGCCAGGCTGCGCGTACCAAGGCGCTGGCCGGCTTCAAGAACGGAGAGGTCAGGATCCTGGTGGCCACCGATATTGCTGCCCGTGGCCTGGATATTGACATGCTTCCTCATGTCGTGAATTTTGAGCTGCCCAACATCCCCGAGGACTATGTGCACCGTATTGGACGTACCGGTCGAGCCGGTGCTGAGGGCGAAGCTGTTTCATTGGTTTGCGTGGACGAGAACGACTTCTTGCGGGGCATTGAACGTGTGCTTAACCGGAGTCTCCCCAAAGAAGTGATTCCCGGATTCGAGCCTGATCCCAGCATCAAGGCCGAGCCTATATTCAAGGCTCGTCAGCCTCGCGGTCACGCCGGCCCCAGGCCCGGCTCGAAGCCGCGTTCGGGTGGTCACGGTCGCGGTGGTCGCAATCAGTCTTCAAGGCGCAAGCCCCAGGGCAGGGCCTAGCCGACATAGGTATTCCGGCTCCGGTTTGTTCTGGAGCTCGAGTGCGAGTAGCTGTAAAAATAAGGGCCCGCTACAGCGGGCCCTTTTCTATGTGGTGAAGCGGAAAAATATCCCTAGCGAACCCTGCGGGACCATAGCCAGAGGCCGCTTGCTGAAAGGCCGAGTAACATCAGTGCGACCAGGTCCATCAGGATTGGTCCGGCCGATCCCAATATTCGCCCGCTGTGAATGTCCAGGAAGACTCTTTCCCAATTCAGGATACGTTCGCGGTAGTGCTCGCGTATGCCGTCTATCTGTTCGGTGGTTTGCACGGGAGTTGGCAGCCACTGAATGTCCGTGATTTCCTCAGCAGGTTCCCAGCCCAGCAGTTGCCTGTCGGCGATCCACTGCCCTTCCGTGGTAAGCACGGCGATGCGATTTTCCGAGTCGCTGCCAACTGCCTGGATGTCCGCGGGCAATCCGTCCGAGACAGTCATTCTCTCAACCAGGGTCAGCTCCGGTGTGAGCAGAAGCATTTCGGCACCGGCTGCGATTGCGATCATTTCCCCGTTCCATCCAGCGCCATGTAATGTGGAGTAGGGCGCGGCGATCAGCGTGTCGTCGGCATAAAGATGATCACCCAGGAGCACTATGCGGGTTTCGTTGACCTGTACTGACCAGGCTTCGGAAGGCGCGTCGATTCCGTACCAGTCCAGCAGCCAATCTGCTTGCACATGCCGTTGGTCAAGTTTCAATCCCTCGGTGTGATTCAGGGCGATACCGCTGATGCACAGAAAAATAACAATTATCGCGATTAATGCCCCAAGGCGGCGGTGCCAGGTCCAAAGATGCTTATGCATGGCTGTTTCCATCATTCCTTATTGTTTTCGCTTGATCGTTTGATCAAGCAGCAACGCCACTCGAGCAAGCTTTTCGACGGCCCTGACCGAGAGCGTTGCCCCGGATATGCCGTCTATATTTCGGTCCAGGGAGCCTTTGCCGTTCATGCCCGCTCCACGAAACTGGTCGGTAAAAAAGTCGTGGCGGACTTCCCACCCGCGACTTTCACGGAATATCAGTACCCGCACTCGCTCGATGGTGTCCTTATTGATCACGATACCCGTGGTGATGGGGAGTTCCTTGCCGATTTCATCCATCACCCAGGTCGTGCGTTCCTGGTCATGCCAATAGCGCACACGCATTCCTGTTGGAGGGTGACCAAGAATCTCCTCCATTTGCTTTTTGAGCTCTGGTGTCAGCCACAGGGCACTGGATGCGGGAGGTTTGCCGTGGAAAGATTCGTTTACGAACTCGGCCGGTTCCTGATAGACGGCAGCATGAGTCAAGCCCAGGGGCAGGGCGGCGACCAACAGTGCGGCAAAATGTTTCAGAATTTGCGTCATTCGTTATCGTTGCGGGACGTGGCCAAGCCACGTCCCGCAAATCCTCGCTCTTAATTGTTTCAGAAGTCTGACCGGTTTCTTGTCCCGGCCAGAATCTGTTGCCTAGAACTGGTAGCCAACCCCAAGGTTGAAACCGTCCACATCGTTGCCGTCTTCATTATCCTGGCGCTGGATATCGAATTTCAGCACCACGTCCGGAATCGGCCAGTAATTAAAGCCCAGGTTACTCTGTCGTTTTTCAGTCAGGTTTGCGGCGCCGGAATTGTTATCCCAAACGTCATAGCGAACGAAGGCGCCAAATTCACCGGGAATGTCACCCAGGCGGCCTCGTACTGAGGGTTCGATGTACCAACCGGTCTGCTCGTCACGACCAGCTGCGGCCGGATCAGCTGCGGCGATTGCAGCAGCGTCGTCCAGGTCCCAGCGAGCGTAAAGTGCGCGCAGGCCAAAGGGGCCGCGCTGGATGTCGGCATGGGCTTCAAACAAGGTTGCGCCGACGTCCATCACGCCCTGGGTAATGTCTTCCTGGTACTGGGCAGACATGGCCAGCTCGACACCGGGCATTCCGGTCCATTTCAGGCGACCTGTGTAGGCCAGGCTTTCGGCAGCGGCTTCGGATACCTTCTGCCGGCCATTACGAATCTTGAAAGCGTTGCCGCCGGTCATGGGTACGTTCAGCCCCGAGGTAACCGCGAAGTCATAGCTGAAGCCGGGCGCCAGTTCTCCACGCACTGCTCCACCGGCTTCCCACCAGGTGGTGGGGATAATGTTCTTCTCAACAGCGTTGCGTTCCACGCCATAGAAAGTTGGCGGCTCGTGAGTTTCGTTAATCAGGCCCACCGGCATCAGGAAAAGGCCGGCCTTGGCAACATGGCTGTCGCCCAGGTCAAATTCGATGAATGCCTGCTCAAGTTCCACTTCGCCATTGGCGCCTTCGCCGGCAATCGAATGCTCGAGTTCAACTTCCGAGAAGAAGCGGATGTTGTCGGTGAACTGGTGCCCGAAAAACAGAACGAAGCGATGGAAGTCCATCTCGTTCCCGCTGTCCAGGTCGTTGTAATGCAGCTCGCCGTAGCCACCAATTTTGCTCCGGGTCACCCAACTGGCCTCGGCGGGAAGTCCGCCGGCCTGTTCAATCATGTCTCCGGCGATCTCTACTTTCTGGTCCGTTTCAGCGACCTTTTCATCGGTCTGGTTCAACTGCTGCTGCAGAGCCTCTATCTGTTGCTGCTGTTGCTGAATAATTTCCCACATCTGTTCGGCGGTAGGAGCTTCTGCAGCCTGGCCGGTGGTGAACGCCAACAGGGTGGCGGAGAGAGCCAACAGGTGCCGCTTGGGTGCCAATTTCATGAGATGTACTCCAGTTTTTCGTAGTCCGGGGAGTGTGAAATCCCCTTCGTTAAATGAATGCTAAACATTCTAAATACAAATGACAATCATTCTCATTCGTATTTACCGATAGGGTCCTGCGGAGAATCCCAGATTCATCCGATGGCTGGATAACTTGTTGTTATTGATTAAAAAATTCCTTACCAGGGGTCTTGCTCCGCGATTCCAGCCAGGATGGCGAAATCACCGGGAACCGAAAAATCCGCAGTTGACGGCTTTCTGGCTGGAATTCCGGGTGAGAAGGGCGGGGCTATATAGCGACTGTTCGGGGGAGATTTGGCTGCTCAGCCAGGCTGTAGGTCATCCTCGGCAATGTCGCCGGAGGCTTCCAGGATGGATTTTTCCATGGCGTCCCGGGCTACAGACGGTGCTCGTTTCGCCAAAGTGATAATTCCGGCACGGCTGTTTAGCGACCAGTCGACTACATCCAGGGCGCACAGTTCGCCCCGGTCGACCGGCTGCCTTGCCAGGGATGTCGGCAGGGCCGTCAGGCATTGGGAGCGTCGGACAGCGCTAATTAGTGCCGCGTAGTTGTCGCACTGAATATTCGGCTGTGCCAGTTGCGCGGCCATGGGGAAATCGACCTGCTCCTCGAGATGCCGGATCATATGGGTCGGGGCGGTAGGGATTGCCAGGGGAAAAGGTTCCAGGTCCTTGAACAAAATCTTCCGCTTGGTGGCCAGGGGATGGGACGTTGCGGCCACCCACACCAGGGGCTCGGTGGCTACCCCGGTGACGTGAAACTCCTTCCGTATTCCTGCATCGCCAATATCTGCGACCACCAGGTCCAGTAAATAATCCTGGAGCCGGCGGGTCAGGTTTTCCCAGTTCCCGGAGGTGACCTTCACCCGTATTCCCGGATGTTGGATAGAAAATTTGGCCAGGGCACGGCCCATGATGCTGTGCATAACGATAGGACCGCAGCCAATGCGCAGCTCACCGGTCTCCAATCCCCGTTCACGTTGCATATCGGCCCGTATCTCGTCGGCCTCGTCCAAAATTCTGCGCGCTCGATCCAGCAACGCCCTTCCTGCTGAGGTCAGCCGGGGTTCCCCGCGCCTGCGATCGAAAAGTGATACGCCGAGTTCTTGCTCCAGGGACTGTATGCCCTTGGTAAGGGCTGGCGGAGACACATTGCTCCGTTCGGCAGCCCGTTTGAAGCTTCCGGAGGTCACTACCGCATGAAAGAAGGTCAGCTTGCGTAAATCCATAATTAACTAATGGTTAATAATATTTAAGAAATAGTCAATTGTGGTTAAGTCAGGAATGGTTCTAAATTGCCGACCTGAAACCATTTCCCGATTTTATCCGAACTATAATTAACAGGCTCATTACTAAGGTGTTGTCGTTACCGGGGGGCAGAATTGCTCGGCAGGAAGAGACAGACAACCCGTTCATTCGAAAGGAATCAAGGCATATGACTCAACTGAGAAAATTATCTCTGGCGATATTGGCATCGTCTATGGCCCTGGGTACAGGAGTGGCGGCCGAGCCGGAGCACTTTCACCCCAAGGGGAAGCAGCCCTCGAGTTTCACCAAGGAGTTCCAGGCCAAGCAGCGGCAAACTCTGCCCTTGTCTGATCGCAAGGACTTTGAAGAGCAGAGCCGTGGCTTTATTGCCAAGCCGGATTACACCCAGATCATGGCGGACGAGGGCAATGTTGCCTGGGACATGGGCCGTTATGAATTTTTGCTTGATGGCAAGGACTTTGACAGCATCCATCCCTCGCTGCAACGCCAGGCCATTCTGAATATGAACTATGGCCTGTATGAAGTCCTGCCCGGAAAAATTTACCAGGTGCGTGGCTTCGACCTGGCCAATATCAGCTTCGTAAAGACGGACACAGGTTGGGTGGTGTTTGATCCCCTGACTGCCAAGGAAACGGCTGCTGCCGCGTTGAAGTTGGTAAACGACACCCTGGGTGAGCGACCGGTAGTTGCGGTGGTGTATTCCCATACCCACGCTGACCACTTCGGAGGCGTGCACGGCGTTGTGGACCTGGCGGATGTGGAAAGTGGCAAGGTGCCGGTTATTGCTCCCGAGCACTTCCTGGAGCACGCGGTGTCGGAGAACGTGTATTCCGGAAACGCCATGGCTCGCAGGTTGTTCTTCCAGTACGGCGTACTCACCCCGGCCAGTCCCTTCGGCCATGTTGACCAGTCCATCGGGAAAAACGTGGCGGCGGGCAGCCTGGGTCTGATCGCTCCTACAATGAGCATCACCAAGCCCATGGAAGAGGTGACGATTGACGGGCTGCGGATGGTTTTCCAGAACACTCCCGGCACCGAGGCCCCTGCCGAGATGAACACCTATTTCCCGGACCTGAAAGCGTTCTGGGCGGCAGAGAACATCACGGGCACCATCCACAACATCTACACCCTGCGCGGTGCGCCGGTGCGTGATGCCCTGGCGTGGTCCAAGTACATAAACGACGCCCTGTATGAGTTTGGACTGGAAGCCGAGGTCATGTTTGCCTCACATAGCTGGCCCCGTTTCGGTAACGACCGAATCCAGGAAGTCATGCGCGGCCAGCGCGATCTTTACGCTCACATGAACAACCAGGTGTTGCACCTGGCGAACCAGGGCGTGACCATCAACCAGGTGCAGAACGTCTACGAGCCGCCCAAGAGTCTCCAGCAGCAGTGGTATGCCCGTGGCTACCATGGCTCCATGGAGCACAACAGCCGTGCGGTGATTAACCGTTACCTGGGTTACTGGGATGCAAACCCGACCACCCTGATCCCCCTGTCACCTGAAGACTCCGCACCGCTGTATGTGGAGATGATGGGAGGGGCTGAGAAGATCATGGCCAGGGGCCAGGAACTGTTTGACCAGGGCAAGTATCGCCACGCACAGGAGATTCTGAACAAGTTGGTTTACGCCGAGCCGGATAACCAGGCAGCCAAGGATATGCTGGCTGACTCGTTCGAGCAGTTTGGTTACCAGCAGGAAAGCCCCAGTGTTCGTAACAGTTTCCTTGGCGCCGCCTATGAGTTGCGCTCCGGAATACCCGAGGGCATTTCTCCCAAGACCCTTACCCCCGATGTCGTTAACCAGATGACCACGGAAATGTTCCTGGATTTCGTGGGAATCCTGCTGGACAGCCGCAAGGCCGAAGGCATGAAATTCACGATCAACATGATCGTGCCGGACGAGGGCACCCGCTATGTTGTGGAATTGAGCAACGAAACGCTGACCAATATTGAAGGGCGTAGCGCTGCCAATCCCGATTTGACCCTGACTGTCGACAAGAAGCTGTTGATGGCCGTCATGATGGGCCAGGGAACGTTCGCCCAGTACATCGAATCCGGTGATATGAAAGCGGACGGCGACTTGAGCGTGATTCAGCAACTCAAGTCCACGATGACCAAGTTCGATCCCCTGTTCGAACTGATGCCTGGCACCAAGAAAAATTAATTGCCGACTGCTGTTAATACTGAAAGGGGCTCTTCCAGAGCCCCTTTTTTTATGCCATCCGATCGAAAATATGGAAGTGCATGGTGAAGGTGGCCCGACCGTGACTGAGGGAGCGCAGGGCCGTGGAATAGCCGAACATGTTTGCCAGTGGCGCCTGGGCCTTGACCAGCCGCATATGACCTCGCCACCCAACATCCTGGATCAGCCCGCGCCTGGATTGCAGGTCGCCGATCACTGAGCCCACATCTTCATCCGGCGCGACAACTTCCAGGCTCATGATGGGTTCCAGGCGTACCGGGTCGGCGGCGGCGATGGCCTTGCGTGCGGCGGCACTTCCCGCCGCCTGGACCCCCGCCAGCATTTCCGGTAGGTCCTTGTAACCTACCGAGAGCAGGGTCACGGTTGCATCGGTCAATGGATGGCCGTCAGGGCCGCTCATGGCGCCTCCTTTTATCCCTTCCATGGCAGCGTCTATTACCGCCTGGGGTGTGCCGGACTCGGCTTCCACGGCACAAACAAACTTCATCCCCTTGCCGCGCTGTCTTGGGGCTACCCGACAGCAGGCCTCACCGTACAGTTCGGCATCCTTGAGTTTTCGTTCAACCACGGACTTTTCTTCCGCGACCTTGCTGACGGTTTCCCGGAACACCACCTGGGGTCTGCCCACGGTGACCGACAGGTTGAATTCCCGTCGCAGGCGTTCGACCAGGATTTCCAGGTGCAGTTCGCCCATTCCGCTGATCAGGGTCTGGCCGGTTTCTTCGTCAACCCGTACCAGGACCGTGGGATCTTCGTCGGCCAGCTTGGACAGGCTTAACTCCAGCTTGTCACTGTCGGAACTGCTGCCAAGTTCCAGCGCAAGGGACATGACTGGTTCGTAGGCCTGGATATCTTCCAGCAACACCGGTGTGTCTTCGCTGCACAGGGTGTCGCCGGTGGTGGTGTAACGCAGGCCGGTTGCCGCCACGATGCTGCCGGGCCCGGCTTTATCCACCCGTTGACGCTTGTGGGAGTGCATGATGAACAATCGCGCGATGCGCTCTTTTGCATTGAGGCGCGGGTTGTACATTTCCATGCCCGGGGTGATGCAGCCACTGAATACCCGCAGGTACACCAGTCTCCTGCCTTCATCCATGGCGACCTTGAATAACAGGGCGCAGACCGGCTCTTTCTCGCCTGCCTTGAGGGTAATTATTTCTCCAGAACCCCCGGGAACAGTGCCTTTTAATGGTGGCAGATCTTCCGGTGACGGCAGGTAGCCGATAATTCCGTCCAGCAGCAGATCGACGCCCTTGTTGCGCAGTGCGGCACCGCAAAACACCGGAACGACTTGTCGTGCCCGGCATGCCCGGCGCAAGGCCTGGGCCAGTTGATCATTACTGGGCTCCTGGTCGGCCAGGTACAATTCCGCCAGGTCTTCATCCACATCCGCGATGGTTTCAATCAATTGCTGTCTTGCCTGCCTGGCGGCTTCCAACCAACGGGCATCCAGTTCCATGGGTTCACTGGATTGCTCCAGGTCACCGGCCAGGCGGTAACCGCGTAGCGTGACCAGGTCGATCACGCCGTTGAATTCATCCTCGGCGCCCATGGGCAACTGAACCGCAGCCGGGTTGGCATGCAACTGCTTTCGCATTTGTTCCAGAACGGCCTCAAAGTCCGCGCCGATCCGATCCATCTTGTTCACAAACGCAATGCGGGGGACATGAAATTTGTCGGCCTGGCGCCAAACGGTTTCGGATTGTGGCTCGACGCCATCAACGGCGGAGAAGACGACGACCGCACCGTCGAGAACCCGCAGGCTGCGTTCCACTTCCATGGTGAAATCCACATGGCCGGGGGTATCGATGAGGTGTATGTCGTGATCTCGCCAGGACAGGGCGGTTGCGGCGGCGGTAATTGTGATGCCCCGCTCCCGTTCCAGTTCCATCCAGTCCATTTCGGCTGCGCCATCGTGGACTTCACCAACCTTGTGGAGTTCGCCGGCGTGGAAGAGCAGTCTCTCGGTCACGGTGGTCTTACCCGCGTCGATGTGGGCAACAACCCCTATGTTTCTGATGAGTTCAATAGTCACCGCGGCCACCGTGGCATTGGCATCGGCGCTAATTTAGCCGATGCGGTCCTTCTCACCGTGCAGGGTACACAGGCGTCTCGTCACAGACGAGCAGGAATCATACCTATTCCTGTTCGGGTGACAGCTAGCCGGGCGAGATATCCGCTTCCGTTTCGAGTGCGTGAAGTTCCTCGGATTCCTCGCGCCAGGTAATGACATTCATTTCGATGAAAACGAAGGCCACCAGCCAAAGGAATGCATCCCAGAAATCGATGAATGCTCCCGCCCAGCCCCAGTATAAGGCGGCGATGAGCAGGCCGGAATAAAGGATGATTTTTGAGGCGCCACTGGCGAGGTCGTAGACCCTGGATTGCTTGTCCCGCAATTGCATCCATACGTCCAGTTCCAGCATCACCACGATGAACAGCCACAGGCTGGCGTTGAAGACATCGACCCAGGCTAGCGCCCTGGCATCCCACAATACGACCGCGTCGGAAATGATGTCGGTGTCGTTCAGTCGCACGAAACCGCCCTCGGCCGGCAGTTCCTGGCAGTTATCCTCTGTCAGGTCGGCAAACTCGTCCAGGGTCAGCATGTACACCGTCTCGTGATCCACCAGCTCGCAGGCGCTTAGCGCCTGGATGGGGGTTACCTCGTACAAGTCCAGGGACTTGGCCCAGTAGCCCTGGTACGAGAGCAGGATAAAAAAGTAACTAAGAAAGCGGACGCCATGCAGCGACCAGCGATGACGTCTGACCTGGGAGTCTGACAGTACGTACGTCTCCATCTCGAACAGAAGCAGAAGGACTACCCAGGCCGCCGTGTCTATGCTCGCCGAAAATGCCTGGAAGATATCTTCCAGTGCGATGCCATCCATGAACAGGTGGTTGGCCGCAACCCATTCGTCGGCGAAAAACAGGTACACATTCAGGGCTAGAAGGCTGTAAATGCAGTATTTGAATATCTGGAAGATACGAAAAAATTTATTCGATACCAACGCCGTCGCTCCGCAGCCCCTTTGAGTAGCGAATGATCATACCGTAGGGGGTCGACTATCGCCTAGCCCGAGATTCCGCTAGGGTTAATTCGGGGTTGATAGCGGATACCCCGTTCCTTTTGAGGATAGAATCAGGAAGGTGGACGGAAATCAGGGATAGCTTGTGGATTCAGGGACACTGGTCAGGACTCAGCTGTGTATTGTCGGTGCCGGATTTTCAGGCCTGGGCATGGGGATCCGACTGCGACAGGCCGGCATTACTGATTTCCTGATTCTTGATAGCGGGCCGGAGGTCGGTGGTACGTGGCGGGATAACCATTATCCCGGATGCGCCTGCGACGTGCCCTCTCGCCTGTATTCGTTTTCCTTCCATCCGAACCCTGACTGGTCGAGGAAATATGCACCCCAGTCCGAGATCTGGGCCTATCTGAAAGACTGCGTCGCCGAATATGGCCTGGCCCCTCATATCCATCTCAATCGCGAGCTTCGCCGGGCCAGCTATCGCGAGCAAGATGCCCGATGGATGCTCGAGTGTGCCGATGGACAGCGCTATGACTGCCGGGTCTTGATTTCCGCCATAGGTGGTTTGAGCAGGCCCGCCATGCCGTCCATTCCCGGCCTGGAACAATTTGGCGGGCCGGCATTTCATTCGTCGAACTGGCGCCACGACGTGGATCTGTCGGGCAAGACTGTCGGTGTGATTGGCACCGGCGCCAGCGCTATTCAGTTCGTCCCGCAAATTGCTCCCCAGGCAAAGAAGCTGGTGCTGTTCCAACGCACGCCACCGTGGATCCTGCCACGCCGGGACCGAGCGATCAGGCAGAGTTGGAAGTGGATGTACCGCAAATTCGGGTTAATCCAGAAACTGGTCAGGGGTTTGACCTACCTGCAGATGGAAAGCCGGGCGCTGGGCCTGAGCCGCTATCCGGTGTTGCTGCGGATCATGGAGAGAATAGCCCGCAGACACATCGCGGCGGGGATAGGCGATAAAACCCTCCGGGAGCAGGTGACGCCCCGGTTTCGCCTGGGCTGCAAGCGCGTCTTGTTGTCGGATGATTATTATCCGGCGCTGGTTCGTGAGAATGTGCAGCTGGAAACGACCTCCATTGAGAGGGTCCAGGAGCATGGCGTGACGTTGGAAAACGGCGAGTTTGTGGCGCTTGACGTGCTGGTGTATGGAACCGGGTTCCAGGCCACCAGTCCCGTGCCGGCCGGTATGATTCTAGGGCGTGAGGGCGAAGACCTGACGGATGCCTGGCAAGCCGGACCGGAGGCCTATCTTGGAACGACGGTTGCCGGATTCCCGAATTTGTTCATGCTCATGGGGCCCAATACCGGCCTTGGCCACAATTCGGTCGTCTACATGATTGAGTCACAGATTGGCTACGTCCTGCGCTGTCTTGAGACTATGCGAAAGCAGGATCTGCGAAGTGTGGAAGTCAGGTCGGAGGTGCAAGAGGCGTTCAATGTCCACTTGCAGGCGGAGTTTGCCGGCTCGGTGTGGACCAGCGGCTGCAAAAGCTGGTACTTGCATGAGAGCGGAAAGAATACGACTCTTTGGCCTGGGATGAGTTATCAGTTCAGACAACGGATGAAGCACTTTCGCTTGTCTGACTTTCGTTGGGAAGCCAGGGAGCACAAAGCGGTCTGATGAAATCGTTGAAAAACATTCTTAGACCGTTATTGCAAAGCAGCAGGGACCTTGCGCCAATTGTCCTGGTCATCGGGTTTTTCCAGTTGATGGTTCTCAAGGAGCCGATACCCAACCTGGGTGGCTTGCTGTTTGGCCTGGCCCTGGTGATGCTGGGCCTGGCTTTCTTCGTGCGTGGCCTGGACCTGGGTCTTTTCCCTCTCGGTGAGGCCATGGCCTACGCCTTCGCGAGGAAAGGCTCCTTGTTCTGGTTGTTGTGTTTTGCGTTCGCATTGGGATTTGGGACCACGGCGGCGGAACCTGCCTTGATTGCCATCGCCGATGAGGCGGCAGCGGTGGCCGCTACCGGCGGGATGATCATCGACACCCTGGAATCCCGGGAACAATACGCCCTGGGCTTGCGTTTGACCGTGGCTGTGTCGGTGGGATGCGCCATCATGATAGGTGTCTGGCGAATCCTGAAAGGCTGGCCACTGCACCTGATGATTGCCTGTGGCTATGTCTTGGTGGTGCTCATGACGGCCATTGCACCGGCAGAGATCATTGGCATTGCCTATGACTCCGGTGGGGTGACCACCTCCACCATCACCGTTCCCCTGGTTACCGCCCTGGGTGTGGGCCTGGCCTCGTCACTGAAGGGTAGAAGTCCCATGTTGGACGGCTTCGGCCTGATTGCCTTCGCGTCCTTGCTGCCCATGATATTCGTGATGGCCTACGGGATGCTTATCTGATGCCTTCCCTGGATCAAATGCTCGCGGTCTTGTTAAGCACCTTGGGTGACGTGATGCCCATTGCCGTGATCCTGGTAGCGTTCCAGGTGTTTGTGATTCGCCGGGCAGTGCCGAACCTGGGCCAGGTCCTGGCTGGATTTCTCTACGTGGTGATCGGTCTTACCCTGTTCCTGATTGGGTTGGAGCAGGCGCTGTTCCCGGTGGGCAGGACTATGGCCGGGCAGTTTACGGATCCCGAGTTCCTCGGGCTGGCGGATGGTCAGGCTCACCATTGGATGTCCTACTTGTGGCTTTACCTGTTTGCCTTTTCGATGGGTTTTAGTACCACCATCGCCGAGCCGGCGTTGATTGCCGTGGCTCACAAGGCCAACGCCCTGTCCGGTGGCACCATTGGGCAGCAGGGACTGCGTATTGCCGTGGCCATCGGGGTGGCGCTGGGAATTACCCTGGGCGTGTATCGAATCGTAATGGGTATCCCCATTCACTATTTCATCATCGCCGCCTACATCGTGGTGGTAGTGCAAACGTTCTTTGCACCCAAGTCTATCGTGCCCCTCGCCTATGACTCGGGTGGGGTTTCCACATCCACCGTTACGGTGCCCCTGGTGGCGGCCCTGGGCCTGGGTCTGGCCGAGAACATTCCCGGTCGCAACCCACTGGTAGATGGCTTCGGATTAATCGCCTTCGCCTGCCTTTTCCCGATTATTTCTGTCATGACCTATGCGCAGCTTTCCGAATGGCGGGCTCGCAAGGCCATGGCAAAGAACGCTGAAAAATCAAAACCGGATAATGAAGAAAAACCCCAAGGAGAGCAGTAATGAGGTTCAAATTGATCATTGCCTTTGTGGAGGATTCCAAGACAAAGGCCATTATGGAGGCAGCCAGGGAGGCGGGCGCCACGGGATGTACCGTGCTGACCAATGCCCGTGGCCAGGGGGTGGAAGAGAAAACCACTTTCCTGGGGCTGGCGCTGGAAAGCCAGCGGGACATGGTGCTAATGCTGGTAGAAGAGCACCGGGCCCGCGGAATCCTGGAACAAATTGCCACCGCAGGGAAATTCGATATGACCCCGGGCACCGGCATTGCATTCCAGGTTGATGTAGAGGATGCAGTGGGTGTGCTACACCAGGCTGAACTGATAGCACCTTCGCTGGAGGAGGCGGAATTATGAGCGAGAATACTCCCACCATCATTGCCGATGTGATGAGCGACAAGTTCGTCCTGGCTCACGGACTGACAACGGTTTCAGAGGCGTTGCAGATCATGCGCGATAAGGGCGTGAATTTCCTGATCGTTGACCGGCGCGACAAGACCGATGAGTACGGCATCATGCTGGCATCGGATATCGCCAAGGAAGTCCTGGCGAAGGACCGTTCGCCGGATCGCATCAATATTTACGAACTGATGTCCAAGCCCGTGCTGTTTGTGCGGCCCGGAATGGATATCCGTTACTGCGCGCGATTCTTTGACCGCTTCCAGATTTCCACCTCGCCGGTAATCTCAAAGGGACAGATCGTGGGCATCGTGTCTTACAACGACCTGGTGCTCAAGGGCATGGCTCCGGTTACCGGAGAGCGGGCGCCCAGGGATATGGATTCTGACGACGACTAGGGGCGGACGTTACGCATCGGCGATGCGCAAAGCCAGTTCGCGGCCATTGCGCACGCAATCGTTCATGGCGATTCCGCCGTAAGCGTTGGCGCACAGGTGCAGTCCCGGGTGAGTCGCGAGTTGTTCGAATATACTCGCCACCCGATCGAGGTGCCCTGGCGAATAGCTGGGGATTCCGCGAGTCCAGCGCTTGATGAAGATAGAGTCCGGCTCCTTGTCTATCTGCATGGTCTTGCGCAGCCCTTCACGGGCCAGCTTCAGCAGCTGCTTGTCATCCAGGGCCACCAGTTCAGGATTACGCTGTCCGCCAATCATGATTCGTATTGACTTGCTGCCATCGGGTGCCCGGTCCGGGAAGATACTGCTGTCCCACAATGCACCCAGAATGGGCAGACCCGCGGCGCTGGTAGTTAACAGGCCGAAGCCGTTCAATGGGTGTTCCAGTTCCTCGTAACCAAATCCGACCACCGCGATGGGCGAGTAGTCGATCTTTTGCAAGCGACCGGTCAGTTCCGGATCCAGTCCAGCCAGCATATCTGCCGCCGCATAGGCCGGGGCACTGATGATGACCTGGTCAAATTCTTCAGAGCCTTTTTCCGTCTTGACCTGGAAACCCGCCATGTCACGGCTGATACCGGTGACCGGACATCCCAGTTGCCATTCGGCATCAATGGTTTTTTTCAGGTGTGAAATAAACGAACCGACGCCGCCTCGGAAACTGGTCAGTACGCCGCCTGGTCCGCCACCTTTTTTGCGCTTGGCAATCATTCCCCTGAACAAACCGCCGTATTCCCTTTCCAGGGCCACTACCATGGGGAACGCGGCCTGCACAGAGATTCGATCGGGCGTGGTGGCGTAAATGCCCGCCACCATGGCGTCGAGGAAGACATCGGTGAATCCCTTGCCTACCCGCCGGTAGCCGAATTCCTGCAGGGTTTCATCCTTATCGCTGTCACTTGCGGCAACGAAAAATTCACCCGCCACACGCAGTTTTTGACCCATGGTCAGCAAACCGGACTTGAGAAATAGCGGCGGTGATTCGGGCAGTCTGTGCATCCCGTTGTTGTGGAAAATGAATCGCTTGCGGGCAAGGTCCGAACTGGGCAGTAGCAGGTGCTCCGCGCCGCTGTCTTTTACCAGCTGCAAGCTGTCCGGCTTGTTGGTCAGGAAACCGTTCCCGCCTCCCTCGAACAGGAAGCCGCCTATGTTGACGGTCTGCATGGTCCCGCCGGGACGGGTCTCCGGGTCATAGATGACCAGCGAACAATCCGGCAATTTCTGCTTGAGGTAAAACGCGGTACTCAGGCCGCTGATGCCAGCGCCAACAATTGCTATTTTCATAATTGAAATTCTAACCCGGGCGGGCCGGGCCTCAACAGGTTATTCCTGGATTTTTTCCTTTGGCTGCCGTTGTTTCTTTAACTGGCGCTGCTCCATTGGGGGCGGCGCCTTGCGAAAGCCATCCAGTATGTGGGTGATTGCCAGGTACGGGTGGCGGGTCAGCATTCGTGGCCCGGCGTAACGCATGATTTCGCTTGCCCGTTGCTTTTGCGCCTTCTTGTAGCAGTGGATTGGGCAGTTTGTACAAGTGGGCTTTTTTTCCTCATAGGGACACTTTGCCAGTCGCCGCTGGGCATATCCGAGGAATTCCTCACACTCGTCACAGAGCTTGTCCCTGGCGCCATTGTGAAACCGGACGCAGTACATTCCGACCATCTTGGTCATGGTCAGAAATTCACGTTTCAGTCGCCGCTTTTCCAGTTCCATCTTGATTTCCAGGTTCTCCGACTAGTGATGACCGTGTTTTAGACACATTCAAGGTAGCAGCTGGGGCGTCGTTCTTCGATAGTGATTATCCGAAGCCGGTGGGTACAAGATGCCTATTTCCTTTTCCATAGCGGAGCATGGATGGGTGGTCTCTGGATCGGAAACGGGCGCCCTTCGACGCCGGTCTCCCGGGCTGGTTTGGGCCGGCAGCGATCTATGGCCTCCGGGACCGGAACACGAAACGGTCTGTCTTGCCTAGCCTGCGGGCTTGCTGCGTTCTTCCAGTTCCGCCCAGCGTTCGAAACACGTCTCCAGCCGGGTATTGACCTCATCAAGCCGGGCGAGGGTGGCCTGGATGCTGTCCTTGTCTTGCTGGTAGAAGCTTGTGCCGCTGATCTCTGCGGTCAGGCTGCTTTGCTGTGCCTCCAGCGCTTCGATGGTCCTGGGCAGGGTGTCCAACTCGCGCTGTTCCTTGTAGGAAAGCTTGGCGGCTTTTTGCACCGCCGCAGGTTTTGCTATCGGTTTCTCCCCCGGGCTGGCGGAGGCAGCTTTCGTGGCGCCAGGTCTCGGGCGCTGGCGTTGCCAGTCACTATAGCCACCGACATATTCCTCCACCCGGCCCTCGGGAGTAATCACCAGGGAACTGGTGACCACATTATCCAGGAACTCCCGGTCATGGCTTACCAGGAGCAAGGTGCCCTGGAACTGGTCGATCATCTCTTCCAGCAATTCAAGGGTTTCAACGTCCAGGTCGTTGGTGGGTTCATCCATTACCAGGAGGTTGGCTGGTTGTGTGAAAAGCCGTGCCAGCAGCAAGCGGTTACGCTCGCCACCGGAGAGGCTCTTCACGGGCGATTGCAGGCGTTCCGGCGGGAACAGGAAGTCTTGCAGGTAGCCGGCCACGTGTCGTCGGTTGCCTGCCACCATGATGTGCTGGTTACCGTCCGCCACGTTGTCCATGACCGACTTGTTCTCGTCCAGCTGGGCGCGTTGCTGGTCGAAATAGGCGACCTCCAGCTTGGTTCCCTGGGTCAGGCGGCCGGTGACCGGCTGCAGTTGTCCCAGCAGAAGCTTCACCAGGGTGGATTTTCCGGCGCCATTGGGGCCGATGATGCCGACCCGGTCCCCGCGCATGATCCGGGTAGAGAAGTCCCGGATCACCGGTTTTCCGTCATAGGAGAAGCTCACGTCCTCGGCCTCGAATACCAGTTTCCCCGAGGCCTCTCCGGACTCCAGCTGGATTTTCGCGGTACCGCTGCGTTCACGACGCTGGCGGCGTTGCTCCCGCATGGCCTCCAGGGCCCGGACCCGACCCTCGTTGCGGGTGCGGCGGGCCTTGATGCCCTGGCGTATCCAGACTTCTTCCTCGGACAGCCGCTTGTCGAACAGGGCGTTATGCCTTGCCTCGGTTTCCAGTTGATCCGCCTTGCCGCGCAGGTAGGCGTCGTAATCGCCGGGCCAGGATGTCAGGCGGCCCCGGTCCAGTTCCAGGATGCGGGTCGACATCTTGCGCACGAAGGCCCGGTCATGGCTGACGAATAACAGGGCGCCGGTGTATTCCAGCAGGAATTCCTCCAGCCAGGCGATGGCCTCGATATCCAGGTGGTTGGTCGGTTCATCCAGCAGCAGGATATCCGGGTCGCTGACCAACGCCCTGGCGAGCATTGCCCGCCTGCGCCATCCGCCGGACAAGGAGCTGAACAGCACGTCCCCATCCAGTCCCAGGCGACTGAGCACGGTTTCGACCCGTTGTTCCATTTTCCAGCCGTCGGCAGCTTCCAGTTCATGCTGCAAGCGGGCCAGGCGATCGACCTCCCCGGGTCCGGGGTTGTTGGTCAGGGATACGGCTGCCTCGTGGTAGTCGGTCAACAGGTCCGCCAGCCCCGGCAATCCGCCGGCTACCACCTTGAAGACGATATCGTCACTGTCCAGGTCCACTTCCTGGCTCAGTTGTGCGACCCGTATGCCGGGTCTAACCCAGCAGGTTCCGTCGTCCGCCACGACCTGTCCGGATATCAGGCGCATCATGGAGGATTTGCCCTCACCGTTGCGGCCGAGCAGGCACACCCGTTCCCCCCGGAAAATTTCCAGGTCGGCATTTTCCAGCAGGGGTCGGTGGCCGTAGGCCAGGTTCACCTTGTCCAGTCTCAGCAAGGGCATGACGGTTCTCATGGGATGGATCGCGGCGTGCACTATACCACCGCCGGCAACTGGTCGCGCCAGTCTGTGGGGGGCAGTGGGGCTCACTTCCTGATACCCTAGCGGCCTCTTTGTAGCGAATAATTTGAAGGTTTGAGAAATACCATGCCCAATGAAACCAATCAGCCGAAAACCAGTATGGATGCCAGCGACCTGTACCGGGAAGAGATCATCACCGACCGGAAAATTGGCAGCATCCAGCGCCTGATCCCCCTCACCGAGGAAGGTGAAATCGATACGTCCCGCCCGGTGCGCTATGTGGGGCAGGCCCAGGTGTATACGCCGGCAGGTCCATTGCCCCTGAGCTTCGAGATCGAGGCCGAGAGCTTGAAAGAAGCCATCGGAAAATTTGGGCCTGCTGCCGAGAAATCGGTAGAAGAGACCATGCAAAAGCTGCAGGAAATGCGCCGGGAGCAGGCTTCCTCCATCGTTGTTCCCGGTGCCGAGGGCGGCATGGGTGGCATGGGCGGTGCACCCGGCGGCAAAATTCAGCTGCGCTGATCTGCCCGCCAACTCCAGGCCACAAAAAAAGCCGGCCCGTGGAAACAGGCCGGCTTCTGATTATTGACGCCCCCAGGTAGTTGCCCGGGGTGTTTCGTCGGGCTAGTTTTTCTCGGCTACCAGGCTGAATGTCATCCCGGCGTTTTCGCAGAGCCGGTCGATCAACTGTTGCCCCATGGCGGCCGCCGGGGTCCAGAACCCGCCAGGCATGCCCCGGGGCTGACTGTCCCTGGCCAGGCAGACCGCACTCTCTCCCAGCATTCGGCAGGTGGCGCCATAGCCCGGGTCCCGATCCGCGGTAACCCTGGCGGTCAGGCTAATCTCATCGTTTTCCGGGTGATGGGCGACCAGCACGATGTCGAACATGCCATGCTCGCGTTCGCGCTGATTGGGGCCCTCGCCTGGCTGGGGCAGGAAGAACTTGTTCAGCAAGGCCCGGGTGGGCGGTATCGCGGCCAGTCCCATGAAACCGGCCAGGGAGGCGGTCAGCATGGTGGCCCGGGCGAATCCGGCGGCGCCGCGACCGGTCATCATGGCCTCGCTGTAGCGGAAATTTCGACCGTAGGAGTAATCCAGCAAGACATTGGATCGGCGTACGATCTTGGTATTGATATTGGCCATAATGAATGGCGCGATCCATGACTTGACGTCCTCGTCATAGCGAGGGGCCTTGGGGTCGGTGGGAGGCGGGCCTTTTTGCTCACCCACCGGGTTCAGGGAGTAGGGGTGGCCCAGGGCCCGGCGCACTGCCTTGTCGCTGGCGCCGGCCTCAAAGGCCGCAAGCATGCTGGCCGCCGTGCCGCCACTGAACTTGCCCTTCATCCGGCGTACCCGCAGGGCCACTTCCGAGGCGGCCACGCCGTGCTGTTCTTTCATGGCCTGCTGGACGAAGAAGGTTCCCAGGTCCGAGGGCAGGCTGTCGAAGCCGCAGCAATTGACGATGCGTGCACCGCTTTTCTTTGCCGCCTTTTCATTGGCGTCCAGCATGGCGCGTATCCAGTGGGCCTCGCCGGTGATATCGCAATAGTCGGTGCCATGTGCGGCACAGGCGGTGACCAATTCGCTACCATACTTGGCAAATGGCCCTACGGTGGAGCACACCACGGCGGTGCGTTTTACCAATTGCTCCAGGGACTCGGCGTCATGGCTGTCTGCCACGATCAGGGGCAGCGCTGCTGCCGACTTGCCCAGTGATTTGCGAATCTCCTTGAGGCGAGACTCGCTGCGGCCGCCAATCGCCCAGCGCAGGTCTTTGCCGACGCCGTAACGTTCGGCCAGGTAGCCGGCTACCAGCCTGCCGGTGAAACCGGTGGCGCCCCACACGACGACCTCAAATTCACGTTTCCTTGTGTTGCCGGATTCAGTCATAACATTGCTTCCTTAAAAGATTCGATGGTTTTTCAAGAGCGAGGGGAGGTTCAATCCATTTCTCCCAGGGCCTGTTCAAGGGTATT
>JAOTSW010000267.1 GCA_029864735.1 Chromatiales bacterium | reverse complement strand
AGTACGATAAAAAAGGCCCCTTAACGGGGCCTTTTAACTACTTGATCATGGGCCCGGAGGCGCGTCCAACTGTATGTGCTTTTCGATGAAGGCGAACAATTTCCGGAACATTTTCTCGCGATTTTTTTCGTTGTAGAACCCGTGGCCTTCCTTGTCCATGACCATCCACTCATAGGGATAATCAATTTCATCCAGGGCGTCTCGCAGGGCATAGGCGTGCTCGATTGGCGCCCTGGGGTCCTCTTCTCCGTGCACGATCAGCAGTGCGGTCTTGAGCTTGTCTACATGGTATATCGGACTGAATGCGCGAAGTTCTTCCTCGTCCCTTCCAACATATTTTTCAAGGATGGCCACTCCCGCTTCCTGTGTGGGAATGTCCCCCTTGGTGTAGAGCATTTCCAGGTCGTAGACGCCGACAAAGCCTACCGCGCAGGCGAACAGGTCCGGTTCCAGGATGGGGCTCTGCAGGGCGGAATAGCCGCCGAAGCTGCCGCCATAGATACAGATGCGCTTTTCATCGACGATTCCCTGATCGATCAGGTGGCGGGTGCCATCAATAATGTCGTACTGGATCTCGCTTCCCCATTTTCGGTATCCGGCTTGCTCGAAATCCCGTCCGTAGCCTCCTGAGCCCCTGAAATTCACCTGCAATACCGCGATGCCGCGGCTGGCCAGGAATTGGGCTTCCGGGTTATAGCCCCACCAGTCCCGTGGGCCATGGGGTCCACCGTGAGGGTTGACCACCAGGGGCAGGTTCTTGGCCTCTTTCCCGGCGGGCAAGGTCAGGTAGCCCCGGATGGTCATTCCATCTCGTGCAGTGAACTCGACCGGCTTAACGCTGGCTGATTCATTGGGATCCACCCAGGGGCGAGAGTGGACCAGGTGACGGGCCTGTTTTTTGGTCTTGTCAAACAGGTAGAAGGTCCCCGGGTTTCTGTCGCTAAACACCCTGATGATGGCAAGGTTTCCGTCCAGGGTCTGGCTAGCCAATCGCACTTGTTGTCCCGGGAATGCTTTCAGCAGTTGCCTGAGAAGTTGAACCTCGCTGCTTTGCGTATCCAGGTAGACATAGGTGGGCAGTAGAGGCTCGATCTCCAGGGCATACAGTTTCCGGCCATTGGGGGTGAACCAGAAATTCGACGGGTTTGCAGTCTCATTGCGATATACCAGTGTCTTTTCACCGGTTTTCAGATCCAGGGTGAATACGCCGGCGATGCTCTCGTCAGTGTCATCGGCGATGTAGACAGTATTCTCATCCACAAAGGCCAGGGGTCGAATAAATCCGTCCTCTTCGCTGCCCTTGCTCAGCAGTACCCAATCATCGCCTTCATCTTCCCGATAATAGATTTCCGGATTGCCTTCATCATTGCTTCCGGCTACAAATCTTGCCCGGCCGGAATGATCGGTAAGGAAAGTCGAATTGGCGATTGGTGAGAGTGCCACCTCCTTGTGTTTGCCGTTGTAGACGTTCACCTTGATCAATGTGGGTCTCCTGGCAACCCTGCTAAATGGCGTGGAGCTCATCAGGATGTTGTCCGGATCATCCTCCAGAAGATCGATAATCTGGCCGTAGCCATAAACCGATTCCGCCCGTTTTATCTTGGAACTCAAGCCGCCGGCCCGGTAGCCGTAAATATTTTTCTGCCTCTTGCCGTCGACGTTGGCCGCAAACCATTCTCCGGCGCTGGTCGGGTGTTCATTCCAGCCACGGAACATCTCCAGGCGGGCGATCAGTCTCTCAGAATTCGCCCAGTGGAATTCGCCTATCTGTTTCTCGCCTGAAAAGCGTGCGATCCAGGTAGGTTTTAATGTTTCTGTGTCCAGGATCGCCACGCCGTTGCGCCCATCCACCGGGATCATTACCGCAAGATGTTTGCCATCGGGCGAAATTTTTACCTGGGTGAATTCAGATGACTTGCTGTAATACGGGACGTCATGAACCTCGGCCATTGCCTGGCCTGTTGACAGGAAACAGGACAAGAGCAGCAGCATTGCAGTCACTGTGTGTGAGTTGAAACGAGTACTGGTCCGTGCGTTGAAAAGGGGCATTCCGCAACTCCTGTTAGACATGATCTTAATCCCGGGCGAAAAAAAATCCGCTGGGGTGCGACTGGCTCCCGTTTCGGATTTTTATCATTGGTACTGTTATTTCAGACCTTGAGGCTAATTGCAAATCGAGGGTTGAACCTAACGGTTTATGTGGCCGCGCAACTACCCATCAAGTCGGCGACGCCGATTTGGTTTTCTCTTTAAGCGCAAGTCAGTCGATAAGCTCTAGGCCGCCTTATGAGTGTCGAAATCGTAAATGGCTTCGAGAATATCCGGGCATCCTATGGTGCCAATCAATTTGCCGCTCTCAACGACCGGCAACGACAAATGCCAGCCCTTGCTGGTCATCGCCGCCGCCACGTCGACGATGTCGTCGTGAGGCGAAACAGTGTGAACTGTCGGGTCCATGAGATCCTTCACCACGCCGCCTATCTCTTCGCTGTAGCTGCCGGCCAGGATATGTTTAAGGCAGTCCCACTGGGACAACATACCCACGATCTCGCCTTGTTTGCCGATCACCGGAACGCTGGCAATCTTATGCTTTATCATCAGGCCAATAGCCTTGAACAGGTCGGTTTCCTCTTCAACGCTCAATACGTAGCTGACCATGTAATCGCTAACCTTGACAGATTTCATGCTTGGCCCTCCTTGGTAAACACAACCTCTCAAAGATAATTATAGAACCAATTGGGTCCCCGTTGCGTATTGGCGATTAATCTGCCCGGTGGAGTAAGATCGAGTCTAAAAAATAAAGTTGCACGACCAGGTTCTAATGGGCCGGGATCCTGGGAGCGGCCTGCGCCGTATTATCAAGACATCGGAATACATTCGGTACTCGCCGTGTTGATCTATG
>JAOTSW010000266.1 GCA_029864735.1 Chromatiales bacterium | reverse complement strand
TATCGGATTGCGAGTGCCGCCTGGAAAGACTGGTATTGGCTTGAATCTAACCAGGCGGGTCCAGTTCTGGTTAAGATTGCCGATATGGGCCTTTACGCAAAACATATCCTGCCCCGGGTGATCGACCTGGCCTGCAGGCATGAGGACATCTTCCGTACCCGCCAGGAACTGTTGCCTCGTGCACAGGGCAGGGTGCTGGAAGTGGGTTTTGGCACCGGCCTGAACCTGTCCAGTTACGACCCCGGCCGGGTGCAACGCCTTTGGGCGCTGGAGCCGTTCTGGGATGCCATGCAGGCGGTGGCCGAGAAGCGTTTGCGCAGCAGTTCCATTGAGGTGGAGCCAGTGCCCTCGGGAGCCGAATCCATCCCGCTACCCTCGAATTTTTTCGACACCGTGGTGATGACCTACACCTTGTGCAGCATTGCCGATACGCAAACCGCACTGGAAGAAATTCGCCGGGTGATGAAACCCGGAGCCGTGATGCTGTTTGCAGAGCACGGCCTGGCCCCGGACCGTTTCGTGCAACGGCAGCAACGCTTGTTGAATCCGGTGTGGGGATATTGCGGTGGCGGTTGTCACCTGGATCGGCCCATGGATAAATTGATTGCCGGGGCCGGGTTTCGCGTCCCGGACCTGGAAAAGGGATATCTCAATGGATTTCGATTCGCCAGCTATGTGTACAGCGGCCAGGCGTTCAAGGACTGACCAGGGAAACGCAGGAAGGAGAGAGGGATGAGCAAGACTAGAACCAAGACCATCGGTGATGCGATTTTGTGGGCGGCAGCCATACTCTCGTCTGCACTGGTGGATGCGCCGGTGGTGCTTACGCTGATTATCTTGCCGGCCCTGGCCGTATGTTCGCTGGTATTGTTTCGCGGGCGAGCGGATAAATCAGAGAAATAAAAATTCAGGCAGGCTCAAATACCCGGCGAGATTCGAGATTGGGCCTGGACCGTAAAGAATCTAAAAGCCGGTGAGCGGCAGCGAACTGATCACGCGTGATGGTTAGGCTTGATTTGCCGGGATAATTAATGGGTAGAACCAACGACGCGACTATCATGGTCCGGCCGCCGGCGAATTTTTCATAGGTAGATTCCACTACGGCGGAAGTATCCCTCGGTGCCTATAGGTTAAGTACAGCGGCACGCAAAGGGTCCGGCCAGGTTGTGACGTGGATGCGAGTTCGAGGCTCTGACGCATGTCGCGTGCAGGGGGGGACTTGGAATGTTGCGTTTCATCGGGGAGCTAAGGCGCCGCAGGGTCATCAGTTCGGCGGGCTTGTATATAGCCCTGGGATGGATCGGCACAGAACTCGTCAGTCATTTACTGGAAATATTCCTGGCTGACCCGGCGCCGGCTGAGCGCATCGTAGCCATCGTATTCGTGGCGGGCTTTCCTGTCTGGGTCGCCTTGGCTTATGTCTTCCAACGCGGCGATACCGGGAAAATTGCCATTGATCCCTGGAGTCCGGTGGGCGAGGCGGCAATCGGCGTCTCCCTAGTCGTCTTGGCCATGCTGACCGCAACCTTGTACTGGATGTTGGTGGAGCCCCAGGCTGTGCAGTCCGATTTCCAGGCCCCTTCGCCCGTGTATCGGTCAATGGCGATTGCACCGTTTACCAGCGCCGGCGGCAATTCGGAAAGTGATTACCTGTCCGAAAGCATTGCGGATCAATTGTTCCTGCAGTTTTTGCATACAAAAGGCCTAAGGGTAGTTGAGCCTGGCGACCTGGAAAAAGTCAATAATGGCCGGTCCATGCTTGAGGCGGCTCATGAACTCGGCGCTGATACCCTGTTGCTGGGCGAGATAGGCGGACAGGGGGAGCTGATTGAGCTGCGTTTGAAGCTGGTCGACGTGGCGAGCCGAACCCAGCTGTCGCAAATCATCCTCGAACGCAGGATAGAAGATCTTGCCGGCGTGATTCCCGAGGTGATGCAGCGCTTGTCCAAGGCGCTTGATGTCAGCCTGAAAAAACCCAATTGGGATATTGATCCGACAAGGCCGGCGGCGAGTGTGGACGCCTGGAGTTTATATTTGCGTGGCAGGTTTGAATGGAAAAAGCGCAACCCGGAAGGACTCAAGGCGGCCCTGGAGTATTTTGACCTGGCGGTGACAGTGGATCCCCTGTATGCCAGGGCTCACGTTGGGCTTGCCGATACCTACATGATGCTTAGCGCATACTCTGTCGCACCGGCGGTGAGCGTGGTTCCACTGGCAATTGAAGAGGCAAAGGAGGCGTTGCGCCTTGACCCTTCCCTGGGTGAGGCCCACGCGACACTTGCCTGGGCGTACTGCGGCTATGAGTGGGACTGGGCCGCGGCAGATGCCGAGTTTCGTGAGGCGATCAGGTTGAGTCCGGGATATGCATCCGCTTATCACTGGAAGGGGTATTGCCTTTGGCCCCAGGGTCGACTCAAGGAGTCAGAGGAGAGTTTTCAGCGAGCTTTTGAGCATGACCCCCTGTCACCGGTGATTGCCTCGCAAAGGGCTTTTCCCGTATTTCTCGGTGGTCGCCTGGTTGAGGCCGAAACGCTGGTCCAATCGGCAATGAGTCAATTTCCGGGAACCGACCCAATCCTTGATTTCGACGGGCATATGCACCTGTTTCTTGGAGACTATGCGCGGGCGCTGGAGGCCCTGCCCCGCACCGTTGGAAATACCGGGCTGGTGATAATGGCGCAGGCATTGTCAGGGAAGCTGGAGGAGGCTGCCGAGGGGCTGCGCCTGCTGGAGTTACGCTCGAAGATTGAATTTGTCCCGGCGATTCAATTTGCCTACGCTTTTATAGGGTTGGGTGAAACCGAAAAAGCGCTTGATTGGCTGGAACGCGCCCATGCCGAGCGTGATGTCCATATGCTGTGGCTCAATAGCGTGTCAATTTTCGATAGCCTAAGGGATGAGCCAAGG
>JAOTSW010000265.1 GCA_029864735.1 Chromatiales bacterium | reverse complement strand
CATACAAGTGCGCATCGGAGCCAGGCCAGTACACAATCGCCGGGGGAAATTCTTTAACCTGCCAGGCCAAATTCCGGGTCATGTCTGGAATAATCTTGAGAGAAACTTCCACGCCGTTCATCGCGTAGAGCACCCAGCGGCCGTCGGCCCTGCGCATAAGCAGATCAGCCTTGCCGTCGCCGGTGAAATCAGAGGTCTTTACAATGTTGAACAAGAGATTCTTAGTCATATCCGGCGCCGCGCCGGCACTGACGCTGATTCCCGACATCAGGTACAGGAACCAGCGGCCATCCGTATTCCGTCTGACCAAAATATCGGAAGCCCCGTCAGCGTTGAAATCTGCTACCGCTTCCAGGCCAAATGTGGTCGCCTCGGTCAAGGCTGGAGCGCCCTGCTGGAAGACGTCGGCACCATTCATCAGGTACATGAACCAGCGACCGTCATTGCGACGGAGCAATACATCGTCTTTTCCGTCAGCGTTGAAATCCGCCAAGGCCTGCAACGTAAATAAGGGGTTGCCACTAAACGCCGGACTATTCGTCGACTCGACGCTCAGGCCATTCAACGTGTACATCAACCAGGATCCGTCGGAGCGACGCAGCAGCACCTCGCTACGACCATCGCCGTTAAAGTCCGCCACACCCTGAAACTGATCGCTCAATTGCTGGCTCATGGCAACCACGCCCTGCGCCACAACTGCGCGCCCATCCATCGCGTACATGAGCCATCGACCGTCAATACTATTTCGCAGCAAAAGGTCAGCTCTGAGGTCTCCATTGAAGTCGGCAGTGGCCTTCAATTCCCAATCGCTACTGCGGGTAAATCCGTCTACGTATCCCTGGGAAGTGACCTCGGTGCCATTGATGGTATACATCACCCAACGGCCATTCTCATCACGGCCAGCGCTTAAGTCCCTGACCAGCAAATCGAATTGTCCATCGCCATCAAAATCACCGCGGGAAACCACCGAGTAGGCAGGACTGCGGGTGAACGGCATGAAACCTTTTTCCACCAAGCCGGCAGAACCCAGCACATAGGTGAACCATTTGTTATCAGTCGTACGGTGCAGTAATACTGAGTCTTCCGCCTGCAAAGGCATGACCGGGGAAAGGCTGAGCACGACACCCATGAGCAGACCCAGCCAGTTCAGCAATCCACCCGAGCCGTTGGCATGAATTACAAAAGACGCGGAATTCCGAGGAGGCGATTGTTTTGACATTACACTACCCAGCGCAAGATATCGGAGCGAAACTTTGTAGGATAGAAAAACGAGGTTGCTAGGTGTAAAGATACCACTCAAATGGACCTTCATCACCACATTCTGGATTATGGAAATTCGATGTTAGCTGCCCTTCCATAGACACCCATCCCTGCGATATGTCCCTTCAGAGTCTCCCGCTCAATACTAGCAAGGCATAGGGAAGGTATTTCCATTGCCGCTTTATTCTCGAGGGCTGCTTGATAAGTCGGTAAAACCATTCTAGATTTATTCGCTGCCAAAACTCGGGCGCGCGATTAACCGCACCCACATAGCAATCGAATGTCCCGCCCACACCCATGAAGAACGCTTCCGGGCACGCGCTCTTGAGGTTCATGATGATTTTTTCCTGCAGTGGAGATCCCATTGCAACCGCAACTATTCCACCTCCCGCCCGTTTTATGTCCTGGCCGAAGCTCACCCGCGCCTGTTCGTCGGCATAACCATCAAGGGCCCCCCCGATATTAATCGAGGGGTAATTCTCACGCAGCTTTTGAACGGTCTTCTCCAATACCGCGGGTGCAGCACCTAACAGGAAGACTGGAGTTCCAAGGCTGGCAGCCCGGGCCATCAGCATTTCCCACAGGTCAGCACCAGGAATACGCGCCGCTTCGTAGCCCTTGCGCCGCAATGCCCAGACCACGCCAATCCCATCCGGATACCGCAAGGTGGCCTGCTCCAATATGGCCCAGGTCGCCGGGTCTTTGCGAGCGGACATGATCTTCTCTGGATTCATGGCGACCGCGACTGCACTTGTGACCGATCCGTCACCAGGCAAAATGAACTGAGCCATCGACTCCAAGGTATCAAATGCAGTGATATCCAGGCCGGCCAATTTAATTATGTTATGCATCAAATATATCTGTTTTTTGTCCGTTCATTTTTGCCGGGCCCTCACTCGTATTTTTTGACCGGGACGCGGTCGGGCCAGGCAGCCCCTAAATAACTGCGCCACCAAATTCACCCGATCGTATACGTTTGGCCATGGACGCAACCGATTCACTCTCGAGATCCCCGGCCGTCTCCAGCCAGTCATCCAGCCGCTGCAATGACTGCTTGGACAGAAGCTTGGGATGACCCATGAAGTGCAAAATCCCGGCAGGCTGGCCTCGCAGCAAGTCTGGATTCAAGTGGCGTATTTTAGCATGATCAATAGACAGTTCAGTTGCCCGACTCATTCCCGCAAGCCGCCTCGCTATCTCCTGGGAGCCAATCTTTTTTGAGCTTCCGTTACCATAAATTCTGCCATCCTGGCGGCCGGTGAATCGATCCAGCAGCCTGCCCCAGTAAAAGCTCCGCGACTGTCTCACGGCGGTAATGGGCAATTCCAGGAAACGACCTCCCGGCTCGCTAGCGCGGGGCGTTTCATTGAAATACCACCATTGGTCGCTGGGAACCTGCCTGAAATCAAAAGATTTTTCCTTATCCAGCAAGGAAGCTCCCGGGACCACACTGCTATCAATATCCACCCCGGCTGCCAGCAACGAACCGGCGATGCGGGTGAACGGCTCAACGCAAAACCCCCCGGCTCTGTATGCGCGGGGACGCATCCCGGTTAAGCGCTCAAGGCAGGCAGAATAGCCGGCGAAAATACTTGAGATTTCGGTGTCTGAAAACGCATTGAACTGGTACCGACTGCCTTCAAAATTCCACCCG
>JAOTSW010000264.1 GCA_029864735.1 Chromatiales bacterium | reverse complement strand
GTACCATTGCTCTGGAGTCAGGGCCAGTTCTTGTGAGGCCACGGCGGTGGTGATCCTGGCCATATTACCGGTCCCGAGGATGGGTAGCGGTTGGCAGGGCATCTTCATCACCCAGGCGTAAATCAACTGTTCGATGGACTCAGCACCCAGTTCTTCCCTGAGTTCATTCAATGTGGCCCGCAAGCGGTCCATGCGCTCCGAGGCGTAGCTGAAGATTCCACCACCGGCCAGGCAGGACCACGCCATGGGGCGCACCCGGGCCTGTTGCAGGGCTTCCAGCATCCCGCTTTCCAGCACATCAAGATTGACCGGGTTCAATTCAACCTGGTTGGTGACCAGCGGCTGATCCAGGCGGGACTGCAGCAAGGACATCTGGGCAACCGTGAAATTGGATACCCCGAAATGCTTCACCATTCCCTGCCGCCTGAGATGGGCAAAGGTCTCGGCCACCTCGTCCGCATCCATCAAAAAGTCGGGGCGATGAACCAGCAATACATCCAGGTAGTCCGTGCCCAGTCTCCCCAGGGATTCCTTCACCGAGTCGATGATTGCCTGCCGGCTTGTCTGGTAGTGGGCCACGGTACCCGGCCCGGGCACGCAAATGCCAAACTTGGAAATAATCTCCAGCTGATCTCTCAGGCCCGGTTCCAGCTTCAAGGCCTCCCCGAACAGGCTCTCGCAGGAAGGGTTCCCGTATACGTGGGCGTGATCCACCGTGGTGATGCCCAGTTCCAGGTGAGCCTTGATAAAGGACAGTCGTTGCCGGGGACTCATGTCCCAGTCCGCCAGCCGCCAGTAGCCCTGGATAAACCGGGAGAGCATGGGACCCTGGGGGGATATTTGTACTTTCGATACGGCAGTCATTGGCAACCCTCGGGGCCAAATGCCCGGCTTACTTGAGCTTCGCCAGTTGCGCCTGTGCTTCAGCATCTGACATGCGGGTAAACTTCGGTCGCCCGGCGGGCCAACCCCAGAGAATCTCTCCCTGTATATAAACGGTCTGGCCGGCTTCCAGGGTCGGCATGAGAGAAAGTGAAAAGCCACGCAGCGTGAATTTCGTCACTTCAGTTATCTCCAAAGTTTTCCATCCATGAACGCACCGGAAAGCGGGTGGCTCACCGGTGATCCTATCGGGGAAAACCTCACCGGGCAATCATCCGCAAGCGCCCCGTCCGTCGGCGGGAGCAAAACCCACACATCGGGGGTGAAGCTAAACGATCTTTGCGCCCTTCTCAGCCAACAGACCACCCAATACCAAGCGATGGCAGTGGGCTTCACCAATTAGCGCTGCCCCGGTTGCTTGCCTGCCTGCCGTGCTTTCTTGACAAGCAGCACCACGCCCCTGGCCATTCCCAGTACAAGGATGAGGTAGGTCGTCAGCAGTATGTAGATCTCATTTCCGTGCCAGGTGTGATTGAGGATATGGAAATCCATGTTCACATCCAGGCTTCCCGATGCGATGGCCGGCAAGATGCCGGTCTCGACAATGTCGGCAATGCCAAAGACCAGTCCCAGGCAAGCGACTGACAGGGCCAGTGAACCCAGCAGGTAAAACAGCACTCTCATGGCAATCCGCCCGACGCCTGCTGCGCAGTCATTCGATCACCGCCGGCATCGCTGGGACGGCGATGTCATGACGAACCACCTTGTTGATATTCATGTATTAATTCTCTTACTTTACGGAGAATCTGACGCTGCGGGCTTGCCTGGGCAGGCATGGCCTTAACAATCCGGGATGACCTTCATCTCAACCCTTCATGAATCCGCATTCGCCCCTGTTCATCTCTCGTGCTTTGCTGCAAAGTGTTCCGATCATAACTGCTGCGATGGAATCTCATCAATGAAGACCAGGAACCCAATTGAACGGCTGGCCAACACCCGTCACGAGTTCGGCGAACACGGCGGCGTGAATATGTCCATCGAGGCCAGCACCACCTTCACGGTAATGGACCCCGGCACCATGCCGGACTTGTTTGAGGGGCGGGCTCCCGAGGGCTGCTACCTATACGGGCGTCACTACAACCCCACGGTCTACCATCTCGGCCGCCAGTTGGCCGCTATCGAAGGCACCCAGGCCGCCTATTGCACCGCAAGCGGCATGGGAGCCATCTCTGCAGCGGTGATGCAACTCACCGAGACCGGCGATCACATTGTGGCCTCCAATACCGTCTATGGCGGCAGCTATGCCTTAATGCACGATTTTCTGCCGGCAAAGTCCAATATTCACACGACCTTCGTGGACATCACGGACCTGGCCGCAGTGGAAGCGGCGTTCACCGACACCACGAAACTGCTCTATGCCGAGAGCATGGCAAATCCCACGTTGCGGGTGGCGGACATCTCGGCGCTGGCCAAGATCGCCCACAAGCATGGCGCACAGCTGGTGATTGACAACACCTTCACGCCGTTGATGATCAGTCCGGCCCTGCTGGGCGCGGACGTGGTGGTGCACAGCCTGACCAAGTTCATCAACGGTGCCTCGGACATTATCGCCGGCGCCATCTGCGGCACGACCGAATTCATCCAGGGCCTGATGGACCTGCACATGGGGCCGCTGATGATCCTGGGACCCACCATGGATCCAACGGTGGCGGCCAAGATCAGCCTGCGTATTCCGCACCTTGCGCTACGCATGCAGGAGCACGGCAGGCGTGGACAAATATTCGCCGAGCGGATTGACGCGCTCGGGGTGAAAGTGGTCTATCCCGGCCTGCCCGGCCACCCGGACCACGAACTGATGAAGCGCCAGTACTGCGAAGACTATGGCTTCGGCGGCATCCTCGCCCTGGACCTGGGCACCGAGGAAAGCGCTAATAAATTGATGGACGTGCTTCAGAACACCTACGGCTTCGGCTTCATGGCGGTGAGCCTGGGCTATTTCGACACTCTGATGTCCTGCTCGGGCAGCAGCACGTCCTCGGAAATGACCGAA
>JAOTSW010000096.1 GCA_029864735.1 Chromatiales bacterium | reverse complement strand
CCGCGGCCATGAAGCGAGCATTGCTCCGCTGATGCGTGACCGGGGCTTCCCGGTACCTGAAGGCGTCAAGTAAGACTGAACAAAACGGTCCGGAAAATCGGGCTGAGTAATACAAAGGGGCGAATCCGCATGGCAGATTCGCCCCTTTTTAATTCCAGGCCATCAATAAAAAAGGCGGGCCCGCTTCCGAACCCGCCTTATTCAAAATCCTCATGCCGCTAATGCCAGTGCTGGTGCTCCTCGGACCAGACCTTGCCCTCTTCCTTGGGCGGCTCCTGGATATAGCTGTCGTCGTAGTGCAAGAACCTGGAAATACCCACCACCAGGCCAATACCCAAAATACCCAGCACCACCCACATCAGGAGTTTTTGTCCAAAAGTATCGGATGCCTGTTTATGGCCCAGGCAACAGGCCTTGTATTTTTTCCCACTCCCGCAGGGACAGGGATCATTGCGTCCTGTTTTCATCGTCTAAGATCCTCGCAACGCATTTTTGCCTGATCACGGACACCCGGTGCCCGGATTCTGAATTATCTCACCACCGAGTATACGACTATTTATCCCCGCTCCTGCCTCGGTAATTACCACGATGGGATTGACACCGGATCATACCCGGGCCAAACCCCGCAAAAGCGGCGCCCCATTACCCGGCACTTCCCGTATGATGCTGTTCTTTGGCTTCAAAATCGCGAATCTTAATGCCCTCCCCCGACACACTGCACCGCACCCTGCGCCAGGTATTTGGCCTCCACGAATTCCGGCCCCGGCAACAGGAGATCATCGAGAACCTGATCGCCGGCGAGGATGCCTTCGTATTGATGCCCACCGGGGGCGGGAAATCCCTGTGCTATCAATTGCCGGCCCTGCTTCGGCCCGGTGTGGCACTGGTGGTTTCTCCATTGATATCCCTGATGAAAGACCAGGTTGATGCCCTGACCGCCAATGGGGTGGCCGCAGCCTATTACAACTCCACCCTGCCCGCCGGGAAGGCGCGCCAGGTCCTGGCAAGCCTGCATGCTGGTGAATTGGACCTGCTGTACGTGGCGCCGGAAAGACTCATGAACGCGGCCTTCCTGGACCGGCTTTCGGAAATCCCGATTTCCCTGATTGCAGTGGACGAGGCCCACTGCGTGTCCCAGTGGGGACATGATTTCCGACCCGAGTACGCCGCCCTGGGGGCCCTGCGAGAGCACTTCCCGGGGATCCCGTTGCTCGCCCTCACCGCTACTGCTGATGCCCACACCCGGGAAGACATCGTGAGTGTTCTGAGGCTGGAGCACGCCGCCCGCTACGTGGCCAGTTTTGATCGTCCCAATATTCGCTACACGGTGCTGGAAAAACACCGCGGTATGGACCAGCTAACCCAATTCCTGAAAAACCAGGGCAGCGACTCGGGCATCGTGTACGCCCTTTCCCGAAAACGCACCGAGGAACTGGCCACCCACCTGGAAGTCCAGGGCATGTCGGTAGCCGCTTACCACGCGGGCCTTCCCGCGGCAGTTCGCCAGGACGTCCAGGAACGTTTCATCAAGGATGACCTGCAGATTGTGGTGGCCACGGTGGCCTTCGGCATGGGCATAGACAAGCCCAATGTTCGCTACGTCGTGCATTACGATATGCCCAAGAATATCGAGGGCTATTACCAGGAAACCGGACGCGCCGGGCGTGACGGCCTGCCCTCTGAAGCCCTGCTGCTGTTCGGCGCCCAGGACGTGGCCTCGGCACGACGAATGCTGGAGCAGAACCAGAACCCCGAGCAGCGTCGGATCGAGACCCACAAGCTGCAGGCCATGGTCGGGTTTGCCGAAAGCCTCACCTGTCGCCGCCGGGTATTGCTGGGCTATTTCAGCGAGCACCTGGACCAGGACTGCGGCAACTGCGATATCTGCCTGAACCCGCCGGAAACCTTTGACGCGACGGTGCAAGCCCAGAAAGTGCTCTCCTGCGTGTACCGGGTAGGCGAACGCTTCGGCATCAAGCACGTGGTGGATGTACTTCGGGGAGCAGACACCGAGCGGGTTCGCAGCCTGGGCCACCACAAGCTCTCCACCTATGGCATAGGCAACGAGATGTCCGAAGCCGAGTGGACCTCCATCGTCCGCCAGTTAATCCACCGGGGCCTTTTGACACAGGACATTGCTCATTACTCGGTGCTCAAGCTCACCGAGCAGGCCCGGCCGGTACTCAAGGGGGAGGAACAACTGGTCCTGGCCCGGCCGCGAATAAAAACCAAGACCAGGAAACGCTCCCGGGCAGCAGCAGGCCTGGAACCCGGAGACGAGGGCCTGTTCGAGGCCCTGCGAGCGCTGCGCAAGTCCCTGGCAGAAGAACAGGGCGTGCCACCCTATGTGGTATTTGGTGACGCCACCCTGGTGGAGATGGCCCGGCGCCGGCCGTCCAGTGATGAAGAACTCATGATGATCACCGGCGTGGGTGAAAAGAAGCTGCAACGCTACGGCGCAGAGTTCCTGTACACCATTTCCAGTTTCTAGGGCGCTGTTCCGCCACCTCCCCCCACACTCCTGCGGCCTGTTTCAGAGCTGGACCAATATAATACTAAGTCCATGTAATATAACGTTTTTTATGAATTTCCCTGATTTATTCTTACTTGTGTACTAAGCTCAAGTGTGGTGAGCCAAGAACAAGAATGAGTCAGATATATGGCCAGTCTGGGTAAAGAATATAAAGACGGTGAAGTCATTTTTCACCAGGGTGAAGTCGGCAACTGCATGTATGTGATACAGCGAGGAGAAGTCGAAGCTGTCGCTGTGAATCAGCATGGAAAGGAACTCCGGCTGCGAACCATGGGACCCAATGATTTCTTTGGTGAGATGGCCCTGTTCGGAAGTGAAAAGCGCAGCGCAACCATCCGCGCGCTGGGCGATGCTCGAGTGCTAACCATCGATAAGAAGAGCTTTCTCGGCGGGATTCACGAAGACCCGTCGCTGGCCTTCAGGATCGTAAAAGTCATGTCACATCGAATCCGCGACCTGACCGATCGATTGGCCACATACGAGGATAAATAACAATCCCGACCCGATCGGGATGCTGTCCAGGAATTGGTATCCGGACAGTACAGACGGCGACAAAGGGACCTGCGCTGGCGCTAACCGGCCTTAGTAGAAGGCAGAGGATTGAAACGCTGCCATTAAAGACTGGAAACGTCATCCGCTGAAAAAGTTCGCCGGGTGAGGATAACGACAGTGTTACATGCTTCAGATGGACTAAGCCAGCTTGGCCAGCGAGCCCAAGCCCAACCTGTTGATCTTGCCAAGACACTTCACGACGGTTCCAGAATCGCCGTAGTAGGCGCCGGTCCCTCTGGATCCATGTTCAGTTACTTCCTCTTGAAAATGGCCGACACCGTGGCGCTGGAACTGGACGTTCACCTGTACGAGCCCCGGCACTTCTGCCACCGGGGACCCGCCGGCTGCAATCACTGCGGTGGCATAGTTTCCGAATCCCTGGTGCAGCGACTGGCCACCGAAGGTATCGCCCTCCCCGATGACGTGGTGCAACGAGGCATTGAGTCCTACACCCTGCACATGGACGTAGGCGATGTTGAGATCGCCACGCCCTTGCACGAACGACGCATTGCAGCGATCTATCGGGGCAACGGACCGAGAAACTCAGAGCCACTGGACACTCACAGCTTTGACGGATACCTGCAGCAACTGGCCTACGACCAGGGTGCCACCGCGATGCCAAAACTGGTCACTAACGTGACTAACGATGGCGAACAGATGCGCGTGGAATGCGCCGATGGTAGCAGCGCAGACTATGACCTGGTGGTGATCGCCACCGGGGTGAACAGCCGCCTGATAAAAACCCTGCAAGGCCAGCTTTCTGAGTATTCCCCGCCAGAGGTCACCAAGACATTCATTTGCGAATTCCACCTGGGCAAGGAACTCATACGGAAAACCCTGGGTCCGTCCATGCACGTATTCTTGCTGGACATTCCCCGCCTGGAATTTGCCGCGCTAATCCCCAAGGGAAACTACGTCACGCTATGCCTGCTGGGGGATGACATTGATGACAAACTGATGGAGCAATTTTTCTCCTCACCAGAGGTGAAAAACTGTTTCCCCGGAGGTGTGATTCCACCCCATGTCTGTCACTGCTACCCAAGAATAAATATCCAGACCGCCAAACCCTCCTATGGAGACCGCCTGGTAATGATCGGCGACAGCGGTACCACGCGGCTGTTCAAAGACGGTATCGGGGCCTCGTACCGCACCGCAAAGGCCGCCGCCAGGACAGCGGTTTTCCACGGTGTCGCCGCGGAGGACTTCCGCAAGTACTACTGGCCATTGTGCAAGAAAGTCGACAGCGACAACCAGATAGGAAAACTGGTATTCGCTATCGGAAGCCTGGTCCAGCGAGCCCGGTTCGCCCGTCGCGGCGTACTGCGAATGACCGCCAACGAGCAGAAAAATCCCGAGATTCCCCCTCGCATGTCAGAAGTGTTGTGGGACCTGTTCAGCGGCAGCGCGCCTTACCGGGAGGTTTTCCTGCGGACCCTGCACCCCGCCTATATCGCCAGCCTGATGTGGAATCTCGTCGCGGGTAATGTTCCCGGGAAGAAACCGGCAGCAAAGCAAGAACCGGTGGAGAGCGGGAATGGCTAACAACAAAGCGGTCAACCCGGAAATTGTGCAACCGTTCTGGACCCATGCCCAGCAGCTGGAAAAAATGCCCCCCTGCCAGGCCCAGTGCCCTAACAGCGGCGACATCCGAGGCTGGCTAGGCATTATTGCCCAACATGAGAAAAACGGCCTCAGCCTTGATGACGCCTATGACCTGGCGTGGGAAAAACTGGTGGACCTGAATCCCTTCCCGGCCACCGTGGGTCGAATTTGCCCACATCCCTGCGAAAGCCGTTGCACCCGTGACGGCAAGGACGGCTCGGTCTCTATCAATGCCATGGAGCGCTTCCTTGGCGACTGGGGGATTGCCAGGGGACTGGCCTTGCCAAGAATCGACGGCAATCGATACAGCGAATCCATAGGTGTCATTGGCTCGGGTCCCGCCAGCTTGTCCTTTGCCTATCAGATGGCCAGGCGCGGATACCCGGTCACTATCTACGAAAAAGATTCGCTGCCCGGTGGAATGCTTCGCCATGCAATACCGGACTACCGGCTTCCAAGAGATGTTCTGGACGCGGAAATCCAGCGAATTCTGGACCTGCGAATCGCCATGGTGCGTGGCATGGAAGCCGGCAAGGAAATTCCATTCGAGGACCTGAAGAAACGTCATCGACTAATGTTCCTGGGCATGGGGGCACAGGCTGCAAGAAAACTTGGAATCGAGGGAGAAAAGGGACCCGGCGTGATCTCCGGAATTGAATACCTGTCCCAGAGAAAACGCGGAATTTCGACACGCATCGGTAAGCGAGTGGTAGTAATCGGCGGTGGCAATACCGCCATCGACGCGGCCCGCTCTGCCCGTCGTGACGGCGCCCAGGTCACCATTCTCTATCGACGCAGCCTGGCGCAAATGCCGGCGGCGAGTCATGAAGTCGAAGACGCCGTGGAAGAGAACATTCAGCTGAAGTTCCTGGCTGCACCCACAAAAATCCTGCGCGAGGGAAATGTGGTGACAGGCATCGAATTCCAGAAAATGCGCCTGGGCGAGGCGGACGAACAAGGTCGCCAGCGACCGGTCCCCATCCCGGGTGACATACATGTACTGGACGCCGATACCGTGCTGGTGGCCGTATCCCAGGAACCGGGCTGGCTGGGTTTGAACCCGGAGCATGATGGTAAAAAATGGCTACATACCAAGGAAGACGGAAAGCTGGAAGATGACCTGTGGGCCGGTGGTGATGACCGGGGACCCGGCATCGCCAGCAGGGCCATTGCCCAGGGACGACTGGCAGCCGAAGCCGTCCACGCCGAACTGCGTGGCCAACCCAAGCCCCAGGGCTGGAGAATGCGCCCGGCAGTGGACACTGGCAGCGTCAAAACTGATTACTACGCCAAGCAAGGTCGTGGCGCCCAACCCAGGCGACCGCGGGAGCAATGGCTGGAACAGCCTGATCTGGAAATCGATAACACGATCACCAGCGAGCAAGCCCGCTCGGAAGCCGAAAGATGTATGTCATGCGGACTGTGCTTCGGATGTGACCAGTGCTTTATGTACTGTAACGCTGCAGGCTTTACCCGGGCCGAAGAAGTCAAGCCCGGGAATTACTACACTCTCGCGCTGGATGCCTGTGAAGGTTGCGGCAAGTGCATAGAAATCTGTCCCTGCGGATACCTGGAGGCCAGGGACAAATCAATCTGGTAGCCGCCCGGGTTAATCCCTGAGCATGGCCCGATAAAACGGAAACAATTGGTCGTCCTGACCTTGTTTCTCGAATCTGACGTGCTCCATTTCAGGCAAGCCTTCATAGGCTTTCTCCGTGAGCAGCACCTCATTTGCCCGGGCGATATCCTCGCCCAACTTGGATGCCCTGTTCATCTCATCGCCCTGTGACAGGTTCGGCCCTATCCCGAGCACATCACCATACCCGATGCCTATGCAGCACTCTGTTGCGTAGCTGTAAGCGTGATTGGATCCATTGAACATCGCGATTCTACGGTGGATTTCGAATGCAGCATTCAGGGCAACTGAAGGATCATCAAACAAGGCGATAATGTCGTCAGCAAAACATCGAATCAGGCTGGAATCGAATTCCCGGAGCACGGGTAAGCAGACCTTCTGTGCATCCAGAATTCTCAGTAAACTTTGAAGCTCTCCAACCCGTATTGCGGTTGAAGTAAAACCGGTCATGTCCAGCACCATAATCGCGCAACGTCTATGGTATTTGGCACGAAACTCGTTTTCGCTCAAATCACCACGTTGCAGGGAAATAAAATCCTGGTAAACCTCCCGGCTCCAGCCCATAAAACTGGCCAGTTCATCAGGATCATCCAACAGGGTATGGGGATAAACAGAGTCCATCGTCTTTCACCTCACCATGTTAATCACTTGGCAAAAAGGGCAGGGACACATTACACGCAGGTAGACGTAATCATGCACTGCACAACGCGAAAGGCGAAATCACCGGAAGGACAGATTGTTGTTTTTTATGGGTGTCGAGCCGGATAACCAACTTATGATACTACCCGCGCCGAACGCCCCTGACCAGTCCCCGGATACCGCGGGGCCGATTAAGACTGGCTCCAATATTTAGATGTTTAAATAGTTTCCGCTATACTCCGGGTTAGCGGCCAAAGGCAACGACAGATTGGGCCAAGGGCGATAACTTAATCCAGTGACCACCCATAATAATTAACCTGGGGAAGTGACCATGTTCACGGCGGACCAACTTGTTGCCCATGCAGTCGGGGATTACCTGTTACAAACCGAGTGGATGGCCCAGCACAAAACCAAGCGCTCACTTCCTGCGGTGGTTCACTGTGTGTTTTACATACTGCCCTTCCTGCTGCTTACCCAAAACCCGCTAACCATCCTGGTCATCGGAAGCACCCATTTCATACTCGACCGCTGGCACCTGGCTCGAGTGGTCATCTGGGCCAAGAACCGACCCTTCCCGGGCAGCGCGCCATGGAAAGAATGCAGGGAAACCGGCTTTCCCAAGGACACTCCTGATTACATAGCCAGGTGGTTGTTGATCATTGTTGACAACATCCTGCACATCATCACCAATGCCCTGGCGCTGACCTACATCGGCTAACCACCCGGGCCCATCTGCCCGTGTCTGTGTATGTACGAATTGCCGGCCACGCCAGTGGGGGCTAGTCTGAACTCATGGTCTTGCAAAGGAGTGCAACCATGAAAGTTATCCTCGTTCCAGTTGCTGATCGACCGGAGTGCCTGGTTTCCCTGAATGCTGCGTTTGATATCGCTGCCAGGCTGGACGCCAACGTCATTGGCTGTCACGTACGATCCCACCGCAGAGAAACCAGTCGGACTTCATCGCGAAAGCCGCTGGTTCCGGATGAGTGGAGTAACGTTATCGCAGACCTGAACCCGGAGGAAGTTTCCCTGCGTTGCGAAGCGGCCAAGTTGCTCTTCGAGTCGCGCGCGCAGAAGCATGGCTTCGCATTGATACGCAAGCCCCACCCCGGCGTAGAGCGCTCTGCCCTCTGGAAAGAAATGGTGGGTACTCCCAGCCGGGTCTTAGCCATTGTGGGTCCCTTGTCGGACCTGATTATCACCTCACGCCCGGGCAAGAAAGACGCCGGCCGTGGAAGAGCATTCCTGCTGGCGGCCTTATTGCAATCGGGCCAGCCAGTGCTGGTCATACCCCGGGACTGGAAAGGAAGTCTCGGTAGAAAAATCCTGATTGCCTGGAATCAAAGTACCGAGGCCGCGAATGCGGTATCCGGATCCAGGTCGATACTGCGATTGGCAGAGGATGTGACCATAGTCAGCGCCGGAAAGGAAAACCTGCCGGGGCCCAAGGCGACCTACCTGGCGGACTACCTGGCCCTGCTTGGCATTCGCTCAAGCCGCCTGGCCACTCCCGGTGAGCATGTCAGCCAGGAGATTGAAGCTGCATTTAAAGCCAGGAAGGCCGACCTGCTTATTATGGGCGCCTACTCTCGTGGCCGAACCCGGGAGCTGATATTGGGAGGGCTCACCGAACATATGCTGTTTCACAGCCGTATGCCCGTATTGCTGCTGCATCACTAGCCAGCACGGATGCCTCCGTTTGAGGAGAATAGCCGCAGCTATTTGACGAGAAGGGCCGTGGGAAGTGGCCGCAGATTGCACGGCCGCAGCAGATCAGTCCTGGGCCTGGCAGACTCCCCACTCACAAGGTCTGCCGTCACCGTCCTTGTCCAGGTCGGTCATCTTGCACTGCTGAAGATAGAACAGTGCTTCCTCGCAGGAGCTGATCTGGCTGCAGGATTTTTTCTCCTCGCAGGAGGCTGTCGGGCTACTCGACTTGATCGAAGCTCCAGTCGCTTGGCGTCGTTTCGCTTCCCGCCACTCCCAGGGCGGAATTCGCTGGGATTCTGGCAGCCCCCACAGGCCCCTGCCCTGCTTCCGAGCGATTTCCTCCAATGAATACAGATTGTCGTCTGTGGCATAGCGCCTATACACCCAGGCAGCACCGGAACGTACCAGCTCGCCGGCAACATCTATCTCGCCTACCGACACTCGGCCCACCGTCCGGCCGTAACGATCCGTATCCACCACCAACACTCGAACACTTTTGCCGAAAACCAGTTCCGCCAGGGCCTGTCTCGATCGATTCGCGTAGGGCTGACCCCTTTCAGGGGTATCCACCTCGGCCAGGCGTACCCTGATCTGTTGGTCGTTGGCCGCAAGAAGCGTGAGAGTGTCCCCGT
>JAOTSW010000095.1 GCA_029864735.1 Chromatiales bacterium | reverse complement strand
GCTCCGCGATACGGGTTTCCAGGGCCATGATTCTCTCGGCGGCGCCCGGGGCGTCCTCGATACCGGCCGCTGTCAGCATGTCGGCGATATATTTCACGTACTCGGCGCGAATGTTTTCGGACTTCTCGTCATCCTTGAAGTAGTACTCGCGTTCGGGCAATCCCAGGCCGGCCTGGAAAACATACATTGCGTAAACCGTGGGTTCCTTCAGGTCTGCATACTGAAAAATCTCGAACGGGGTGCCATAGCCATAGGTGGAGGCACGGCCGAAATAAGCGGCCAGGTCCTTTACGTCCTTGATGGCTTCGATTCGAGCCAGTTCCCCGGCCAGGGGTTTCAGGCCCAGGGCATTGCGGGTATCCCGATCCAGGAACGAGGCGTACATATCACCGACTTTTTGTTCGTCACTGCCCACAGGGAAGTCGCCTGCTGCGGCCTCCTGGATAATGAGTCGAACATTGTCTTCATTTTTTTCGTGGACGATAACGCCGGCGCCATAGGAGGCCTTGTCAGCAGGAATCTCGGTCCTGGCCATCCAGGCGCCATTCACGTAGGAATGGAAATCATCGCCGGGTCGGATCGAGGTGTCCATGTTCTCCAGCAGCAGGCCTGACTTGAGCGGTGCCGCCTCGGCAACCAGGGATGCCGAATCAGCGGACGGCGTGGTTGGCCCCTGGGAGCATCCTGCGATGGCGACCGCTGCGGCCGCGCTTAAAACCCATTTGATATTCATGAATATCCCTCTTAATTCCTGATGAAACCGTTGCTATTTATAACATAGCGATCCACGCGCGCGGCCCGGTAGGTCGTTTCCACGCCTGTCCGGTATTGGGACCGAATTCGCGTAAGGAAGTTCCAACTCCGGCGCCTTGCGGGGTAAGGGGGCCGGGGCAGCTGGTGCCCAGGGCTGATTCAGGAGGCGTTGGCCAGGGCAGGAATGGTCTGTCGCAGGCGCAGATACATAATGGCGTAGACAGCCAGTCCGGTCAGAGCCGCTGCTGCGCACAATATGAAAACCCCGTTGTAACCCCATGATGCGGCCAGGATGGATGCAGCCAGGTTCGGCCCCACGATTTGCCCCAGGCCCTGGGCACCTGGCATCAGGGCGGCAAAGGCGCCAGAGTGATCGGTGTTTGCCACTGTTGCCATTTGATAGACGTCGACGAAAATCCACAGCATGTTGAAAGACATGATGCTGATGATGATCTTCGGTTCGGTGATGCCCGAGGCGAGCATGCCCACGGCGATTGCCATGCACACCAGGGCAACAAACAGCGGTTTTGCCAGGCCGAATCGATTGCTGATCACCGTGGCGATCAGACAACCCAGGATGCTGCACAGGGAACCCCATACAAACAGGCGGTTGACCAGGTCTCCATTTATTCCGGCATCACTGGCGGCCAGGTCGATATAGGTCCAGTACGCGCCGATGTTCACATAGGTGAAGAAAATCGCACCCAGGCACATCCAGGGTATATAGGCCGGTACATGTTTGTGTTCGATATGGTGTTGTCCCGACGCCTCTTCCACGTCCAGTTCCACGTCCAGGCGCTTATCCTCGGGATGAGGTGGCACCCAGTGCAGGAATAACAGGCCCAGCACAAAAGTGCCTATAAACGCCATGTAAATCCCGTTCATGGTTAGTAGCGGCAGCACCTGCATTTCCAGGGCCTGGGAGAATGCGAACGCGAACAGCATCATGTTAAAGGCCCGGGCCGGCTTGGAACTGCCTCCCAGGGTGGCCACCGCAACGGCGGTGTAGATACCGCTGCCGATGCCTGCGAAAAGGCGCAGCCACAGGACTTCCTCGTAGCCTGTAAAGATCATGCACAAGCCATTGCTTGCCACCGCGATGGTGGCCCCGAGTAACACCAGGTATCGGCGGTTGAACTTGCCCACCATCATGGCGGTGATCACCGCACCGATGGAAAGGCCACCCAGGTCGGCGCCTGCTACCCGTCCCACCTGGACCTCGCTGAATCCCAGTAACTCCACCCATGCGGTGCTGATTACCGGGATGCCGACCAGCACTCCGTATCCAACCAGGGACATGTAAAGGGCGATGGAGATGGAACGCCATCCGTCGAAGATGGTGCGATGGTGCTGAAGCTTGCTCGTGTCCTGGTGGATAGGTCCTCTCAATTCCTGCGGTGATTACGGAAGTCCGGGTGATTGATCCACCGACCTTCTGCGGGTTCGGGTCTGGGATGGCGCTTGAATCTTTAGACTGACAATAAATGCCCGGGGGTTTGTGGGGAAGCATTTTTTCTCTGGTTGACACCCAATGGCTACCCGAAGTCCCTATACTCTTCACTCCAGCATTGACGGAGATGCGACGTGACGGCCCTGACCCCAAGCACCATCAGAATTGGTTATCGCTATCGAGCCAATCGCCTGGCAGAAAAATATGATGCGCTGGTAATCGGATCCGGGATAGGCGGACTGACCACTGCCGCTCTGCTGAGTGAGCAGGGGTGGAAGGTCTGTGTCCTCGAACAGCATTACACCGCTGGCGGATACACCCATTCCTTCGATCGTAATGGCTATGAATGGGATGTGGGCGTGCATTACATCGGAGAGATGGGCGCGCCGACACGGTCTCGCAAAATGTTCGATTTTCTTTCCGAGGGTAAGCTCGAGTGGGCGCCCATGGATAGCGAATACGACCGCTTTTACATTGGTGACAAGACCTTTTCGGCACACGCGGGCAAGCAGGAGTTTCAGGATAACCTGCTGAGGCAGTTTCCCGGGGAAGGCGAGGCAATCAAGGCCTACATGGGCTTGCTGAACCAGGTGAGCAAGGCCATGCCGATGTTCGCCATGAGTCGCTTGCTAAGACCCTGGCAGCGCAGATTGATGGGGCCGTATCTGCGGGCGAGGATTCCTGAACTGCTTTTTCGCACCACCTACGATGTGCTTAGCGAGATTACCGACGACCAGGACCTGATCGCGGTATTGACCGGCCAGTGGGGCGACATGGGCCTTCCTCCCCGACAGTCCAGTTTCCTGGTGCATGCGCTGATTGCCAGGCACTACCTGTATGGCGGTTTCTACCCCATAGGCGGCAGTTGGAAGATTGCCGAAAGCATCATCCCCCGGATCAAGAGGGCTGGTGGCGAGGTGTTCACCTACGCCCTGGTCAAGAGGATTGTCGTGGAGGAAGGCAAGGTGAGTGGGGTGGAAATGGCCGACGGACATGTCATCGAGTGTCCCTGCGTTATCTCCTCCGCAGGTGTTCACAATACCTTTGAGCATTTGCTGGACACCGATGTGACTCATCAAAGCGGCTATGAATCCAAGCTGCCCAGCGTGAAGCCCAGTATTTCGCACCTGGGCGTCTATATCGGATTAAAAGCCACTGCCGAGGAACTGGGTTTGCCCAGGACCAATTTCTGGATCTATTCTGATAGCGATTACGATGGCGCCGTGGAAAGATTTTTGAAAGAACCGGATGCGCCGTTTCCCGCCGTGTATATTTCCTTCCCGTCGGCTAAAGATCCCGACTATCTCAATCGCAGACCCGGCACCGCCACCATCGAAATCGTGGCTCCGGCTCCCTATGAGTGGTTTGAGAAATGGAAGGGCACGGCCTGGGGCAAGCGGGGGGACGACTACGAAGCGTTCAAGGCGGAGCTTGGTGAGCGTCTGATGGAGTTCCTCTACGAGAAGCTCCCTCAATTACGCGGCCGGGTGGACTACTACGAGGTGTCTACTCCCTTGTCCACCGAGTACTTCTGTTCCTATGGCCGGGGTGAGTTGTATGGCATTGACCATGAACCCGCCAGGTTCAGGCAGGACTGGCTTGGACCCCGGACCAGGATCAGGGGCTTGTGGCTCACCGGCCAGGATGTGCTGACCTGCGGTGTGACCGGCGCCATGATGGCCGGTGTGCTGACCACTACCGCCATCGTGGGGATGCGTCGCATGGGCAAGCTGATGAAGCGCATAGGCGGCAGTTGAGAAAGATGTTTGCGGTATAAAAAAAGGCGGCCACCCGGGCCGCCTTTTTTGTTTCCAACCGGATGTGACCGCTGAGAATCTAGTTTTCGATTGGCAGCATGCTGTACTCGTCTTCGTACTCCAGCATCTGGTCGAGGAAACTGTCGGGGTACTCAATTTTCACCTCGACGATTTCCCCTTCCTGTTCAATGGCGATCAGGCGAGGCTGAATAAAGCCGCTGTAGGCCGCGATGTTCAGCGGTTCGGCACGGGCCAGCACCTCGGCGTGCAATTCCTGATCCACCTTCACGCCGTAGGTTTCGACCAGGGCCTTGCCGGCCTCGTAATCGCCCTCTGACTTGATGCGCTGGATTTCCCGCAGCAATTGCCCGTAAAGGGTGCGCAGCTTGTCGTAATCTCGCACCTGGAAGTAAGTCTTCCCGTTGCTGCTCACCTTCTCGACGACGTTCTCGGCCAGGCCCTTTTCGTACACCCATCCGGCGATCAATTGCCGGTTGCGCATGTGGGCTTCCTGGATGTCGTCCCCGAGTTTCAGGCGCTGTAACTGCATCATCAGGCCATTTCGGATCTGCCGATCATAGGACGCCTTGCCAACATCCAGGGAGGGGACCAGGCCCAGTTCGATCAATTTCGGATCCATCAGGAAGTAAAGGGCTACCAGGTCGGCGCGAGCCTCTTCCAGGGTGGAGCTGTAACTCTTGAGGGTTTCCTTCGGAGTGCCTACGCCCGGGTTGATGCTGCCTGAAGCGTGACCAATGACCTCGTGCAAGTCCACATCAAGGAAGTAAGCCAGGCTTCCATGTTCATCATGACGGGCTTTTTCGTCTTCGGTGAGCATGAACTCATCGTGGAATCCACTTTCCGCACCGGCTTCCTGGTAGGCATCGATAATATTGCTCAGGGTCACCGACTTGGAGCCGTGCTCCTTGCGAATCCAGTTGGCGTTGGGAAGGTTTACACCGATAGGCGTACTCGGGGCTGCATCGCCGGCTTCCATCACGATTGTTATTACCTTGGCGGAAATGCCGACTACGTTATCTTTCTTGTGTTCGTCCTGGATAGAGGAATGGTCCTCGAACCACTGGGCCTGCTCGGCTACGGCGGCGATGCGGTGACTTGCTTCCAGGTCTTTGATAGAGACCATGGACTCCCAGGATCCCCGGTATCCCAGCGGGTCGCCGTAGACCTCGATAAATCCGTTAACGCTATCAGCACGGGACTCGGTGTCTTTCACCCAGGCGATGTTATAGGCATCGAAGTCCCTGAGGTCGCCACTTTCATAATAGCGGATAAGCTTTTCCAGCCAATCTTTCTGGGCCGGGTTCTCGGCAACTTTGACGGCTTTCTTCAGCCAGTGAATGATGTGTTCAATAGCGTGAGAGTACATGCCGTCTTTTTTCCAGACCCGCTCGGTGATCACCCCGTCCACTTTTGCCAGCTGGGAGTTCAGGCCCCAGGAAACCGGTCTCGGGTCCTTGGGATCTTTAAGAGCGGCGTAGAAGGCTTCGGCCTCGGCCTGGGTGACGTCCCGGTAGAAGTTGCTGGCGGAGGAGGTCAACAGATCCTGGCTTGTATCAAGACTTACCTTGACCGGCGCCACGCTTGGGTCGAACAACACGGGAGACAGAGTGTTTAACAGGATGCTGATGTCCTGGTCATGCTCCAGGGGAAGGCTTTCCCTTGGCGTATCGCTTAACAGTTTTTTAAACGCCGCGGCGTCAAACTCCGGGAGCATTTTTTGCGAGGAGTAATGATGATGTATGCCGTTGGCAAACCACACCCGCTTTGCGTAAGTCTCCAGTTGGCGGTAGGGCTCGCCATTCCGGTCTCCCTGGTAACTTCTGACAATGGCAGAAAGGGTCTTGCGCAACAGCAGGTTGTGCCGGTAGTTCTGGTCCCAGATGATGTCCCGTCCGGATAAGGCTGCCTGGGAGAGGTAGTAAACGAGTTTCTTTTCCTTGAGGGAAAGTTCCTCGAATCCGGGCACCTGGTAGCGCAAGACTTCTATGTCGGCAAAGCGGTCGCTGGCCACCTTGAACGGGGCTTTGGCAGGGACAGCAGGTTCAACCCTGCTGCTCGTATCTGCCGGATCCTGAGGGCTGCAACCCACGATTAACATGGCTGCAAGTACTGCGGTCCACCTTTTCATGACATCTCCCTGTATTCATACCCCACGGTTCCGGGGTTTTCTCGTCTACGTTTGGTCTGGGGGGCTGCCGGCTACCAAATCAGATCGTCCGGTACCTTGAAGTCGGCATAGGGATCATCCGGATCCCCGGTTTCTTTCGGGCGCTCGTTCTGCAGGACCACGGTCCCGGGAATTCGCTTTTCAATTTGTTCGGCTATTTTTTTCGGCACCAGCTCAAAGCGTTCTTTTGCGGAGACCACGCATAACTGTCCGGAAACGACTTTATCTTGCTGGGCCGGGGTCACCATGACCTGGCGAATTTTTGAGTCCAGGGTGAACTTGTAGGCGATTTCGGCGCCCCTGCGGTCCACCTTGTTCTCGTGAATCAATTGCCTGACCTGGCCTGCCAGGTCCTTCTTGTTAAAGGCTTCGACCCGCTGCTTGTTGAGCTCACGGGCTCGCTCGGCATCCCGGGCCGCGGCCTGCTGGGCCAGCTTCTGCGACTCGCTTAATTCGGGCTTTTTCTTGCCTTTCTGGCGGGCCGCATGTTTTTGCTTTTTGACCTTATTTGCCCGTTCCTTGGTAATAAGGCCGGCGCCAAGCAATTGATCTTGCAGAGATTGGCTCATGTAATCGTCACTGTCCGGGATATTCCAAGGGGGGCATTATCCGCTGTGCTGGCGGTCAATACAACGAGGGATAACACTCATTGAGCCGGCCTGCAGGACCTGCAGCCTACCCCTGGATGGGGGCCAGGGCGATCGGTACGGTGCTGGCGCCGGATCACGGGGTGTCGATCCTGCGCCACGTTCCGCCGCGCTAGCTTTTCTTTGTGGTCAGCGTCTTACGGGGCGGCTTGCTGTTCTTTCCGCCGAAACGCTCGGTGGTATTGCCCTTTACCTTGGCGCGGGCCTTGGCTTTACCGCCAGGTTTGGCCTTGCCCTTGAACTTGCTGCCTGGCTTGGCCTTTCCGCCAGGTTTGGCTTTACCCTTGAAGGGACTATCCGACTTGGGCTTGAATTTTCCGCCAGCCCTGGGCTTGAACTTGTCGGGGGCGGCCTCGGTTCGCTCGGCGGGGCGCTCGCCAGGGGCGCTGCGCGGCCGATCACTGAAGAGTTTCTCGCCGACGGGCTTGTCAGAGGCTTTCTTCCTGGGCTTGCGTTCCTCTGTGCGGCCAGCGGGCCGTGACTCGCGACGTGCCGGACGTTCCTCACGTGCCTTGTATGGCCGTGATTCGGGGTTGGAGGAAATTTCCTCGCCTTCCACATAGGGCGTGATATTCAGCTGCTGGCCGAAAATCCAGGCTTTTTTCAGTTGCTGAAGGATGTCATCAGGCATACCCGATGGCAGGTCCACGGTGCTGAAGGCGTCGTGGATCTTGATGCGCCCGATATGCTCGGCATTCAGACCCGCTTCATTGGCAATGGCGCCCACGATGTTCTTGGGCTGCACACTGTGCTCGTGTCCCACAGAGATTCTGTAGCGCACGGTGCCTTCGCCCGGGGGGCCTTCGCTACGAGGCTTGCGTTCACTGAATTCGCGTCGCTTTTCACCACCTTCGTTATCACTTCGATCAGGGCGCCTGGCGCGGCGATCATCCTGTCGCGCATCGGGTGTCCAGGATTTGGCTTCACGGGAATCAGCGCTGATGGGCGGCATCAGGGGGCGGTCCTTCTGTGCCAGGTAGGTCAGTGCAGCAAGCAAGTCATCGTCACCGACGTCATTATTTTCTTCCTTGAACTTGGCGACGACTTCCTTGAAGAACCCCAGGTCCTGTGACTCGATGGCATCGTTGATGCTTTGACCGAATTGGGAGCTGCGCCTGTCCACCACGTCTTCCCGGGTGGGCAGGGTCATGCGTTCGATAGGCTGGCGGGTGGCGCGCTCGATGGTATCCAGCATCCGCCGTTCCCGCGAGGCGATAAACATGATGGCTTTGCCCTGGCGTCCGGCACGACCGGTACGGCCGATGCGGTGTACATAGGCCTCGGCATCGTAGGGCACGTCAAAGTTGACCACGTGGCTGATACGATCCACGTCCAGGCCGCGGGCGGCCACGTCGGTGGCAACCACGATATCCAGTTTGCCGCTCTTGAGTTGATCGACGGTGCGTTGTCTGTGTACCTGGTTCATCTCGCCACTTAAGGCTGCGCTGGCAAAGCCGCGAGCCTCGAGTTTCTCGGCCAGGTCCACCGTGGCCAGGCGGGTGCGAACGAACACCAGCATGGCGTCGATCTCCTCCACCTCGAGAATGCGGGTTAACGCATCCAGCTTGTGTACGCCCTGGACCTGCCAGAAATACTGGGAAATCGTGGAGACCGTGCTGGTCTTGGTCTTGATGCGGACTTCTGCGGGGTTGCGAAGGTAGCGCTCGGCAATGCGCTTGATGCGCGTCGGCATAGTGGCCGAGAACAGGGCTACCTGCTTGTCCTTGGGCATGTAACCCAGGATCTCTTCGACATCATCGATAAACCCCATGCGCAGCATTTCATCGGCCTCGTCCAGGACCACATGACGCAGCTTGTCCAGCTTCAGGGTGCCGCGTTTGAGGTGATCCTTGATACGTCCGGGGGTGCCGACGATGGCGTGTACGCCGCGGCGCAACTGGCGCAACTGGTGGTCCATGCCCTGGCCGCCGTACACCGGCAGCACGTGGAATCCCTTGAGGTGACGGGCGTAGGATTGCATCGCCTCGGCCACCTGAAGCGCCAACTCACGGGTAGGTGCCAGCACCAGCATCTGGGGCTGGGCCACTGAAATATCTATGCGACTGAGCAGGGGCAGGGCGAACGCGGCGGTCTTGCCGGTGCCTGTCTGTGCCTGGCCAATCAGGTCGCGACCTTCCAGCAATGGCGGGATCGCTCCCAGCTGAATGGGCGAGGGTGTCTCGTAGCCGAGATCGTTGATAGCGGCCAGCACGGAATCGGCAAGGCCGAGATCGGCGAAGCCGGGAGTAGAGTCTGTTGACATGGGGAACCTGTGAGGAATCGGCCAGTGAGCCTGTGATAATGCTACCGCACCTGTGGTCGGAACGGCCGCCGATTATACGCTATTTCCTTGCTCAGCACACAATCCTCTGGTAGGGGCTGCCCCATCAATGCCCGAAAATCTGTCGGAACCAGGGGATTCCGTGCCAAAAAATGATCGAAAAAGAGTTTAATAAACAATATCTTGCCGGGTGGCTCACCTGGCGAGCCACTACCCCCCTTAAGATAGTCTCCAGCGGC
>JAOTSW010000262.1 GCA_029864735.1 Chromatiales bacterium | reverse complement strand
CAGAACACCCGGGTTGCCAGACTCACAGCGCATCAGGTTGCGAGAATGGTAGTCCCTGTGCACGAACCCCCTGGGCTGGGCCAGGGCCTGCTCCCGAATCCAGTCGAAAGCCTCTATGGCGGCCCGGTGAATCTCCGAATCCGGCCCAAAGCCAAGGTGACGATCCAGGAACCAATCGGTAAACAGGGCCATTTCCCGGTCCAGCAGCGCCTTGTCATAGGGCGGCAGGCTTGCCGCCTCCGAGGCCAATGCTGCCTGCATATCCGCAAGGCTGTGCATGGCATCCCGGTATAGGCCATCAGCCAATTCCGGGTCCCGTCGCAGTTCATCCAGGTAAGTCCGGTTCCCCAGGTCTTCCAAAAGCAGGAAGCCGCGTTCCAGGTCTGTGGCCAGGCACTCCGGAGCATGGGCAGAGGCACTACGTATCATCCCGGCAACCCTCAAAAATGGCCGGGAATCTTCCTTGTGAGGAGGGGCATCCATTGCAATCCAGGTCTGCCCGTCTGAAAAAATACGGAAATAACGTCTAAAGCTAGCGTCTTCACTGGCTCTTTCCAGTGTAAAATCCCCGTGACCCAGCACTTTCAGCAACCACTGCCGTAATAGCGCCACCCGGGCATCAGAACTTAATAACGGGGCAGCCATTCAGGAAAATTGAAGGCACTGGACGAGTGTGCCATTGTAACGAGCGTTGATGAAAACCATACCTCAGCAGATCCTCCTGATCCTCATTCTATTGCCCGCCATGGCAATGGCGGACGGGGATGTATGTGACGTATTCGCACAAACCGATGACCAGAACCTGCAGCCTGACGAGACCTGGCCGACCTTACCCCAAGATGCCATAGAAATCACCGCCGACCATGCCGAAATCAATCGCAGCGGTGAAGGCGAGGTGAGCGGCAATGTCCGCTTGAGACAGAACGACAGTGCCCTGCTGGCCGAGCGCGCCCGGTTCAACGCCGAAACCATGAGTTTCTCTCTCAGTGGCAATGTCCGACTTGTCAGCCCAACCCTGGAATTGAGCGGCCAGAGCGCAAATTTTCTCAGTACTAACAGGACGATGAATTTTTCCGAATCGGAATTCGTCCTGCCGGGTACCGGACGGGGCGCAGCGAAGCGACTGGATGCACCAGAAAAAGGCATCATCAAACTTGAGGAAGTGAGTTTTACAACCTGTCCTCCGGGCAATGACGACTGGATACTGGAAGCGGATCGAATCAGCCTGGACCGGGAAGGCGGCAACGGGGTGGCCAAGGGAGCCCGTTTCCGCTTCAAGGGCGTACCCATTCTGTACACCCCTACGTTCTCATTTCCCCTGAACGACGCACGCAAGACCGGCTTCCTGGTGCCCAGAATCGGCAGTTCCTCACGAACCGGTTCAGAAGTGCAAATCCCCTTCTACCTGAACCTGGCGCCGAACTACGATTTCACCTTCACCCCCAACATAATGAGTAAGCGGGGCGTGCTGTGGCAGAACCAGTTCCGCTATTTAACCGAGCGCAACACAGGACGCCTGGAGCTGGATTACCTGTCCAGTGACAAGGAAACCGGGGAAGATCGGATTCTTGGCAGCGCTTATCACCAAACTCGCTGGCAAAGTGGCTGGTGGGCGACCCTGGATGCCAGCAACGTATCAGACAGCAACTATTTCGAGGACCTGGGCGGCAGCGTAGGCCTGACCAGTCAAACCCAACTGGAACAGAATCTGCAGCTGGAATACAACGGCAGCAACTGGTCGTTCCTGGCGCGAGTGCAGAACTTCCAGACTATTGACGACAGCATCACCGACGAGGAGAAACCCTATACCCGGGCGCCCCAGTTGATGGCCCACGGGTATTGGCCGGACCTTACCCTGGGACTCTCGGCAGGACTGGATTCGGAACTGGTGCGTTTTGAACGCAACCTGGGGGTCACGGGCACCCGACTTAACGTAGCGCCCCGGCTGAGCCTGCCATTGGGCAATCCCGGCATCTACCTGACACCCACCCTGGAGTGGGAGTTCACCGGATATACGCTGGAAAACACCTTGCCGGGTGAGGAGACCAATCTGAGTCGCAACACGCCGATTTTCAGCCTGGACAGCGGCCTGGTCCTGGATCGGTACACCGGCGGAGAACGAAACCTGATATCGACCATTGAACCCCGGATGCAATATGTCTATATCCCCTACGAGGGGCAGGACGATCTGCCAGTATTCGACACCGGTGTACCGGATTTCAACCTGGTGCAGCTGTTTCGCCGGGACCGCTTTGCCGGACCCGACAGGGTGGGCGACACAAACCATCTTGCAGCCGGGTTGACCACTCGCCTGCTTGACCCGGACAATGGACGCCAGTATCTTGCTGCGACGATTGGTGGACAGTACTACTTTGAAAATCAAAGAGTTACTCTTCCAGGTGTGGCGCCGATGGATCGCAACAGCTCGGACGTATTTGCCGAGCTTGATTTTGGCTTCTTCAATCGCTGGAGCCTTGGGTTGGCAACCCAGTGGCAACCGACGGAACGCACCAGCCAAAAAAATGTCGTACGCATACAGTACAAGCCGAAAGACGACAGGGTCGTCAATTTCGCCTACCGTATGCAGAGAGATGAACTGGAACAAACCGACTTGTCCTTTTCCTGGCCCGTGGGTCAGAACTGGAACGCGGTAGGGCGCTGGAATTATTCACTGCCCGACGGGAAGACCCTGGACAGCCTGGTCGGCCTGGAATACGAAAGTTGTTGCTGGGCAGTTCGCCTGGTGACAAGACGCTATATAGCCTCCCGCTCAGGCGACCGCGACAGTTCCATTATGTTGCAGTTCAATTTCAAGGGCCTAAGCAACCTGGGTTCTCCGGTTGAAAAGGTCCTGGCCATGGGCATACTTGGATACGAATAGGAAATTGATTTGGACATTATGAAAATCCGATACCCGCTGTTTGCATTACTACTGACTGCAACCTCATTGCTGAGCCCTGCACCG
>JAOTSW010000263.1 GCA_029864735.1 Chromatiales bacterium | reverse complement strand
ACCGCGGGCTATGGGTCAATATACCCTGCCCTGGCTGACCTTGCCGAATCTGGAATGGTGACCTGCACCGAGGTTGCCGAGCAGGGAAAACCCGCCAAGAAAATCTACCGCATCACCGAAAAAGGCACCGAGAGTTTCAAGAAATCCCTGGGTGGAAATGAGTGCCCCTGTCACAAAGTAAAGTCCGAATTCCTCGCGATGATGTATTTCGCCCAGTTCATGGATCCCAAGCAAGTCAGTGGACTGCTGCAGCACCGGCTGCAACACATCGAATCCACCCTGGACATGCTCGAGACCATCACGGCTACGGACAGGGATGAGCAAACGGGGCCCGCTTTCGTTCGTGGTTTCGGGGAAACCATTCTCAAAGCCGCCCACGAGTACATCAGCGCCTATAAAGCTGAACAGGACAACACCAGAACCAGCGGCCACGCGGCTGCCTGAAACGGACAAGACGCTCCAGGACAGTAGTAATGAAACCACTCGCTTTTTTAAACCGTCGCCCCTGGGTCATCGCATTGGCCATCGCCGTCGCAGTCACTGTGTGGATGGCGTCAGGCCAGGGTAATGGCGAGCATGCCAAGATCGATACCATGCAGGCAAAACCCGTGGACCGGGAGCAGGAGGTACGGGTTACCGTACACACCCAGCGAGCCACTGAAGTAGAACGGTTTGTTCGAATCAATGGTCGTACCGCCCCTTCCCGGGAGGCAAAAATGTCTGCGGAAACCGCCGGCAGCGTCGTTGCCGTCCTGGTGGAGCGCGGTGAATTTGTAAAGGCCGGAACAGCCCTGATTCGCCTTGACATGAGGGACCGTGACTTGCGCGTTACCCAGGCAAAGGCACTGCTGACGCAAAGAGAAATTGAGTTCTCAGCCAGGCAAGCACTGCAGGGAGAGGGATACGTTTCTCAGACTCAAATGGCCGAAGCTCAAGCCGCCCTGGAGGCCGCCCGTGCGGACCTGCGCAGAGTGACCCTGGATCTTGAGAACAGGGATATTCGCGCTCCTTTTGATGGCGCCATCCAGCAACGCGAACTGGAAGTTGGCGACTACGTGAAAGTCGGTGACCCGGCGCTGACGTTTGTGGATGACAGCACATTGGTGGTCAAGGCAAGCATCTCCGAAAGTGAGGGACGTTTTCTTGGCAAAATCTCCAGTGGCTCCGCACGCCTGATTACCGGCCAGGTGGTGGAAGGGAAACTTCGCTACCTGGCGCCAGTTGCCGATGCATCGACCCGAACTTTCCGCCTGGAACTGGAACTGGACAATCAGGACAGAACCATCCCGGCGGGCGTTACCGCGGAACTTACCCTGCCGGTTGGCAAGGTCATGGCTCACCTGGTTTCCCCCGCCCTGCTCACGCTGGACGACCAGGGGCAGGTCGGCGTGAAGATTGTCGATTCGGAAAATATCGTACATTTCGTGAAGGCTGACATAGCCCGGACTGAGCCCGACGGTATCTGGCTCGCCGGACTTCCCGAAGTGACCTCATTTATTACTATAGGCCAGGGCTTCGTCAACGATGGACAAAAGGTAATCCCGGTGCCTGATACGGGGATATCCACGGCCCAGGCATCGGAGTAAGTCATGACTCGCTTCATTGACGCAACCATGAACCGAAGTCGGGCTGTGGTGCTTTGCCTTGCGTTGATTCTGATCGCCGGCTGGTCGGCGTATCTGAATATTCCAAAAGAAGCCGAGCCAGACATCGAAATTCCCTACGTCTATGTATTGATGACCCACGAAGGCATCTCACCCGAGGATTCCGAGCGCCTCCTGATCCGGCCAATGGAACAGGAACTTCGCGCCCTAGAGGGCGTAAAGGAAATGTCCGCCAGCGCCTATGAGGGCGGCGGCTCCGTGACCATGGAATTCTATGCAGGCATGGATGCTGACAAGGCCTTGCAAGACGTCAGAGAAAAAGTCGATGCGGCGAAAGCCAAGCTACCCGCGGAGACCGAAGAACCAAAAGTCCGCGAGGTCAAAATCTCTCGTATAGACCCGATGATGGTTTTAAACATCTCGGGCAATGTCCCGGAACGCACCTTGTTCAAGGTTGCCAGGGACTTGAAGGACCGCCTGGAGGCTATCCCGGGCGTGCTTGAAGTCGATATGAAGGGCGACCGGGACGAGGTTATGGAGGTCGTGGTCGACCCACTGGCCATGGAGAGCTATGGCCTGGATCAGACCGACCTTTACAACCTGGTGGTGCGCAATAACAAACTGGTAGCAGCCGGTTCACTGGATACCGGACGCGGACGGTTTGCAGTGAAGGTGCCCGGCGTTTTCGAAAACCCCGATGACGTGCTTAACCTGCCAGTCAAGGTAGACGGTGACAGGGTCGTCCGCTTCAAGGATGTTGCCACGGTCAAACGCACATTCAAGGACGCACGATTTTTTGCCCGGATTAATGGCGAACAGGCGGTGGGACTGGAGATCATTAAACGTTCCGGCGCCAATATCATCGGCACCATCGAGAACGTAAATGCAGAAGTTGCCGCGGAGTCGGCCCAGTGGCCGGACAGCATCCGGGTCACGATTTCCCGGGATAAATCCGAGGAAGTCCGGGACATGCTCCAGGACCTGCAGAACAACGTGGTGGCGGCGATCCTGCTGGTCTTTATCGTCATCATCGGCATTCTCGGTCTGCGAACAGCCTTCCTGGTTGGCATCGCCATACCGGGCTCATTCCTCATGGCAATGCTGGTCCTGAGCATAGCCGGAATCACGGTAAACATCGTGGTGCTGTTCAGCCTGATCATGGCGGTGGGTATGCTGGTTGACGGCGCCATCGTCGTGACCGAGCTGGCTGATCGAAAAATGACCGAGGGCATGACCCGTGTCATGGCTTACTCGGTGGCATCCAAACGGATGGCCTGGCCGATCATCGCCTCCACGGCCACGACCCTCGCTGCATTTTTCCCGCTGCTGTTCTGGCCGGGCATTTCCGGTGAGTTCATGAA
>JAOTSW010000094.1 GCA_029864735.1 Chromatiales bacterium | reverse complement strand
TGGCCCTGCGGGTGGTGGAAGACGAAACTCTTTAGAAATCAGGGCCGGATACTGAAAATTGTATCCGGCCCCTTTTCTTTTGCTAGGCGGCCAATGAGTCCTTGGTCGGAGCATTTTTCAGCAGGTGCTCGAACGCTGAGAGGGAGGCCTTGGAGCCTTCGCCCATAGCGATAACGATCTGCTTGTAGGGCACGGTGGTGACGTCCCCGCAGGCAAAGATACCCGGTTCGCTGGTCTGGCCACGTTCGTTGATGATCACCTCGCCGTAAGGCGTCAGGTCCACCACGTCCTTCAGGAATCCGCTGTTCGGCAGAAGTCCGATCTGTACGAATACCCCTGACAGGTTCTTTGTCGTGATCTCCTGGGTGTCCCGGGCCTGGTATTCGATGGCCGTGACCTTGCCATTCTCGGCCAGGATCTGCTTGGTCGCGACATTCTTCAGGATGGTAATGTTCTCTCGTTTTTCGGCCTGGTCAACCAACACCTTGTCGGCCTTCAGATCGGGCAGGAATTCAAACACGGTTACCGACTTCACGATGCCGGCAAGGTCCAGCGCGGCCTCTATGCCGGAGTTGCCACCGCCGATCACGGCCACGTCCTTGCCCTTGAAGAAGGGACCGTCGCAGTGCGGGCAGTAGGCCACGCCGTTACCGATGTTTTCCTTTTCGCCGGGTACGCCCAGTTCGCGCCACTTGGCGCCGGTGGCAATAATCAGGGTGCGGGTCTGGATGCGCTCCCCGGAGGATAACTGCACGGTCTTGATGTCGCCTTTTTCGATACTCTCGACCCGCAGGTGTTCCTTGATGGTGACCTCATACTCGTTCAGGTGGGCCTGAAGCGCGCCGGTGAGTTCAGGGCCGGTAGTCTTGGCAACCGAAATCAGGTTCTCAATGCCCAGGGTATCTTTCACCTGTCCGCCCATGCGGTCGGCCACCAGGGTCACTGCGAGTCCCTTGCGGGCAGCGTAAATGGCCGCCGACACGCCGGCCGGTCCGCCACCGATCACGGTGACATCCTGCAGGGGCAGGGCGGGAGCCTGGCGGTCCTGGGCGTCCACCGGGTGCAGGGCCATCAGTTTGTTTAATAACTGGGCGGTGTCGATCTTGCCATTGGCGAATGGCTCGCCATTGAGATATACACTGGGTACGCCCTGTATATTCCGCTGCTCGATGAGCTCGGGGTACAGGCCACCATCGATCATCTCGCTGGAGATATTCGGGTTCAGTGTGGCAAATTGATTCAGAGCCTGGACCACGTCCGGGCAGTTGTGACAGCTCAGGCTGACAAAGACTTCGAAATTCAGCTCAGCATTGAGCTTGGAAATCATGCTGGTGATGCCCGCATCCAGTTTTAGTGGGGTGCCGGATGAGTGAAGCACGGCCAGGACCAGTGAGCTGAATTCATGACCGCCGGGAATGCCGGAGAAGACGATACCGTTGGGCTCACCATCCACCTCGAGCATGAAGCTCAGGGGGCTGCGCAGGCGGTTTGCAGTATCCCGTTCTTCAAATGACAGTTGGTCAGAGGCGCTGGCGAATTGCGTCAGGAAATCGACGAGTTCTTCCCTCTTGGGGTGCTCGCCTGTTTGAAGAACCAGCTTCACCGAGTTCTTCATACCGGCGGTATAGCCCCTGAGGGCGTTTAGTAAATCGGGTGTGAGCATGGTTCTTTCCTCGTATTTGGAGTGGTGGAGGAGGCCGCATTCCGTCGCAGCCACCCCCACCGTTTACACGTGATGCCTAGATCTTGCCGACCAGGTCCAGGCTGGGGGTCAGGGTTGCCTGGCCTTGTTCCCAGGCAGCGGGGCAGACTTCGCCGTCATTGTCGGCCACGTACTGGGCAGCCTTGACCTTGCGAAGCATGTCCTTGGCAGAGCGACCTATCCCCAGGTCATGAACCTCGGCGACCTTGATGATGCCTTCCGGGTTGGCCAGAAAGGTGCCACGCAGGGCCAGGCCGTCTTCTTCAATCATCACGCCGAAGCCGCGGGTGATCCGGCCGGTGGGATCGCCGATCATCGGGTAGCGGATTTTGCCAATAGCCGGGCTTGAGTCATGCCATGCCTTGTGGGTGAAGTGGGTATCGGTGGACACCGAGTACACTTCAACACCTAACTTCTGGAGCTCATCGTAGTGATTAGCCATGTCTTCGAGTTCGGTGGGGCAGACAAAGGTGAAATCTGCCGGGTAGAACATGAAGATGGACCACTTACCCTTCACATCGTCCGAGGTGATGGTCTTGAACTCGCCGTCATGGAAGGCTTCAGCCTTGAATTCGGGAATGGACTGGTTGATATGAGACATGGGGTAGTTCCTTTGGTTAAGTGTTCAGGATTCGGATGCCGGGCCATTGCCTCGGCGATGGGGAGAAGCTTAGAGGGCTTGCATGATTAAATAAATTGAATAAAATAGATTTTCTTGTTCTATTTTATGGATTAGATGTCATGATTTCCCTCAAACAGCTGAATTACGCCCTCGCCGTGGAGAAAACCCTGCATTTCCGCAAGGCGGCGGACTTGTGCTCGGTGTCCCAGTCGGCGCTGAGTACGGCTATAACCGAGCTGGAAAAGCAGCTTGGGGTGCAGATATTCGAGCGGGACAACAAGAAAGTGCTGGTTACCCCCCTGGGGGCCCAGTTGTTGGCAACGGCCAAGGGCATCAAGATCCAGGTGGATGACCTGTACCAGCTGGCCCAGGCCCAGAAGACTGCCCTGGGCTATCCCATGACCCTGGGGGTGATCCCCACCATTGGTCCTTACCTGCTGCCCAAGGTTTTACCGGCTGTCAGGGACCAGTACCCGGATTTCCAGCTGCGTATCATCGAGGACCAGTCCCATGTGTTGGTGGACATGGTCCGGAACGGCGAGATCGACACCGCCATCCTGGCGCTGCCCTACGGCATCGAAGGGCTGTTGTCCTTCGAGTTTTGGCAAGAGGATTTTTTCTGGGTGACTCATCGCCGTGACAGCTATGAGGCCCAGACAGAAATTACCAGTGAAGAACTCAGAGAGGCCCGGCTGATGCTGCTCAAGGACGGTCACTGCCTGAAGGATCACGCCCTGGCGGCCTGCAAGCTGGGCAACAGCGATACCGATACCTCCTTTGCTTCCACCAGCCTGAGCACCCTGGTGCAGATGGTGGCCGGTCACATGGGCACCACCCTGGTGCCCGAGATGGCCCTTGATCAGCTGGTAGCAGGCAGTGCCGAGCTAAAGGCTGTTCATCTTGACGAGCCCGGGCCTCATCGCCGGATCGCGTTTATCACCCGTCCCAACTATGCCGGGGTGAGCAGTATTGAATTGCTGATGAAGCTGTTCCGGAAGCAGTTGAAAGGGAAGCGATGAGGGCAGGGCAGTTATCCGAAGTGTTTGAGCGTCCGCTTTCGACCCCTAGCCCGCACTGGTAATATCACTCCACGTTGTCGGGGTGTTATTCTCCGTCATTGCACACGAACCTGAATAGGCGGCATCAAGACCATGATGGATCTGCAGTTTCTTGCTAATTTGAGTGAAGTCGTTGGCTCCGTCGTCGTAGTCATATCCCTTATCTATCTCGCAGTTCAGGTGCGCCAAAACACACAAGCTCAACGCATGGAGAACTACTCGCGTGGTCTGGATCGCTTGGCAGCGATGCAATCGATGCTTAGTCAAGACAGTGATATTTCACTTCTCCTATCGAGAGGGGCCGTAGATAGCTCGAAACTTACTCCCCAGGAAAGGGTGCGATTCACGTGGGCTCTATATGAAGCCTTTGGTGCATTTGAATTTATGTTTCAGGCATCGAAAGCCAATGCAATACCGGAAGAAGTCTGGACCCGCTGGTCGGCGGGAGTGGCATATTGGCTGTCCTTTCCTGGCGTTCAGACCTGGTGGCAAGCAAGGCCCTTACCGTTTACGGTCAGTTTTACGGTGTTCGTGGATTCTTTGCTTAAAGACAACCCAGCAGATGCTGAACAAATGCGGCGATACCGGGAGTTTCTTGCTCGAGAAAAGCCCGAGCTATAGGCTGCCAGCCTGCGTTCCAAACAAGAGAATCATTCGGGATAGGGGGACAGGTACCCTAGTTCGGCCGGCCTCTTGAAAGGAGAACTTCCAATTTCGAGGGTCCGCTTTCGACCCAAAGCATACGGTCAAGCTTTTCTGTACTAGGATTATTTCAACAGCTGCTTTTGACCCTAAGCGGTTAGTCGGAACCAAGGAGCCATATGTCAATCTTTGAATTGTTTAAGACCAAGAGTCTTGGGCGTGCAGTTGCCGAAGCAGTACTGATCATGTTCGGTGTGCTGGCAGCACTTGCAGTACAAAGCTGGTGGGATGGCAAGGTAGAGCGAGAGGTACTTCTGAGTCATCTCACCGCCGTTCAGGACGAGCTTCACGAGGCACAAGCATCGATCGTGGAGAATCTCCGCCGATCCGGTCTAACGGTTGATCGTACACATTCCGTCCTCACAATGCTTGCCGACACGCAAACCGAAGCTATGCCCGATTCGTTTTTGAAGATAGTTGGCGAAATGTACAGCATTGACGGTCCGGGCATACCGTTGAGTGCATACGATGCTTTTGTAAGCTCTGGGAGTTTACGTCTCGTCAAGGATAAGGCGTTACGGGCAAAGTTTGCAGAATACAGAAATGCTATTGGCCACGCACAAAAAGTCAATCAAACACTGTGGATTGTCTACTATGAACTCCAAGTACCGTTTCTAAATAAATACTTCGTCCTTAGCGAATTTAATTGGTCTATCAAGAGAGAGGATGCATTCGGCGATCGTATAGGTTCATCCGGTGAAATACCTAAAGCCCGTGAAGCCGCTAATTGGGAGGCCATCAATACTCTCGAATTCTGGAATTTAGTCTACGACTGGAGAATAGCTTACGGCGATCAAATTAATAGTGTGACTAAAGTGCAAGGTCTTTGCCAACAACTGGATAATCTACTTCAAGCGGAGATTGAAAGACTAGGGCGATAGGGAGTTTGTGATTTTTATTCAATACGGTAATTTCAATCTTGCCGAAGAACGTTTGCTCTTGGCCGACATGGGTCACTTAACTGGAGTCCCGCTAGCTCATCCATTTTTTCCCCTGGTGTTGTGATAGTGTTTCAGCTATACCCAGGTTAAATATTGGGGCCAGGTTAGTTAGGCAGCGGAGGGGAGTAATGGATATTGATCGCTTCGTGGAGGAGTGTGTCGCCGCCAACAAGGAAGTGGATGCCCAGGCTGCGGTGCAAGAAGTGCTCGCCCGGGCCGTGCACAAGCCAGGGGCCGTGATGGACGCCATAGGTGAGCCCTCAAGGGCTGGAATAACTGTCCTGCACCACACTGACACCCTGACTATCTTCAGCGCCGCCTGGACCCCGCAGATGAACCTGATGCCCCATGATCACCTTATGTGGGCGAATATCGGAATTTATTCAGGGCGGGAAGATAATATCTTCTGGCGCAGACAGGACGATAGCATCAAGGCGTTTTCCGCCGAGGCGCTGTTCAAGGGTGATACCTCTGCCTTGCCCCTGGACGCGATTCATTCGGTCACCAATCCGTTGTTGAAATTTACCGCTGCGATTCATATTTATGGCGGTGATTTTTTTGAAACCCGACGCAGTCTCTGGGACCCGGAGACGCTGGAAGAAAAGCCTTCGGATGGAGAGATTATCCGAGAGATCTTCGCGCGGGAGAACGAGAGGATGTTCGGCGAGGCTCCGTAAGATATCCACTCAGGCGTTCCAGGCAGGAAGCCGCGCGTACGGGTCTAAAAGAATTTCAGCTTGTGACTATCGTGCTGACAACGAGGCCTCGCGCCGGGTCACCATTCTGTGTGCGTCTTCGTCCCACAGGAAACACTTGAAGCAGTCGCTGATGGAATGGGGCGACAAGGTGGTGGTCGCCGGTGACTGGAGTTCCGGGATGGCCTTCATTGCCTCAGGCAACCGGTAGAAGGGAATCCGTACATTCAGGTGATGAATGTGGTGGAAGCCGATATTGCCAGTAAACCATTGCATCAGCTTGTTAAGACGCAAATAGCTGGATGATTCCATGGCGGCTTTGTAGAAGGACCATTTGTCCTGGGTCATGACATTCATGTCCTTGAAACTGTGCTGGGAAAAAAACAGGTAGCTTCCCAGCGCCGAGGCAATGGCCATGGGAAGTAGCACAGAAAAGAACGCCACGTTAAAGCCGCCGAAGACCCACAACAAGGTGATCAGGGCACCATGGGCGGCGAGGGACAGCAGTGAGTCAAGGTGCTTCGATGGTTCCTTGAATAGCGGCATCATGGTGACGCTGAACAGGAAGACGGTCACGTACCCGGTGAGCACCGTTATTGGATGGCGCTCCATGCGGTAACTGAAGCGGGTGGCCCATGAGGCCTCACGCCACATCTTGGTGGTCATCAGGGGGAAAGCACCGTTACTGAAAGAGGATACTTTGCCTACATGCCGGTGATGATAGTTGTGGCTTTTTTTCCATGAACGTGACGGAGTCAGGGCCAGCATTCCATAGGTCTTGAATATGAATTTCGCTATTCGCGAGTTCGGCAACAACGCACCGTGCATATGATCGTGGTAAGTGATGAAGGCTCTGACGGTGCACAGTGCGCCCAGCAGGGCGAAGAACAATCGCAACGGCCACCACGGCGCAATGCCGGCGCCGATGAGTGAGCCCAGGAGTAGGAAAAACGTAAAGCCTACCTGCCACCAACTCTTGGGGATGGATTCCACGGCGAATGGCATGGTCGCCTGGAACAACTCCTTTCCGGATCGAAATTGTGTGCCCGGTGTCGGGGAGTGCTTGTCTGATTCCAATACCTGTCCGTCCAAAATACATACCTTTCATGATAGCCGCACTGCAAGCGTATATAAGGTCCGCTACCAGATCAATTATGGGAGCCACCAGTCAGGTTTCGCCTGCCGAAATAAGCCGTTTGTGGGTGTTTCCCCGTTGTTTTCGGGGCTCTGAGGGTGTCGGCAGAGGTGATTGCGGTGGCGTAACTAACTCGCTGGATACACAGGGCCTGGCGCAATGCGTTGCAGCATTCCGGGTGTGAAATAGCGGGTTGAATTTTGGTGTTGAGGTGGAAAAGAGGATTAATTTTTACTAAATTTAACTATAGAGCATTTTTTACCAAGGCCGAACCAACGGGAGGAAGTCATGGGACTACTAGGTAACTTGTTTGGATCCAAAATAGATTATCCAGCCATTGATCCCAATAGTACCGCTGCGATGCGGATTGCCAAAATTGAGAGCGAACTTGAAGAACTGGCTGAGAAGGTGTCTGATCGTCTCGAAGTCGTGCCCTCGAAAAACGCGGCTTATATCTTCATAGGCAAGCCGCCGGCAAAGTTTGGCCTGGCGTGGATTCATGACGGTAAAGTGAGTGGACTGAACAACCTGGTGCAGGAGCACGGGATGAAGCCCCTGGAAGTTGAGCATGTGGTGGAGGAATTGCGCGCCGCTTATGAGCATGCCAATGAGGCAGAACGATTTTCGACAACGGTGAAGAACCGCGCGGTGGTTGTCACGCCATCCGAGCGACTCGAATCTGAAGTCCACGAGATTATCGCTCGCATCACGCACTAGTGTAGGTGCTGGGTGATTGCAGTCCGGGGGAAGGCTCCCGGTGTCGTTTTTTTGTCGATGAGTTGGCTTTAAATCGATATCAAGGCCCCGCTTTCAACGCGGTGCTTTTTGTATTCTGGGCTCCCGTGAGGTGCCGGCTTTTTGGTACGAAGTATTTTTCAGTGTCAGGGTGATTTTTAGCGAGAACGCAGGAAACTTACTAAGATTAATATTGTCTCAGAAAATAATGTCGCCCGGGTTCGGTTGACATTGGAACGGTTCCAGGTAAATGGACCTGGATTAACTGGAGGGAAGTCAGGAAAGGGCAATGAACAAAATATTGCTTATCAAGTTAATGCTCGTCATTGGATTTATGGTACTGGTGACCATTGCAACTGCGTTGGCAACTGAGGGCTCATCTACCGGGTCGACGCCAATTGTAGTTTCTTCCTGTACCACTGACAGTGGTGGCGGGATGATCTAAATGCGTTGCCGAGACGCTCTTAGTGCTTAACGGCGACCAACTTCGTCAGGAGTGAACCTGACCAAACTATTTTCTTTCTGAAAATAGTTGCTGCTATTGTGCGGCTTTATCAGGGAAAATCCATAAGCAGCAAGGCTGTGTGAGCCCTGCACCCGTTGCTATTACCGATGAATTCGCCACACTGTGCCCAAGGCCCGAGAGTGTATTCTCACAAGTTATGTTTTTAACAACCCCATGATCGTTACTGAACAGGTTCGTGCTTATGGTTACTCCCAGAATGTTTTTCGGCTTTTTTCTCGCCTGGCTGGCGCTTGTTCCCCTGACCGGGGACGCTGCGAGCGGTGTGAAATCAGAGCCTGGCTACGATGACCTGCTGGTACTGTTTTCTGAATGGCGCAGCTTCGAAAGACCGCCCCTGCTGGAAGGTGCGCCGGACTACACGCGCGAACAGTTCGCCGCCCGGCAGCCCGGGTTCATGGCGTTGCGCCAGCGTCTGGAAGACATTGACATAGAGGGTTGGCCTGTTCCACAGCAAGTTGATTGGCATCTGGTGCGTGCCGAAATGAATGGCTACGACTTTAATCGACGGGTATTGCAGCCCTGGGCCCGGGACCCGGCTTTCTATAACACGGTCTGGATGGAACGCAGTGACGTACCGGCTCACGAGGGGCCAACCCATCACGCCGTGGTCGAGGTCTGGACCCACGACTTCCCCCTGGATGAGGCTGGCAGGACACGGCTGATTTCCGAATTGCAGGTAATACCGCCTCTGATGCAACAGGCCCGCCGCAACCTGGTGGGTAACGCCAGGGAGCTGTGGGTCGCGGGAATTCGTGACATGCGCCGCCAACTCGGGGCCCTGGACGCCTTGGAGGGCATGGTGGGAGATTCGGGAAGCGATGAGCTTGCCCAGGCTATCGCCGCATCCAGGACAGCCACTGAAGAGCTTGTGGCGTGGCTTGAGGAGCAGGCATCAACAAAGACCGGTCCCTCGGGCATCGGCAGGGACAACTACACCTGGTACCAGCAGAACGTTCACCTGGTGCCGATGACCTGGGAGGACGAGGTCAGGCTGCTGAAGCGGGAGCTTGCCCGGGCCTGGTCGTCCCTGAAACTGGAAGAGCAGCGCAACCGTGATTTGCCGCCCATGGTCGCCGCCAGCACGCCTGCCGAGTATGACGCGATGGCCGATGCGGCGATAAAGCGCATCATGAGTTTCCTTGAGGATAAGGACATACTGACGGTTACAGACTACATGGAACCGGCCTTGCGTGAACATGCCGGGTCCTTCGTGCCCGAGGAAAAGCGTCACTTT
>JAOTSW010000261.1 GCA_029864735.1 Chromatiales bacterium | reverse complement strand
AAGCGCAACCAGTGTGAAATCAGGTGCGGGGACGTTAACCTCAATTCGATTTTGTTAAGCCCCGGTTGCCGCTGACGGTTACTCCGGCAGCGTATATTCAAGCTCGTAGTTGTGATTCCCCTCTACTACTTCGAGCTTTAAGACGCCTTCGATTCCTGTCAATGAACCAGTGCCCGATCCAGGCACGACTGAAATAGACAGCGTCTGCTGACCCTCGTTCATGGTTCCGGAGTGCTGAAGAACAAAGCTGCCTCGCTTGCCACCCAGGGTGCCCGAGACACGTTCCATGGCGACATAGCCGGCGGAACCCTTGGCGGGCGTCAGGGCAGTAAGCATCTGGCCGCTGCTTGTACCAACGATGTCGCCAGTGAATTGCTTCACCAAGGTCATACGACCAAGACTTACGCCGTCCAGGGCGACGGGCTTCGACTGGGGTTTGAGTTCAACCGTAAAAGAACCTTTTGCTAAGGCTGACATCGGTTCAAATCCTTTGGCAATGATGATTGTGTTATGCCTTTTTTTCTTCGGCTTTTTTCACACGAATCTTGTTATTGGCTACCGTCTTGTTATTCAGATTCTTCATCGCCGCCTTGGCATCTCCCGGCCTTGGCATTTCAACGAAAGCAAATCCCTTGGATTCGCCGGTGATCTTATCCAGGACCAGGTTACAAGATTGCACAACACCATAGTCGCTGAAGAGATCTTTAAGCTCTTCTTCGGTGGTGCTCCGATCAAGATTACGAATTAATAATTTCATAAGTTTGCAAGCCATGAGATTTACAGTGAACCCGCAAAGCTTCCAGCTTCGCGAGCAATTCAAACATAACGAAAATCGATTCGCATTTGCGATTTTTTAATACCCGCCGACTACAACGCAGGCGTTACGACCAAGGCCTCGATAAGACTGACGCGATCTTCTTCCAGTTTTCCATGCAGGCTATAGGCCTTGGCCTGAATGTCTTCGCCCGCTAACGGGCACACACCCGGAACCGGTAAGTCCAGCCGGACTTCTCCCGGTGTCTACAACCGCTCCAACACCGCATCTGCCGCCTGCACGGTGCTCGACGGTGTGGCGCTGCCACGCACCAGGTCCGGGGTGAGCACGCCGTCCTTCACCGCGGAAGCCACCGCTGCCTCAATTGCCGCGGCCTCATCTTCCAGTCCGAAGGACAAGCGCAACATCAGCGCAGTGCTAAGTATAGTGGCATAGGGGTTGGCGACACCTCGTCCTGCGATATCCGGGGCCGAGCCATGAATGGGTTCGTAAAGCCCGAAGGCCAGTCCGTCCTCCGACTCGCCCAACGATGCCGAGGGCAACATTCCCAGGGAACCGGCCAGCATGGAAGCCTCGTCAGTGAGGATATCTCCAAACATATTCTCGGTGACCATCACATCGAAGTCCGCCGGACGATTGATCAGGTACATGGCTGCCGCGTCCACCAGGATGTGCTCGACCTCCAACTCGGGGAATTCGTTGGCGTATATCCGTTGGGCCGTTGCCCGCCACAGGCGCGAGGTCTCCAGCACGTTGGCCTTGTCCACGGACACAAGTTTACGACGACGCCCCATGGCGAGCTTGCCCGCCAGTCGCAGCACCCGTTCGATTTCCCCAACGGTATAGCGGCACACATCGGTGGCGGAATTCTCGTCGCGCAGTTTGTCGCCAAAATAAATGCCGCCGGTGAGCTCTCGCACCACCAGCAAATCCACGTCCTTCAGGTATTCCTCCTTGATGGGGGAATACTTCCGCAAATGGGGATCGGGTTTCACGGGACGCAGGTTGGCAAACAGCCCGAATGTCTTGCGCAGGGCCAGCAGTCCCTGCTCGGGACGCACCGTGGCATCAGGGTCCGACCACTTGGGGCCTCCCACGGCGCCCAGCAGGATGGCACGAGAGTTGCGGCAAAGCTCGATAGTCTCGAAGGGCAATGCATCGCCCTCGGCATCAATCGCCGCCCCGCCAATCAGACCATGACCCAGGCTCAGCAGGTGGCCGTAGCGCTTGGCCACTGCCTGCAAAACACGGCAAGCCTCCTGGGTGACCTCCGGTCCAATACCATCTCCAGCCAGTACAGCAATCTGCAGCTTCATTTGCGTCCCTTCTCAAATGCCGCAATCTGTTTTTCCTTGCCCATCAAGAAGCCCAGCTGGTCAGTGCCATGCACCAGGCAATACTGGGCAAACGGTTCGACCTCAAAATGCAGGCTCGGACCATCGTCCACGCTCAGGGTCGCCATCTCCACGTCCACCCGCACCCGGGCTCCCGGGTGATCCAGCAGCCAGTCATGGGTCGGTTTGTCGACAACAATGGGCAGCAAACCATTCTTCAAGGCATTGCTGCGAAAAATATCTGCGAAGCGCGTGCTGATCACCGCATCAATACCAAAGTCCTTCAATGCCCAGGGCGCATGCTCACGGGAAGATCCGCAACCAAAGTTATCCCCGGCCACCAGCACCCGGGCGTCCCGGTATTCGGGCTGGTTCAGCACAAAGTCGGCGTTCTCTGTCCCGTCGGCCGCGAAACGCCAATCGTAGAACAGGCCCTCGGAAATACCTTCCCTGGACGTGGTGGTCAGGTAACGGGCAGGAATGATCTGGTCGGTGTCGATATCAGCCTGGGGCAGTACCGCTGTGTGCGACACGATCTGTTTTAATGCTTCCATGGTGATGACTCCCTCAGGCTTCGCCGTCAATGAGGAAACTGCGGGGGTCCGCCACCGCACCGGCGATGGCCGAGGCTGCAGCGGTCACCGGGCTGGCCAGGAGCGTCCTGGCCCCGGGTCCCTGGCGGCCCTCGAAATTCCGATTACTGGTACTGACCACGTATTGACCCGGGGCCGCGATATCCCCATTCATACCCAGGCACATGGAACAACCCGCTTCATGCCACTCGGCACCGGCGTCTGTGAATATACGGTCCAACCCCAGTTCCTCGGCAGCGAGTTTAATCTTGTTCGAACCAGGCACTACCAGCATGC
>JAOTSW010000093.1 GCA_029864735.1 Chromatiales bacterium | reverse complement strand
GCATGCAAAAGTGCGGGTGCTGTTGCCATGCCCCGCCCCGGGACAGGGTGTCGAAGTCGTCCAGGTACTGGTTCAGGGAAAGAATCATGGCGAACACGTGCTGGGCCACAGAATCGCTGCAATAAGCCTGTATGTTGCAGACCTGCACACCGGATTGCCTGGCCGCTTCCAGATCTACATTGTCGCTCCCGGTGGCGGCCAGACAAATCAGCCGCAGATTGTCGGCCGAGCGGATCAGTTCCGCATTCATCTGCACCTTGTTCAGAATCACCACTTGGGCACCGGCAATGCGCTCTGCAACGTCCCCGGGGTCGGTAGCTGGATACACTTTCAATTCGGGAGCCACCTTTTTCAGTGGGCCCAGGTCCAGGTCGCCGCGATCCAATGTCTCGCTATCAAGAAAAACCGCAAGCATCTGTCACTCCGCCAAGGTGTATGCACGTATGATAAGGCATCGGCGAGATGGCTGCGGAGTTCGAATATTGAGTGACGAAAAATCGGGGCTGGAAACAGAGTTCTGGAAACGGAAGAAACTGGACGACATGTCCGCGGCGGAATGGGAAGCACTGTGTGATGGTTGCGGACGTTGCTGCCTGCACAAGCTGGAGGACGAGGACAGCGGTCAACTGGTGCACACTCGATTGGCCTGCCAATTGCTGGACCGGGACAGCTGTCGCTGCGGCGACTACGAGAATCGTACCGAACTGGTGCCGGACTGCATTGTGCTGGATTCCACTCGCAGTACCTTCCACTGGCTGCCTGCAAGCTGTGCCTACCGTCGAGTGGATGAGGGCAGGGACCTTGAAGCATGGCATCCTCTGGTATCCGGTGATCCAGAAAGTGTGCACCGGGCGGGCATATCGGTGAGAGGGTTTGCGATGTCCGAAGATGCAGTCCATCCGGATGACGTGGAACAGTGTCTTGCATCATGGATCGATGAAGACTGAGAAACAGGGTTAGCACCAACTGGAGTGTTGAATGGCCGAGCCAAAATTTGTCCCCCTGGAAAAATACCCGCGCTATCCGGAACAGGAAATGCTGCAACGGGCCAGGCGCTTTCACGAGGAAATCCGGCGTCGTCGAACTGTTCGCGATTTTTCTGACGAGCCGGTACCGCCAGAAATCATTGAGGAGTGTCTTGCTGCGGCGGCGACCGCTCCCAGTGGCGCCAATATGCAGCCCTGGCATTTCGTGGTGATCCGGGATCCCGCGATCAAGCGCCGGATTCGTGAGGCGGCTGAACAGGAAGAGCAGGAGTTTTATGAACATCGCGCTTCGCCGGAGTGGCTGGAGGCGCTTCGTCCCCTGGGCACCGATGCAAGCAAGAGCTTCCTTGAAACAGCGCCCTGTCTGATTGCCATATTTTCCCAGAAATACGGCGTGCTTCCCGATGGACGGAAGGTAAAGCACTATTACCCCGGGGAATCAGTGGGCCTGGCTACCGGCTTCCTGCTGGCGGCCCTGCATCACGTGGGCCTGGCGACCCTGACCCATACTCCCAGCCCGATGGGATTTCTCAATGAGATCCTGGGGCGCCCCAGGAATGAGAAGCCGTTCTTGCTGCTGGTTGTCGGTTATCCCCACGACGATGCACAGGTTCCGGACATCCATCGCAAGGAGCTTAAGGACGTGGTTAGCGTATTCGACAAAGACACCTAAGCGGAATCTTTCCATAAAACCCGTCAGTCGCCCGGGCCAAGGTGACTAGCCGGTGTTTTGCAGTGCCTCGGCAATGCCATTCACACTGGCCATCAATGCTTCCTTGAGGGATTCGCTTTCCCGGTCTCCCTGGCGCCATTGCCTCAGCAGGTCCACTTGTAACAGGCTGATGGGATCCACATAGGGATTTCTGAGACGAATGGATTTCTGCAATGCAGGGTAATCATCCAGCAGGGCTTCTTGCTGCTTGATAGCCAGCAAGTGCTGCATGCTTCGTTGGTGCTCAGCTTCGATCATGTGGAAGTACTGGGGCGTTGCACCGCGGGTCAGGCCGTCATAGTGCTTGGCAATGGACAGGTCCGCTTTGGCGAGTGTCCGTTCCACGTCATCCAGGATGGCCTGGAAGAATGGCCATCCAGCGTACATTTCCTGCAGCGCTTCCAGGCCGAACTCTTCGACGGCGCTCTCCAGCGCAGCGCCTACTCCATACCAGGAGGGCAGGAAAAAGCGTGACTGGATCCAGGCAAAGAACCAGGGAATGGCGCGCAGCCGTGCTATGCCGTGCACATGCTCCCGGTTCTGTGAACGCGCACCCAGTTGCATCAGTTCAATGACGTCTATGGGGGTAACGGTGCGGAAGTACTGCTCGAATCCGGGGTCGTCATAGACCAGGCCCCGGTAGGTGTCTTTGCTGGACTTGGCGAGGTGATCCATGATCGCCTCCCAGCCTTCCTGTTGGTCGGTTTCCACCCAGGGCCTGGCGGTAGTGCGAGCCAGGGCGCCCAGGGCTCTTTCAAAATTACGCAGGGCTATTCCGGGCAAACCGTACTTGGAGTTGATCGTTTCGCCCTGCTCAATGGATCGCAGGCGGCCACGCACGCCGCCGGCCGGTGCAGCCTGCAAGGCGGGCAATATGCCCGCGCCGCCCCGACTGCTGGTGCCACCACGTCCCAGGAACAAGGTCAGGCCCACATTTTCCGAGGCGGTAATTTTTGCCACTGCCTTGTGGGCGTGCTGGGCAGCCCATCGCGATGCCAGCAAGCCGCTTTCCTGGTTGCTGTCCGAATAACCCAGCATGACCGCCTGCTCGTTATTGCGAGACTTAAGGTGATTGCGGTAAATGCGATCACGCAGCAGCGGACTCATGATTTTGCTGGCGTTGCTATGTTCCTGCATGCTTTCCAGTAAGGGAACGATATCCAGGGGAACGTTGCCCGCCCGGTCGCTCAAGCCGGCCCAGCGCGCCAGCATCAAGACGCACAGCAGGTCATCACAACCTTCCACCATGCTCACGATGAGAGGGCCGACCGCGCTATGTCCGAATTTGCGTCGGCACAAGGCAAGGGCTTCAAATAACGCCAGTGCCCTGCGGGCCTCGGTGTCCATTTCGTTGCTCGGGTCCCAGTCCTCATCGAAGGCGTGATGCAGCTTGGCGATACGCACTTCCCTGGGCAGGTTCATCCAGTCCGGCTCTTCCAGTCCCTGTCCTACTGCGTGACGGAACACATAGGCGTCCTGCCGAATATCCAAAGTGGCAAGTTTGAAGCGAAAAGTCTCGGCCCGTCGCAGCAGCTTGCGTACCGACCGCAGTCCCGCCTTGCCGCCCTTGTTGTTTTCCATGCTTCGCACAATCAGGCGCAGGTCGTCCAGAAATTCTTCCGCCCTGCGATAGCGCTTGTCCCGGTCGTCGTAAGTATCCTGCAGTCGCTCCTGAATTAACCGGAACATGACCCGGTAGGGCATGTCTCTATGGCGCCGGTTGATCTCGTGCATGGCGTTGGGGTACCAGTCGCTATATAGCCCGATACGCTCCTGCAATTGTGGGTCGATAGACACACGATTCAAGCTTTGAGACAGCATGCTCGACAGCTTCCTGCAGTCCTCGAAATACAGGTTTAGTATCAGGCTACGATGCCGGGACAGGGTTTGCTTTATGGTCTTGGGGCTGACATCCGGATTGCCTTCCATGTCCCCGCCCACCTGCGAGCCAATTCGCAGTATGGTCGGGATATTCATACCGGCGGCATCGTCGGGATAAATCTCGGTCAGCGCTTCTTCCAGTGCGTTATATAAATCGGGTACCACCGGGTAAAGAACATCGGTCAGGTAGAACAGTACGTGCTCCTGCTCGTCCGAGACGGTGGTCTTGTCCGCAGGATGTTCATCCGTTTGCCAGGCAGAGGTGATTTCCGCCTGGATGTCCTCGACGATGTCCCGGTCTTCACGGGGTGTTCGGGTAGGGTCCAGGCGGGCCAGCAGCAACTGACCAATACGCTGTTCCTTGCGCAGTATGGTCCGGCGGGTTGGTTCTGTCGGGTGGGCCGTAAATACCGGTTCGAAGCTCAGTCGCTGAAGCAGGTCTTTCATTTCCCCGGCTTCGAGACCCTGGTTACGCAACTCCAGAAGGTTGGCTTTGAGGCTGCCCGGCTGAGGCGAGGATTTAGCCCTGAGATAGGCCCGGCGGCGGCGTATGCGATGTATCTGCTCTGCCGTGTTCACCACCTGGAACCATGCGGTGAACGCGCGTATGAGGTCGCCATACATGGTACTGGGAATCTGGTTGAGAACTGTCTTGAGGTCCAGTTCGTTGTCCTGGACCTCTCGCTGGGCGATGGCCGCACGGCGGGCTGTTTCCACCGCTTCGAACAGGCTTGCGCCGCCTTGTTCCTTGATCATGTTGCCGACCATTTCGCCGAGGCGGTGCACGTCAGAGCGCAAGTCCTCCTCTTTATGGTCGAAGGCAATGTCGGGTCGCAATGAGTTTGATTCAGCCATCTTGGTCTCTCTTGCTAGACCAGCATGCTCTGGGCACGCCGGGAAAATTCTTTTGACCCGCCTTCGAGTTCCGGCTCTTCGGGTATGTTCTTGCCTCGCTGTACCGCGGGTCGCCCACCTACTGCGCCGAGCCAGCGCTGCAAATGTTCAAGGCCATCTATGGACACGCCCGCCCAGTAGTATCGTCTCACCCACGGCCATGTGGCTATGTCTGCAATGCTGTATTCCCCTGCCAGGAATTCATGATTCGCCAGCTGCTTGTCCAGCACCTCGTAGAGGCGACGGGTTTCTCGCTGGAAGCGTCCGATGGCATAGGGAATCTTCTCCGGCGCATAGCGTACGAACACATTGGCCTGCCCCTGCATGGGACCGACGCCGCCCATCTGGAACATCAGCCATTGCAGCACTCGCGAACGCGCCCTGGGTTCGGTGGGAAGCAGCTTGCCGGTTTTTTCCGCCAGGTAAATCAGAATTGCCCCGGACTCGAATACCGCGAAATCGTCCTCGTCGCGATCGACAATAGCCGGTATACGGCCATTGGGCGAAATCTTCAGGAACCCGGCCTGCCTCTGTTCCGCCTTGTCCAGCCGCAGGGAAATTACCGTGTAGGGCAGGCCCACCTCTTCCAGCATGATAGACGCCTTGATCCCGTTGGGTGTTGGTGCGGTGTAGAGGTCGATCATGGGCTGTCTAGTCCCTGAAATTAGTGAACTGCAGGGGTAGTTCGATATCGGATGCCTTGAGCATCGCCATCACCGCCTGCAGATCGTCACGCTTTTTCCCGGTAATCCGCAGTTGATCGCCCTGGATGGCGCATTGAACTTTCAATTTGCCGTCCTTGATCATGCGGTTGATTTTCTTGCCCAGGGGCTGGTCAATGCCCTGGCGAATCAGGACCTTCTGTTTCGCCTTGTTACCGGTCATTTCGACTTCCTGAGGATCCAGGCAGGCCACATCGATGCCGCGCTTTGCGACTTTCAGGTTGAGAATATCCAGCATCTGCTTGAGCTGAAAATCGGCCTCGGCGGTCAGGTGGATGATGTCATCCTTGTATTCGAACTCGGCTCCAGTGCCCTTGAAGTCGAAACGGGTGCTGACTTCACGATTGGCCTGGTCAATTGCGTTGGTGACTTCGTGTTTGTCTACTTCGGAGACCACATCAAAAGATGGCATGCTAAACCTCTTAAATCAGAATTCTGTCAACGATAACCCGCCGCCTGTAATTCAAACAGTCGGGCATATACACCATCGGCGGCCAGCAGTTGTTCATGGCTGCCATGTTCGATCATTTTACCCCCAGAGAGCACAGCAATCTGGTCCGCCATGCGAACGGTCGAAAACCGGTGGGAAATCAGGATGGCGATCCTGTTGCGGGCCAGTTTGCGAAAATGCTCGAATACCTGGGCTTCGGCAGACGCGTCCATGGCAGCCGTGGGTTCATCCAGTACCAGTATGTCGGCGTCCTCGCGCATGAATGCTCGGGAAAGCGCGACTTTCTGCCATTGCCCGCCCGAGATTTCCTGTCCGTCCTTGAACCACCGGCCTAGTTGGGTGTGATACCCCTTGGGTAGCTGGTCCACGAATTCCGAGGCCAGGCCCTTTTCGCCGGCGCGCTCCCAGCGGCTCTGGTTGCTAAACTCTTCCACGTCGCCTGCGCCCACGTTTTCTCCCATCAGGAACTGGTAACGCGCAAAATCCTGGAAAATAACGCTCACCCGGGCACGCAGTTTTTCCGGGTCCCATTCACGCAGATCCAATCCGTCCAGCAATACCCGACCGGAGTCTGGTTCATACAGGCGGCTTAGCAGTTTGACCAGGGTGGTCTTGCCCGACCCGTTCTCCCCAACCAGGGCAAGAGACCTTCCCGGCGGCAGGTGCAGGCTGATATCCACCAGCGCCGGCCGGCTGGCCCCGGGGTAAGTGAAGCTCACGTTTTCGAATCGAATACCGTCTTCCGGATTTGGACCGCTGGAAGCGGAGCCACCAGGCTGACTGACGGGCTGTTCCAGGTATTCGTAAAGGTTGGAAAGGTAGAGGTTGTCTTCGTACATCCCCCCTATGGCCGCCAGGATGGCAGCCACCGCCGACTGACCCTGTTTGAACAGCAGCAGGTACATGGTCATCTGGCCCAGGCTGATCTGTCCCTGCACGGCGCTGGCGGCTATCCATGCATAGGCGCCGTAAAACACGGCCGTACCCACCAGTCCCAGCGCCAGTCCCCAGCTGTCGCGCCGCAATGTAAGGCTGCGATCTTCCTTGTACAGGTTCTTGAAAATGTCGGTGTATCGCTTCAGCAGCAGTGGCCCGAGGCGGAACAACTTCACTTCCTTGGCATAGTCTTCCCGGGCCAGGACCGTTTCGATGTACATCTGCTTGCGAGTTTCCGGTGAGCGCCAGCGGAATAATCTGAAGGCGTCGCCGGAGAACTTGGTCTCGGCGGCAAAGGCCGGCAGCCCGGCAAGGGCCAGGATGAGCAGGGTCCATCCTGAGAATTGAGCGAGCAGGAAGGCATAGCTGACCAGGGAAATTGTGTTCTGGGCCAGGCCGAAAGTGCGATTGACGAGACTGAGGGGACGCACCGACGCCTCACGCCTGGCACGGGTCAGCTTGTCGTAGAACTCTGAATTTTCGAAGTCCTGCAGGCTAAGGGTAAGGGCCTTCTCCAGGATCATGGTATTAACCCGGTTGCCAAGCTGGGCGCGCAACAGGGACTGGCAGGTTGAGATGCCTCGCTGGCATGCTGAAAGCCCCGCGATGGCCAGGGCCTCAAGTGCTACCAGATTGTAGACATGTCGCAAGGCGTCTTGTTGAGTGGGCCCTGCGCTGTTCATGGCGCTGACCACGCCGTCCACGATCAGCTGTCCTACCCATGCCACCACCGCCGGTAACACGCCGGCCAGCAGGGTCAGCGCTCCGAAGGCCAGTGATAGTCGGACACTGGTGGTCCAGACCAACTGAAGCGCCCTGCCGCTGTAGCGAAACAGACCACCAAACCGGATAGCGGCCGAATTGTCATTGTTGGATGGCTGTTGCATGACGTGCTGCAGTGGGAGTTGGAGGCGAATCATTGCCCCGAACATCCGGCAATTCAAGTTTCAACCGCTCATTAAGCCCTTGCCCGGGAGAAATACCCGGGGAATTGGAACAGGGGTTGGGGCAGACTCTTGCCAAAACCCACTAGGGAGGTGGGAGCGGACAGTGGACAGCGGGAGCGAGAGAAAATCCATGTTGCCGGACACCTGTTGGGAACGAATCCGACAGCTGGATCCGGTAGTGGTCGTGCCCAGAACAATCAGCACCGGAGAGCCTGTGCTGGTTGACTGCCTGATGGATGCCGTGGCGGGTGATGCAGGAGGCGTGGGAGCCACGGGAGGCGAAATTTGCATCACCCAGATGCTTACTCCCGGCCAGGCTCGGGAGTTCAGTTTGCCGACGGGCCTGGAGTTGCCTGAGGAGGCATCTCCCGGGCTCATGGTGTGTCCGGCGGGCCGGTGGCCGGTGGTAAGGCTGGATCACCAGGCCTTTTCCCAGATTGCCGCCGTGGCCCGGGGCCCAGATCAGCCCGAAAGGCCCTGGAATGCGCTACTTCGGGGTGCGGCCCAGGGTCGTATAGGGCTGGCCATGGCCGCACCGGGTGAGAGTTTGTGCCCGGTCTTCGCGCCCAGGCGATGGCTGGGCGCAACCGGGGGACTCTTGCTGGCGGCCCCGGGGGATAGCGCCGCCGTTTGCCTGGATATCCACCTGTGCGCCTGCCTGGACAATGCGGACCGGATGAACTGGGCCGCCCTGCGCCACGTGGTGGTGGAGGCGGTTAGGGTGGGCAACCAGGTGCTGGACGCGCTGCCGCTGGCGGGAGGTTTCCTGGGGGAGCGAAGTGTTGGGCTGCGTCGGCTTTCCTTGCACCTTTGTGACCTGGGCATGCTGGCAACGCGCCAGGGTATGAAGCCGGAGCTGCCGTCCACGGTTTCCCGCCTGCTGCGGGTGGTCAAGGTGGCGGCAGATGCCGCCCTGGGCGAGTCCCTGCGCCTGGGCAGGCTGGAGGGGCCGTTTCCAGCGCTGCTGGAGGCCGATTGGGTCAGGAAAATAGAGCAACCGGCATTTCGATCACGGATCCAGGCACTGCTGGATCGTTTCTGGCTGAGGAACAGCCAGCTGTTGTCTTTGTCGCCGGACAGTCTCCTCGCCCCTGCAGAAACGCCGGAAGAACTCCTCGCCTGGGCCAACCTGATTCCGCTGCTGGCCAGTGTGGACGGTTTTTCCGCTCGCTTGCCAAGAAACTGGCGATTACTGAGCCACGACAATTCGGCTCGACTGCTGGGTCGGATATGGGCGCTTGGACTGAGTCGACACCAGGTGCGGGCCTATTAAGCGCCCGGCGGGTATCATAATGGCTGCTGCTGCACCAGATTGTCCGGTTCAGGGCTGCGTGTTATAGCTGTTCACCTGATTACTTGTCGGGCTTGTTATTGGGCCCTGCCGGGTCCGAAGAAGCCCGTCGCGCAGGCGGCGTTGAATAGACTGGTACTACATGCCTGATTTGCCAAACATCCATGCGCTGATCGTACTGGCCCTGACAGTATTCACGCTGTTCCTGTTCACCCGCGACAGCATTCCCCTTGAAACCAGCAGTCTGCTCATCCTGATCATGCTGGTGGTGATCTTCCAGCTTTTCCCCTATGAGCTCGATGGCGTCGGCCTGAAAGCAACAGACTTCTTCGCCGGTTTTGGCCACGAGGCGCTGATTACCATTGCCGCCCTGATGATGGTGGGCAAGGGCCTGGAGACCACCGGTGCGCTGCAACCCCTGGCCGTGAAGATGGCTCTTGCCTGGGTGAAGCGGCCAAAGGCGGCATTATTGGTCACCCTGCTGGTTTCAGCCGTGCTCAGCGCCTTTTTAAACAATACCCCGATCGTGGTCATGTTGATGCCAATGTTGGTGGGTGTGGCCATGCGCACCGGAGTGCCGGTTTCCGGCATGCTGATGCCCATGGGCCTGGCGACCCTGATTG
>JAOTSW010000260.1 GCA_029864735.1 Chromatiales bacterium | reverse complement strand
TTCGAAACCTTGTTCGCCGAGCTGCGCGATCGTTGGGGCGCCCAATGGCCCTCAGAAATCGCCCATGTCTATGCCTGGGTCGGCGAGGCCGATGCGGCGTTTGAATGGTTGGACAAGGCGGTAGAGAAAAACGAGGACGGGCTCCGCGAGCAATTCGATAACGTGTATTTTATATCCCTGCATGACGATCCCCGTTGGGCTGACTTTCGGGAACGCACCGGCAGCTCCCAAGCCCAGCTGGAGAAAATCAAGTTCAAGGTGAAACTGCCCGACTAAAATAGGGTGACAGTTACCTTAATTGCGGGCTGGTTCACGAACCGCAGACTGGCTAGTCCTTACTCGCCAGCCAGATAATGTAGCGACTGCCCTTGTTGCCATGGCCACGCACCACGACCTCCTCCACCATCATGCCGCTGCGCCTGAGGCGATCGTGAAAACCGCGATCCTGTCCGGCGGACCAGTAGGCGACGATGCCACCGGACCTGAGGGCATCCTGGGCAGCTTCAATGCCGGATATGCCGTAGAGCCAATCGTTGGCGCTCTTGGTGAGCCCCTCGGGACCGTTGTCCACATCCAGGGCAATAACATCATAGTAGTCACGGGTTTTCTGTAATAACTTCGCCACATCGCCCACGTGAACCCGGGTACGCGGATCATCCAGCGGGCGTCCACTGTGAACACCCAGGCGGCCGCGATTCCAGTCCACAACCTGGGGGATCAACTCGGCCACGGTTACTTCCGCCTCGTCTCCGACCACCTTTAGCGCGGCGGCAAGCGTGAAGCCCATACCCAGTCCGCCAATCAGCACCCTTGCCGAAGCCGGATTACGAAGTCGCTTGCAGGGCAGCTCACCCAGGGCGTCCTCGGAGCCGTGCACCCGGGTGTTCATCAAGTCCTGGGAACCGGAGCTGTTACCAGAGATCTTGATGTAGAAATCGTCCTTGCTTTCGTACAGGCCCAGCGTCTGGCCGCTACCGGGAATCGGCGCCTCCTCGATCAATGTCCAATGCCGCATGGTCGGTCCTGAGTAAAAGAAAGGAATTGGCGGACAGTATACTGAATCGTCACCCGCCTATATGAAAAAGCCGGATGCCGGGGTTTGCCCCGCACATCCGGCACCTCATCATCCGAAATACTATTTTGTGTAGCGTTCCAGGAACTGCTCCAGCGCCGCACCCTCGCGTTGCTTGCGGGCCAGGCAGTTCTCGATGCTTTCCACAGACTTTGCCAGGTAGGGCTTGTAGACCTCATCCCGAGGCTCATAAAACGCTACCAGCCTTTCCATGGCCTGCTGGTCACAAGAGGCCGTGAAGGCCGGAAAATACGGACGTCGCACTGGCGGGCTCTTCGCCACCAGGCGATCCAGATTTTTCTCCAGCCACTGGAACACCAGGCTATTGTCCTCCAGCACGTCTGAGGCCAGGTAGATGCCATAAATAGCATCGCCGGCCGGGACCGCATCGGTAATGAACCAATCCAGGCTCTCATTGATCACCTCGGGATCGGAAAAGTACATGGATCCGAGCAGGGCGGACTTCATTGTTTCCGAGGATGCACCCAGGTAGGCCTTGCGATAGGCCTCGAATTCCTTGCGACCGCCGAACCGGGCCTTGATCTCCAGCGCGGCAGCGCCCAGGCCCGAGGATACCGAGTCCGAGTCAGCCAGGTATTTATCAGCCACCCCTATGACCTGTTTACGTAGCGCTTCGTCCGAGCCATACCTTCCCTGGAACACCACAAGGGTTGGCCTCAACTGGGCGATGGTTTCTGACTCGCCAGTCTGGGCTTCCAGCCCGATCTGCTCAAGGCGGCCCTCAAGCGCATCATCTACGAATCGTGAAAAGGCCTCGGCGTTGGACGGATCGATAAAATCCTCGGCAATACCCGACAATGCATTCAAGGCAGGACGCAACACCAGTGGGTGAGGATCCGCCAGGGCTTTGTCCAGCACCATCATGTAATCAGCCAGGGAAAGTTCTCCGGCGTTCAACAAGGCTTCACTGTTATCCAGCAAGGCAATCCTCTCGCGATTACTCAGTGCACTCATATCCTGCACCAGGCGCTGGAACTGTGCCGGATCGATGTTCCAGCGGTAATAGCCGGTAGCGTCGGCATCGGGCAGCACCCACTGGGCATCAGCCGGGATATCCAGGGTCCCTGTGGGCTTGTCCAGCAGGGTGAATGTCTGCTTGATGACACCGTCGTGCTTGTATTTCACGTTCAGCGGAATCAGCCATTGCTGGGCAGGCAGCTCGCGCCCAAGACGGTGATAACGCGACTGGCTTACATTGCCCTTCGCATCCACCGTCACCAGGGGAAACCCCGGCTGGTTCAAGTAGCGGGCGGCGATGGCACCGATGTCCGCATCGGCATGCTCTGCCACCACTGACCACAGGTCATGCTCGGTGGCGTTGCTACGGGAAAATCGCGTTATATAGTCCCGGATGGCCGCCTGGAACGCTTCGGGCCCGGCATAGGATTCCAGCATACGCAGGATGGTCTCGCCCTTGCTGTAAGCCAGGCCCAGGTCCTCAAAGGCCTCGTCTTCACTACGCACCGGACGCCGCACCGGCTTGGCCGAACTTAGCTCATCGGTGGGAAAGGCATATGACTGGGGCAGACCCAGGTTGGTCTCGTACTGAGGATACAAACTCTCCATCACTTTTTCACCCATCCAGGAGGCGAAGGACTCGTTCAGCCACAAATCGTCCCACCAACGCATGGTCACCAGGTTTCCATACCACTGGTGGGCCAGTTCATGGGCGATCACGCTCAACACGGTCGCCGCCTCTATGCCGGTAGGCGTATCGCCCACCATCAGATAATCCGTTCGGTAGGTAACAAGACCCGGGTTTTCCATGGCGCCAAAAGCAAACTCAGGCACTGCCAGGAAATCCAGCTTGCGATAGGGATAATCAATGCCGAAGTAACTCTCCAGGGCCTTTAGGATGGCGGGGGTCTCCCGGGCAGCGAAACCCACCTCGCCGGCTCTGCCCTTGGGGGTGTAAATG
>JAOTSW010000259.1 GCA_029864735.1 Chromatiales bacterium | reverse complement strand
CGTACATCCTGCTGCGATTGGCGCTGCCTGACAGGGCAAGATCGGCAATGGCGATAGACGTAACCGCCGTACTCACCACGTTATTCGCGTCATTCGCATCGAACTGGTCCTGCTGGACCTCACCGGTAATACTCAGATCTCCAGCGATCATAGGCTCGAACACCAGCTCGATGTTCATGCTGCCCGCACCTGCACCCAGACCGGCAAAGGTGCAACTTACGCTGCCGCCGCCGGTGTTGCAGTTACCTGAATCGGGAACTGCCGAGATCACGTTGATCCCTTCCGGAAGAAGAATGCCGAAGTGCATCCCGGACGCGAAGTCCTCACCATTATTGACAATGGTGTAGCTCACCGTGACCGGATTGGTTGCGTCAACTTCGGTTGCCGATGCGACCGCCGTCACCTCCACATCGCTAATACCCATGACCCCAACTTTCGGCGAGGCAAGGTTATTGCCGGGCACCATGTCGGTGGTTATTGTCTGTACCGCTACCGGCAGGTCATAGGTAACGGGCGGACCGGTGTAAACAGTCTGACCGTTGGAAGCGATATCCACCCACACGTCGGCAGTCGATGCAATTGGCATATCACCGATATCACAAGCTACCGATCGTCCGGCGATCGTGCATGGGGTGATCGCTCCACCTGCCAGGGCCCAATCCGCGGATACCAAATCCAGGCCAGCCGGAACATTTGCCTGGAATCGCACTTGTTCTGCGATTGCATTGGCAAAGTCATTGTGGACCTGGACGGTCATCCTGAACTGTTCGCCCTTGCGAACCTGGCTGGGTACCGAGACATCATTGATGTGCAAATCCGCACGCGGAATGAACAACTCAAATGCGCCTATATCACATTCGAATGTCTGGTTAAGGTCGCCATCATCCGCACGAAATATTCCACGCTGGTCATCATTCGGACAAAGGCTGGCCTGGCCCGCATCAACCGCCGCACTACCCGTGCCGTCAAGCACTGGAGGCAACGGCAATGCATGAGTCTCGGTATAGCCACCGTTAAATGCCAGGGGCCCGATCAAGGGATCTACACCAACGATATCATCGATGCCCAAACCACACGTGGTGGAATCCTCAAGATTGCCGCCCCGAGTGAGAAAGACACCTGCATCACAGGTTTCAGTCCCGGTGCATCCGCAGTTCTGATCCCTGGCTTCCGCATCCGCTCCTGCCATCTGGTTGCCGGCGATCAGCGTATTGCCCATGGTAAAAGTGCCGCTGCCGAAGGAGTTCAATCCGCCTCCACCACCGGGTGCATCCGTGGTCGCTACATTATCGGCCACGGTGACGTTCACCAGGTTTACCTTTCCGTTGGTGGTAATACCGCCACCCACGTCCGAGGCCAGGTTGCCACTGACGGTCGTGTTGGTGATATTGGTCGTAATCAACGCCCGGCTCGCGATTCCGCCACCGCCGATAGCAGTGTTGCCGTTAATAGCACTGTTCACAATCGTGGTGGAATGGAACCCGGTATCGAAAATACCACCGCCATTTTCACCATGATTTCCGACAGCAGTCAGCGCCACCAGGGCTGCGTCCTCGATCCCCAGGTTTGATGTGGTCGCCGTATCAAACACCTTGCCGATGGTCGTATCCTGGATGAGTGATTCCGTATCCAGGTACAATCCGCCACCATTACCGCCACTCAGACTTGAGGCAATAATGGACTGGCTCAGGGTTAACGGCGCTGCCACGTGGATACCGCCAGCATCAGACTCGGAAGAGTTCCCGGCAACCAGCAGGCGGATGAATTCCACCGCCTCAATGCCGCCCTCTTCTTCCTCGTCGCCACCAACGGGCGGACCGCCGTCACCACCGCTATCCATGCCGCTCTTGCAGGTATTACCAATACCCGCGCCCGCGCCAATGGCTATGCCCCCACCAAACCGTTTCAGAACCCAGTCGCCCTCAGTAGGAGGTGCAGGGGGACCTTCGTCCGGGGGTTCTTCGGGAGGGTTACCGCAATCGGGGATGAATTCAATGCTTTCAACCCCTACCGAACCACCCGTCACTGCCAGGTCGGAAATGCTGATCAGCGCCACGGTGGTATCCACTGGTGCCTGCAGGTGGAAGATTCGGTCAGCGGTTGCCCCCTCGGCCCATCCGATCACCGTCAGGCCGGGGCCTGCTCCCTGGATTGTCACGTCTTCGAGAATATCCAGGTCGCCAACAGAAGCATCCGGCGTGCCACCGACCACATAGGGGTCAGTTCCGTCACTTTCAAGCCATATCTCATCAGGCCCATCTCCTGACAGGCTCAATAAAATTGGGTTGGTCGGATCGTTAATGCCGGTCAGGTCAATAACGTCGGCTCCCGCCAGGGCGTTTGCCTGCATCACGGCGGCTCTCAAGGTACAGCCGCCGCCTTCTACCGCGCACAGACCATCCTCCAGGTTGTTGTCTATCGCATCCGCCGTGCTGTCCACGACAAATGTCGCCGACAAGGCAGACGATGAAGCTCCTATACCCAGGAGCAATGCCAGAACAGCCGCCAATGCGGCACTGATGCCCCGGCCAAGTTTTGCAGATCCTACTGCCATGATTGACCTCCTGTCATCGCACACTCTCTGTGCAGATCAGGCGACATCGGACTGGCCTTACAACCGCCGACGCTCGCTTCCTCGAAAAACACCTGGCCCTGATTACCCGGGCCAACTACCCGATGGACTTTTCCCTCCACTCCCAGGGAGCCAAAACCCTGCCATTATTGTTGCCAAAACCGCCTCAATCCCACCCAGGTCACTGCCATCAGCAGCAACAACGGCAACACCGGATCGGCAGGTGACCGGTTATTCACTACACAGCCTCCTCCGCCACCGGTGTCTTCTAAAGTGGGATCGGTCATTACATTCAGTGACACCTGCTGAGCGTTGTCCGCTGCAACCGGGTCGCTCGTTTCGCTGGTAACCTCGAAAGTCACATTCTGCGCACCTGCATCCAGGGCAGCAGCGCTGAAGCTGTAGTACTTTGTCGTACCAGCGGTCATATATCTGATGGA
>JAOTSW010000092.1 GCA_029864735.1 Chromatiales bacterium | reverse complement strand
TATGTTCTCGGCCCCGTGCTCGGCTACCAGTTGCTCCAGGGCGGCGATATCCATGTTGCCCTTGAAGGGGTGATCCAGGTCCAGTTGACGGGCCTCGGGGCAGGGAATGTCCACGGCCTTGCCGTTGAAAAATTCGATGTTGGCCTTGGTCGTATCAAAGTGCGTGTTATTGGGGATGACGTTGCCGGGCTTGACCGTCAGGCTGAAGAGAATGCGTTCGGCGGCACGTCCCTGGTGGGCGGGAATGATGTGCTGAAAGCCGAATATGTCTTTCACGGCACTTTCGAAGCGATACCAGCTTCGGGCGCCGGCGTAGGACTCGTCGCCGCGCATGATGCCGGCCCAGGCCTCGGCGGACATGGCGCTGGTGCCAGAGTCCGTCAGCAGGTCGATGAACACGTCTTCAGCCCGAAGTTTGAACAGGTTGTAGTGGGCGGCGGCGATCATGCCGTCGCGTTCTTCCGGGGTCGTGGCCTTGATGGGTTCAACCATCTTGATTTTGAACGGCTCGACAATTGTCTTCATGGGCTTGCTCCGGGGAATACGTAAATCTGGAAAATTAGCCCGCTATTGTACGTCAGCAAGCCTGTCCATGAGAGCCGGCGGCGTCTTTTCGCTGATTATTTGGCTGCGCAGGGCTGCGCGCGCCCGGGTATGCGGGCGCAAGAATTGGATAAACCGGATTGGGTCGCTTAGCGCAGAACCGCGTCGCTGAGCACGTCGTGCACTATCTGGGTCGCAATCTCTACCAGCAATACCTTGCCGTCGACGATCACACGCTCATAGCCACGGGGGGCCGGTGGCAGGGCGGCGCTGAGTTCGCTCGGGAGTTGCTGCATGGCGATACCCGGAGGCAGCGGTTTACCCCTTGCCAGGTTCTTGGCGATACCCGGCGGAAGAGCCTTGGATTTGCCGCCCTTTTTGCTTTTCGTGTTTTGGGAAGGGTACTGGTCGTGATCCTGGTACCAGGCGCTGAGGATGCGAATCTCGTCCTGGGTGAATACCACTTCGACCCCGGCATCGCCGGCAAGGGCAGGCGCGAGGCCAGTCATCGCCAACGACAAGACGCTGCTTAGCAGAAAAGTGCGGATCATGTTTCGTGCTCCCTGGAAGGAAATTCAAGGGCACTATAACCGGCCCCGGCAGCCCCTTGTGTGACTGGTATCACAAGTCGCCGGTCTTCTTCAGAGCGATCCATCCCGGGTAGGCAGAATTGGCGCGTGAACAGAACCCGCCGGCGCGCACGCCCGATAGGTCAGATCAGGGCAGGGGATGCTGGCCCGGGTTCAGGGCTGCCCCATGCTCGCGCCTTCCGAGGCCCCGTGTATCTGGGGCAACAGGTAGTCCACCCCCACGTAGGTGAACACCAGGGCGGCGAATCCCACGATGGCCAGGATGGCCGCCCGCCGTCCACGCCAGTCCAGGGTGTAGCGGGCATGCAGGTAGGCCAGGAAGATCAGCCAGGTGATGAAGGACCAGGTTTCCTTGGGATCCCAGAACCACAGCTGGCCGAATACCCGGTCGCCCCACAAGGCGCCGGTGATGATGCCCAGGGTGAGAAAGCTGAAGGCGAAAAACGCGGCCCGGTAGGCCATCTGGTCAAACAACCCCGGGTTCTTGTCCTCTTTGCGCTCGAGGTAGAGGTAGCAGATAGAGGCCGCGAAGGTCACGGCCCAGGCCGCGTAGCCGAGCAGGGTGGTCAGGATGTGAAACTGCAGTAACAGTCCCCTGAAGATCGGCAACTCGGGCTCCACGAGCTTGGGCATGAATGCGGCGTAGAGCATCAGTAGCAAGCCCACTGGCAGCAGGAACACGCCCAGGGCCTGGTTGCGCTCCTTGAGAGCAAACAGCAGGAATGCGCCTATCACCAGCAAGGCGAAAAAGGTGACGAATTCAAAGGCGCTGAGCATGGGCACATGTTCCGCCCGGTACCAGCGCAGCCCAACCATCAGGAAGTGAAGCAGGAATCCGGCGCTCAGGATCCTGACCGCCACCCGGTTCCGGGCGGCAGAGGCCAGTTGCCAGCCCCGCAGGTGCCAACCCCAGGCGACCAGGTATAGCGTCGTGGCCAGGGCGAACAGCCCCAGTTCCAGGTTCTCAAGCATTGTCTGTCCTTCTCTCTTTTCTACGATCCCGGTGGCGGAAGTAAAAATGCCACACCAGGCCGGCAAACATCAGGATACTCCCCAGCACAAGCACCGGCCCCTGGGGGCGGTTATAGACCTGTATGCTCGTGTAGCGCTTCACCGGCCCCAGGGCCACCTGGTAACCGTTCACCGGCAGGGACTGGTCGCTACGCGCGAATCCCAGGGAGACAATCTCGCCGTCTTCCATGCTGAATATTTCTATTTCCCGGGTTTCCGCGCCCTGGACGCCATGGGTCACGATGCGCCGCTCGCCCAGGCTAATCATCGGCGGTGCCCAGGGCAGCACCGCGATGGTCGATTCCCTGCCGATGGGGTCGGTGATAATCAATTCGAAGGTCCAGCCCGTGTCGCTCACCGAGGGCAGGAGTGTGATTCCCTCATACTGGGCCGGCCTGCCCGGCGCTGCCACGGTGCTCAGCAGTGGTTCGCCATTTTTCAGCAGCGTCAGGTGGCTGTCCTGTTGCTTCTTGGGCAGCGCCGCCAGGTTCATGCGCGGGAAATCCTCCTGGCGATATTCTTCCACCTGCAGGGCATCGAGATGGATAACGAAGGGAAGGCCGGGCACCACGGTGGCCCGGCCCTCGATCAGCTTGACCTGGTGCCGAAATCCGGTGAAACCGCCATAGATGACGCCGGCGATCAGCACCAGGATGCCCAGGTGGGTGGTAATCACCCCCAGCAGTGCGTTGCGTCCTTTCTTCTTGAGGATCGAGGGAATGTGCAGGATGGTGACCAGCAGCAGGCTGATACCTTGCAGTCCCAGCAGGGTCAGGTACCAGGTGGAGCGGAAAATATCCGGCTCCGGGAACAGGCTGCCCACGATGGTGGCAACAGTGAGCACCACCAGCAGCGGGATCGCGACCTTCAGTGAGGCGAGCAGGCGGGCAGCCCTTGTCAGCAGGGAAAAGGACAAGGATCAGTTGCCTCCGTCTACCGGTTCGCCGGGAGCGGGGTCCGCGCTGGGTTCGGCGTCCGTGGCGGGCGGAGCTTGTTGCCGTTCCAGCCGCGCCATGATGTCCATCAGGCCCTTGGCCTCCTCCATCCGTTCCATTTCCTGATCGGTCTCGGGGGGGAATTCAAGCACCGAGGCAAAATATCCCCGGGACAGCGTCAGGTTACCCAGCTTGAAATAGGTCACGCCCAGCGCGAACAGGGTATCGGCGTTGTCGCTGTCCAGTGCCAGTGATTGTTCAAGCTGTTCGACAGCGGACTGGTAATCCTTGAGACGGATGTGGGTGTTGCCCTGGTAGTAACGGGCCTTGGCGGCATACTCGCCACTGGAGGGAATGCGCTCCAGGGTTTCCAGCGCCTCCTGGAATTTCCCCTCTGTGTACAGCTGGATGCCTGACTTCAGGAGCGCCTGCTCCGCGCGCGCCACCTGGGCCTGCTGGGCCGGTTGCTGCACCAGGAACCAGTACGCCGCTGCCGCGATTGCTATCGCGGCAACACTAGTCGCCAGAATTATCTTCAGCTTACTCACTTCATCTTGCTCCCGGGAGTTTCTCGCTGCCTCGCCGCGCGCCGGGCAACGGCGTCAACAGCGTTGGTATTAAATCAGAAATGGTCGCGCCTTGCAGGACTCTCGCCCCCGGAAAACGGCGGGCCGCGCCAAACCGGGTTGCGGAGCCATGCGCCGGCTTGCCCGTAATGGCGGCTTTCCCGAGAACCGGTCGGATTGCAGCGGGTCCGGCCTCGGCAAGCGGGTGCTTTTCCTGTATTTTTGCGGCTTGAGCCACATCGGCACCGAATGCCGGTTTCACGCGCAGGAGCGCATGAGCACCACAGCATCCATACCTGGCAGGACCCAAGTGGGGGCGAGATCGACGCTGCTGTTGATTGCCGTCTGCTTTTTCCTGTCTGGCGCAGCGGGTCTCATTTACGAGGTGGTCTGGGCGCGCCAGCTGGGCTTGTTTCTGGGCATTACGTCCCACGCGCACACGGCGGTAATCGCTGCCTACATGGCGGGGATGGCGGCGGGCAGTGTCTATTTTGGGCGTCTTGCCGACAGGCATGCCAGGCCGCTGGTCGTCTACGCCTGGTTGGAAATAGGTGTGGGCGTGTATGCGGCGATCACCCCCGCGCTGTTCCCTTTCCTGCAGAAGGCTTACGCCAATGTGGCGGACGTGGCCGGTATCAGCGCGGCGGGTGGGCAGCTGGACCGGTTCGCCATTGCTTTGCTGGCGCTGTTTTTGCCCACCTTCCTGATGGGCGGCACCCTGCCCCTGCTGGTACGGGGACTCACCGCCAGTCTGCCTGAACTGGGCAGGATGACCAGCCGCCTGTACGGCATCAATACCCTGGGCGCCATGCTGGGCACAGTCCTGGCGGGTTTCATGCTGCTACCGGGTGTCGGTGTCATGGGCACGGTTTTCGTGGGCGTCGGCATCAACCTGGGCATCGCGTTTTTCGTGCTCAGGCTGTCCCGCCGCCCGGGTAGCGCCAGACCGGTGGTCGAGCCCGTGGCCAGGCCCGTGATGAACGCGGGGGTGCACGCCGGGCCGGCAGGCCAGCCGCTGTCGCGGGGCGCACGGCGGATGGTGTTGCTGGCATTTGGCACGGCGGGATTCGCCGCGCTGCTGACCCAGCTGGCCTGGATCCGGGCGATGATCCTGGTGGTCGGGGGCAGCGTGTACGCCTTCACCATCACCCTGGCCAGCTTCCTGTGTGGCATAGGACTGGGCAGCCTGCTGTACGCCCGTCACCTGGCGGTGGCGCCTGTCCGGGCGGCCCCGTCGATGCTTCGAAACCACATGGTCCAGGCGGCATTGCTGGCCGTGTTGACCAGCCTAACCCTGTTGCTGGGCCTGCCCCTGATCGGCAAGTTGCCCGGCTGGTTTTTTGCCGGCTACCTGGCCGGCCTGAAAGACCATTTTCAGCTGTTCCAACTGTTCATCTTCACGCTCAGCTTTAGCGTGATGATTCTGCCGACGCTCTTGATGGGAGCCCTGTTTCCGCTGGTCACGGTGATCTGGACGCCGGGCATCGAACGGGCCGGGCGCGGCGTGGGCTCGGCCTACGCCATTAACACCGGTGGCACCATCCTGGGTGCGCTGCTGGGGGGCTTGTTGATTCTTCCCTGGCTGGGAATCCACGACAGCCTCAAGTTGGCCGCTGCCCTGTATTTCCTGGTGGCGCTGGGATTCTGGATGTTCTCCTCCGCCGGCGCCGGCCGCAGCTATCGGTATGCCGTTGCCGCCATGGCGGCCTGCGCGCTGTTGGCCGCGGCCTGGCTGGTCCCTGCCTGGGATAAGCTCATGATGACCAGCGGCGTGTTCCACCAGCCGGAAGGCATTGAGCGGGCGATGCAGCAACAACCCGGCGCTGGCCTGGACCAGGTTATTGATGACTATGAACTGCTTTACTACGAGGAGGGACCCGACGCCACGGTAGCCGTGAGGAGAATGCGCGGTAGCGCTGACAACCAGAGGACCCTGGTCATCAACGGCAAGCCAGATGCATCGAGCTATGGGGACTTGTCGACCCAGGTCCTGCTAGCGCAACTGCCACTGGCACTGATGCCCCGGGCCAGCAGCGCCCTGGTCATCGGGCTGGGAAGCGGGATTACCGCCGGCAGCCTTGCCGCCAGCGAGGAGCTGGAGGAAATGACAGTGCTCGAAATATCAGCCCAGGTGGTGGAGGCGTCGGAGTTTTTTGCGTTGGAAAACCACCAGGTCCTTGATGACCCCAGGGTGAACCTGGTGACCGCCGATGCACGGAACTACCTGATGGCCTCCCCGGCCCGCTATGACTTGATCGTGTCAGAGCCGTCCAACCCCTGGGTCAGCGGGGTGGCCAATCTGTTTACCCTCGAATTTCTGCAGTTGGCAAAGAGTCGATTGCAGCCCGGCGGCATCATGACCCAGTGGTTCCACACCTATGGCATGTCCGAGGCGGACCTGAAGACCATGCTGAAAACCTTCGATGACAACTTCGACTACGTCAACGTCTGGCAGTTGGGGCCTGGGGACCTGGCCCTGGTCGGTTCCGACAGTCCCCATGGGCTCTCGCTGGAGCATGTACTGGGCGCGGGGGTAGGGGAACTGGCCAGGGCCCAGGTCCGCAATGGGCGCGACCTGGTTGCGTTGTACGTGTTTGGGGGTGATGTGCTTTCCGACTATGTCCGGGGGGCGAGGGTGAATAGCGATGGCGCCCCCGTGGTGGAGTTCAATGCGCCCCGGAATCTGTACCGGGTCACCGAATTCGAGAACATGGACCGGATTGCCGCCTTTATCGGGGATCGGCAGCAGACAGTTCCATTCGTGGACATGGTGACCCGGGGCGACGGCCGTCTTCGCGCACCTTTCCTGTTCCTGGAGTTGGTGGGCCAGGGCGACGGTCCGTCAGGTTTCCGGGCCGACTGGATTATTGACCGCCCCAGGGTAGTGGGGGTCGAAGTGCCGGGCCCGGCCAGCCAGCGCCTGTTAACGTGGCGCGAGGGAGAGGCCGAGTTCCAGATTCGCGCGGTGTTCCTGGACGAGGCCAAACCCGGCCAGGACCTGGACGCGCTGCTTGCGCTGCTGAGGGACAGGACAGGCCGCCAGGGTGGTCGCATTCGCCTGGCGGATGGCACTGCGGCTATCTGGCTGGTCGATATCGGTAATGGGTCGTCGCCAATGGAGCTGGACCTGGCGTGGGATTGCGAGGTGCCGGCTGGAATGTCCTCGCGCTACGCGATGAACTTGCGGCTGCCCGGGACCGACCAGGGGGGTTGGCGACAGGCCCTGGAGAATGTGGCCGGACGCATCCGTTGTGCAGCCGCCGGCAGGACGATGAGGGATTAGGGTTACGACCGGGTTGGGTCAATCTACGCCGGATAAAAAGCCTGGCCGGCAGGAAAGCAATCGCCGGTCACTTTTTGCAGTTCCTGCTGGCAGGATCGGGAGGGTTGCCCGGCGTCATCAGTGCCCGGGTCCGGTAGCCGAAAACGCAAACGCCCGGGCAGGATTCAAAGCTCCCGCCCGGGCGTTTGCAGGTACTTACGGCTTGTTGGCAAACTCCTGCTCGGGCGGCAGGAACTGCAGGAACAGGCGCTGGGATTCGCTGGACTGGTCCAGCTGTTCTGCCTCGTCGAAAACATGCACTGAAAACTGGATGAGCCGGTTAAAGACAGTGTCGTAGATGTGCTTCACCGGGGTTTCCCGGACACGGCGGAACTCCACCGTCCAGTAGCCGTCTTGCCACTGGCCGCTCGCTGCCACCTCTGCAGCCTCGCCTGTCAGCCTGATCGGGCTGTACTGCGGGAACGTCGTGGACGGATCCTCCGGCTTGCCCTCGGGTGGCGCTAACTGCTCGACGAAGGCTGGCGCATGCTTGTCGAAATCGGGTACTGCGCGTACCCAGACCTTCTCTCTGACCGGCTGTGAGAAATAAACGCGGTCAAGTTGGCTCCACTCCGCATAGAGATTCGGATCCTGATTATCCGTGAACTTGAGCTCCCATTCCTGCTCCGTCACGCGACTCTGGTACGCCTCGAAGCCGGGTAAAGGGACGTCTCTTGCGCGCACATTGCCGTACAGATCGATGGCCTGATTCAGGGGGTCCGAACGGGCAGCCAGCCAGTGCCACGCGTCGAAGTCGTAAATGGAACCACCCAGCAAGGATGGTTGCCATTCGCAGCCGGCCTCGAAGCTCAGCATCACCGAATCTTCCACCTGCGGTCCTGGCACGTAAGCGTTCGCCGCGGCGTCCCAGGTCCAGGGATGGTGCTCGCGGTTCTCGGTCGCATCGGCCCAGCGCACGCGGATAAAGACTTCGTCGTCCGTATAGAGTGCCTTCAGCCAGACGCGCTCCACGGTCCCGTAGCTCAGGGGCGCCTCGACCTCAGGGGCCAGCGACCAGGCTGCCTCGTCTTCGACACCATCCATGACGATCGTTGGGGTCTGCAGCCATACGGCAGGAACGGTGGTGCCGTTGACAAAGCCGTCGGGCTGCCACGAATCTTTCGAGACATAGGTCATCTGCATGGTGGGATTCACCTGTCGGTGATCCACGCCTGCGATGGCCGCCTGGCCGATCAGGGCGGCGGTGATGGCCAGGGACAGTGTCATAGTTACTTTTCGTATGCTCATCATAGTTTCATCCTAGAAAGCGCCGCCGTTGTGCATGTGCCCACCGGTGCAGCTGTCGATCTCCACCTTGGCCGGATGGCCACCATCCATCTTGTGGCAGAAGCTGCACCAGGCCCCCCAGTAGTGATCCTCCTGCACGAAAATTCCGGAGTTTCTCGCGGTCTCCCTGGTGCGGGGAAGGTCATAGACCGTCGGGTCGGTGATGCGTGCCGGTATCGGCATATTACCGTTGCCACCGATCGACATTTGCACACCGCCCACCGTGATGGAGGTGCGCAGGTTGAAGATATTCTCCGAGCCGTGTGCACCGTGACAGGTCGTGCAGTTCATAGCAGCGTAATTGGCCGACGGGTCGTAGTTAAGCGCGTCGTCGGCGGACGTCACCCACGGAAATTTCATTCCGCCCTTGTTCACGCTGCCGCCGACGCCGGTCGCATTTCCAGCACCGTGTACGTCGGCACCGGCCCACGCGTCAGCAATGTTTTCCATATTACCGTCCTGGACCACCCCTGCCGGTAAGTGGCCGTTGCCATCGTGGCAGACCAGGCAGAACTGGATGGTGTCCGGCTCGGTGAAGCCGCCTCCGGACCCTTCGGGATTGACGGGGTCCAGGTTGCCGCCGCCGTTATAGGAGAAATTGTAAGTGCCTGCAGCGGGGCTGAGATCGGCGGTATTGTCGTAGGTGTTGTTCGGCGAGTAGTTACGCAGCGTCGTCCCCGTCATCAGGTCAGACACACCGAAGCCGGCTGCATCGGAATGCGGCCTGTGGCAGTCGGCGCAGGACAGTTGTGCCAATGAGTACGCCTGGTCCTCGGCTGTAACGTCATGGCGGGTGTTGATCAGCGCCTTGGACCCGGAGATCTCCGTCATGGTCGGGCCGGTGAAGTCACCGCTCACGTCCACCGCCGGGGTACCGTCGTGACAGCCTATGCAGAAGTCGGCCATGGCGGTGGCCGGACCTCCCACCGGGGCCAGCAAGGCCAGGTTCTCGGAGCCGTGGCCGCTGCCATGGCAGCCGTTGGCGCCATCGCCCACGCAAGTCATGGCAGGGCTGAAGCTGGCGGAGGGTCGGTTGTGGGCTGCACCGGCCCATGCAGTCTCGTTGATCACAGGCGGCGCGCCGCTGCCGGTGAAGGGGGAGGTTGCAGTCTGATCACTGCCACTAGCGGGCAGGGTGTCCGCGCTGCCGTCGTCGTGGCAGCTCAGGCAATGGGGGGCGAAAGCCTCACCTTCGCCGGAAGCAAGT
>JAOTSW010000258.1 GCA_029864735.1 Chromatiales bacterium | reverse complement strand
CTGAAATCGGCCAATCATACGCATTAAATTCGATAAGTAATTGAAATATTAGAGTATTTCGTTTGCGTAGTCTGCAAGTCTTGAGCGCTCTCCACGCCGTAGTGTTACATGTCCCGAATACGCCCAGCTACGGAAACGGTTTACCGTGTAGGTCAACCCCGACGTGGTTTCGGTCAGGTAGGGGGTATCGATCTGGGCAATATTGCCCAGGCAGATGAGCTTGGTTCCCGGTCCGGCCCGGGTAATCAGGGCTTTCATTTGCTTGGCGGTGAGATTCTGGGCTTCGTCGATGATGATGTAGCGGTTCAGGAAGGTTCTGCCTCTCATGAAATTCATCGACCGTATCTTGATTCGGCTTCTCAACAGGTCGTTGGTTGCCGCCCGACCCCAATCGCCGCCTTCTTCGCTTTGGGTCAGCACCTCAAGGTTGTCCATCAGGGCGCCCATCCATGGCTCCATTTTTTCTTCCTCGGTGCCCGGCAGGAAGCCGATGTCCTCACCCAGGGGCACGGTGACCCGGGACATAATGATCTCCTTGTACAACCCGCTGTCCAGAGTTTGGGCCAATCCCGCAGCCAGCGTGAGCAGGGTTTTTCCCGTGCCGGCGAAACCCAGGATAGTCACGAAGTCTACCTCCGGGCGCATCAGGAGATTCAGAGCGAAGTTTTGTTCGGCGTTGCGCGCCTTTATGCCCCAGACGCTGCGATGCTCCCCGGTGTGATCTTGCACAAGCTCTACAATCGCACCCTCTGGTGTGATCTCCCTGACGATGCCTGCCAGGGGGCGATCGCCTCCCATGGACAGGAACTGGTTGGGATACCATTGTGCTACCCGTGGTCCATTGATCCGGTAAAACGTGCGACCCGACTCCTGCCAGGAATCCAGTCCCTTGGAATGTTGCTCCCAAAAGTCCCCGGGCAGGTCATCGATGCCGGTGTACAGCAGATCCGGGTCGTCCAGGGTCCGGTCGTTAAAGTAGTCCTCGGCGTGTATGCCCAGGATCGCAGCCTTGATTCGAAGGTTAATGTCCTTGGACACCAGCGTTACCAGTATCTCCGGTGCCGCCTGCTGCTGCGCCAGGGTGTAGGCGAGGATAGAATTATCCGCCAGGTTTCCGGGCAGTGTTTCCGGGAGTGTGGCGCTCATCGGGCGAGTCTGGAAGAACAACCGGCCCTGGGGGCGTTCCTCGCTGGGTTCGAGCAGGGAACTGGGAAGTGGCAGTCCCTGGTCTATCTCGGCTTTACTCGCCGATTGCATGAGCTCATCCAGAAATCGACTTACCTGCCGGACATTACGCGAAGCTTCGGAAAGCCCCTTCTTGTTGGCGTCCAGTTCTTCCAATACCACCATGGGTATGTGTACCTGGTGTTCATCGAACCGGAAGATTGCGGTCGGGTCGTGCATTAACACGTTGGTATCGATTACGAAAATCCGGCCCTGGCCGTTATCGCTGGTATTCAAAATATCCTGGACTCCTGTGCTCCTTGGTGGTCCCTCAAGGGGGAGGCGAGCTGCTTAGCTCAGTTCCTTTAACGCCTCCAGTACCTCTTCCACATGTCCCTTTACCTTGACCTTGCGCCACTCCCTCACCAGGACACCTTCTTCGTCAATCAGGAATGTGCTGCGCTCAATTCCCAGGACTTTACGCCCGTACATATTCTTTTCCTTGATGACATCAAAAAGCTTGCACAGTGCTTCTTCTGAATCAGAAATCAGGTCGAACTGAAAGCCGTGCTTGGCCCGGAAATTCTCATGAGAACGCAGGCTGTCCCGAGAAACGCCAAGGATAATCGTGTTGCGGCGTCTGAATTTCAGGTATTCATCGCGAAATCCCTGGCTCTCTGTGGTGCAACCCGGGGTGCTGTCCTTGGGGTAGAAGTACAAGACGACCCGTGTGCCCTTGAGTTCTGACAGGGTGATAGTCTTCTCGCCGGTGGCGGGGACAGTAAAGTCAGGAACTTTTTTCCCTGGTATTACTTTTCTCATCCTACATGCTCCTGCCTTGGTTCTGACTAGCTCTTGATGGGTTCAAGAACCGCGTCAAGATTTAATTGATCGCAAAACTCCATGAATTCTTCGCGCAAGCCCGACAGCTGAATCCGGGCCGGAATATCGATATTGATTTGCACTGAGAACATCGGGGCGCCGGTGTGTGCAGCGTTATAACTGCGAGTGTTGAGTTCGCTAATATTTATGCCGCGAGCGGTGAAGAAGTTGGCCAGGTTAAAAACAATTCCAGGCTGATCCAGGCAGACTACATCCACCATATAAGGTAATTGGTCACCTGCACTCTTTCGTTCCTGTGTGGCTCGCACATTGACCGTCAGTCCGGTGGCCTTGGAAAGCTTTTCCAGCTCTGCCTCAAGTTTGGTCGGGGTGTGCCAGTTTCCGGATACCAGCAGGAGCATTGCGAACTCGCTTCCAAGCCCCGTCATTCGGCTCTCAACGATGTTGCCGCCGCAGTCAAGAACCAGTCTAGTGAGCTCATGAACCATTCCCGGGCGATCGGCGCCAACCGCTGAAATTACTAACAATTGATTCATGGAAGGAAATCTCGTTCCGGGTAGAAGATATTGCTTTCCAGTGTACCCACTTCCGTCTGCTTGGCAACAGTGGTGCTACCCTTGCGTGTGTACCGTTGCCCGAGTACCATCGCCGGGCTTCATTTAGTGCTTTTTTCAGGGGATGTACATATGTTCAGCGGTAGCATGGTGGCTCTGGTCACCCCGATGCATAAGGACGGCTCGGTTGATCAGCAGGCACTGAAAAGGCTTATCGATTTCCACGTTGAGGCTGGTACGGATGGACTGGTAATCGCAGGAACGACCGGCGAGTCAGCAACGCTTACCAAGCCGGAACACGCTGAGCTGATTTTCAAGGCGGTTGAGATCGCAGATGGCCGAATTCCGGTTATTGCGGGCACCGGCTCCAACGCCACGGCCCAGACCCTTGATTTGTCCAGGGCAGTGGAAGGCTCTGGCGCCAAGGCGTTCCTGGTCGTGACCCCTTATTACAATAAG
>JAOTSW010000091.1 GCA_029864735.1 Chromatiales bacterium | reverse complement strand
TCCAAAGCTGCTCGAAACCTATGAAAAGCTGGGAATCCCCCTGCACGAGAGAGCCCGCCTCGCGGGCGTGGCTGTGGATGCGGTATTCGACAGCGTGTCTGTCGCCACTACCTTCAAAGGTAAACTAGCCAAGGCCGGGGTGATCTTTTGCTCATTTTCCGAGGCCGTCCAGGAGCACCCGGAACTGATCAAGCAGTACCTGGGCACGGTGGTCCCCCACACTGACAACTACTTCGCCGCGTTGAATTCCGCTGTATTTACCGATGGCTCGTTCGTCTACATTCCCAAAGGCGTGCGCTGTCCGCTGGAACTGTCCACCTACTTCCGCATCAATGCCGCCAATACCGGTCAGTTCGAACGCACATTGATCGTGGCCGCCGAAGGCAGCCATGTAAGCTACCTTGAGGGCTGCACCGCGCCGATGCGTGATGAAAACCAATTGCATGCCGCAGTGGTGGAATTAATCGCCATGGACGATGCCGAGATCAAGTACTCCACAGTGCAGAACTGGTATCCGGGAGATGAAGAAGGCCGTGGCGGCATCTACAACTTCGTTACCAAGCGTGGCGACTGCGCAGGGAAGAATTCAAAAATCTCCTGGACCCAGGTGGAGACCGGCTCAGCCATTACCTGGAAGTATCCCAGTTGCATCCTGCGGGGCGACAACTCGGTAGGCGAGTTTTATTCGGTGGCGGTGACCAACAACCTGCAACAGGCTGATACCGGCACGAAGATGATCCACATTGGACGCAATACCAGCAGCACGGTCGTATCCAAGGGCATCAGCGCCGGTCGCGCCCAGAGCTCGTACAGGGGCCTGGTGAAAGTACTGCCCAGCGCCGAGGGCGCACGCAATCACACCCAGTGTGATTCGTTGCTCATGGGTGACAAGTGCGGTGCACACACATTTCCCTATATAGAGGTAAAAAATCCCACTGCCCGTGTCGAACACGAGGCAACGACGTCCAAGATCGGGGAAGACCAGTTATTTTATTGCCGTCAACGCGGCATCTCGGAAGAAGACGCGGTCAATATGATCGTGAACGGCTTCTGTAAAGAAGTATTCAAGGAACTCCCAATGGAATTCGCTGTTGAGGCCCAGGCGCTGCTCAGCGTAAGCCTTGAAGGCGCAGTGGGTTAAAACACAACAAAACAGAACTGGACCATCGAAATGCTGAAGATAGATAACTTGCAGGCACGTGTTGAAGACCGCGATATTCTCAAGGGACTGTCCCTTGAAATTGGCAAAGGCGAAGTACACGCGATCATGGGGCCCAATGGATCGGGAAAGAGCACCCTGGTGCAACTGCTGGCCGGTCGAGACGACTACCAGGTGACCGGGGGCACGGTGTCTTTCATGGACAAGGACCTGCTGGAACTTGATCCGGAAGAGCGCGCCCGTGAGGGTCTGTTCCTGGCTTTCCAGTACCCGGTGGAAATCCCCGGGGTGAACAATACTTACCTGCTCAAGGCCAGCTTGAACGCCATGCGCAAACACAGAGGCGAAACAGAGCTGGACGCGGTGGAGTTTCTTGCCCTGATTCGCGACAAGATGAAGCTGATGCAAATGGATTCCAGTTTTCTGAACCGCGGCGTCAACGAGGGTTTCTCGGGCGGTGAGAAGAAGCGCAACGAGATTCTGCAAATGGCGGTACTCGAGCCGAAACTGGCCCTGCTGGATGAAACAGACTCAGGGCTGGACATTGACGCCCTGAAGATTGTTGCCGCAGGCGTGAACAGCCTGCGCGACAGCGAACGCAGCATCGTGATGGTCACCCATTACCAGCGACTGCTTGATTACATCGAACCCGATTTCGTACACGTCCTCTCAGACGGAAAGATTATTCGCTCCGGGGACAAGAGCCTGGCCCTTGAACTTGAGCGCCGGGGTTACGACTGGGTTCTCAAGGAGGCTCTGGAGGAAGCAAAGGCATGAGTGCACATCCTGCTGAAGCCCTTCAAGGCTTACGAGATACCTTTGTCGGCAGCGCACCGTCAGACCCGGTGCTGCGCGGACAGCGTGAGCATGCCCTGGAACGTTTCCTGGAACGGGGCTTCCCCGGTACCAGGGAAGAAAAATGGCGCTACACAAACCTGCGCGCTCTCACCCGTCGGCAGTTCATCACCGCCCCGGACGGCAGCCTCTCCGGTGAGCAGCTTGCAAGCTGCCGCCTGGACGATCTTGACTGTCACACCCTGGTCTTTTTGAACGGACGACTGCTAACCGAGCACAGCGACTCGTCGTTGCCCGCGGGCTTGCGCATTAGCTCCCTGGAAGCCCTGGACAGCGAAGACGAAAACGAAGAGGATGCCAGGCCAGCTTTCCGGGAACTGAACACCGCCTTCGCCAGGGATGCCCAGCTGATCGAGGTCGACGCCGACACGGCGCTGGCCAAACCACTTTACCTGCTGTTCATCAGCGCCCGTGAAGAGCTGCCAGTGATGGTCCACCCCAGGATCGAACTGGTAGCAGGTAGCAATTCAAGATTCAGCCTCGTGGAGCATCACGTGTCCCTGGATCTGGACGAGAACCTGGTCAATACGGTCACCGATATCAACCTGGCAGCCGGTGCAAGGCTCACCCACACCCGCATCCAGGATGCCAGTAACAAGTCTTTCCAGATTTGCCGCGTTTACGTGGAACAGGCTCGCGACTCCCATTACATCAACCACCACATATGCCTGGGTTCTGCCCTGGCTCGCATGGACATTGATGTTAGCCTGCGGGAAAAAGGTGCTGAAACTGAACTCAACGGCCTGATGCTCGGGAAGGGCCGCCAGCACATGGACACCCATACCCAGGTGGACCACCTGGCTCCACACACCCTGAGCAGGGAAGTCTACCGTTGCATACTGGATGAAAAATCCCGGGGTGTTTTTAACGGCAAGGTCGTGGTGCACAAAGATGCACAGAAAATTGAGGCCCACCAGGCCAGCAATAACCTGCTGTTGTCAGAGCACGCCGAGATTGATACCAAGCCCGAACTGGAAATCTATGCTGATGATGTGAAATGCAGTCATGGAGCTACCGTTGGACAACTGGATCGCAACGCCATGTTCTACCTGCTCTCACGGGGCATCGACCGGGAGACCGCTCGAGGGCTGCTGGTGTTCGCTTTCGCCGATGAAGTCGTGGCAAAAGTTGCCGAATCCGGCATTCGCCGGGCAATGGAAAAACGCATCGTCGGTCGACTGCCCGACGGCGACATGCTGCGGGAGTTTGTATGAGCACCTCGTCCATTAGCCCGATTCTGAGCCCAGACAGCGAAACCTGGGCAGAGAATATTCGCCGGGAGTTTCCTATCCTGGACCAGCAGGTCCATGGCAAGCCACTGGTATTTCTTGACAGCGCAGCCTCGTCCCAGCGTCCCCGCAGCGTCATTGATGCGGTTACCTGGTATGAAGAACATGACCACGCCAATGTGCACCGCGGTGTGCACACTCTGAGCCAGCGGGCAACCGATGCATTTGAAGGCGCCAGGGAAAAAGTGCGTGGTTTCATCAACGCCGAATCGACCAGTGAAATTGTTTTTGTTAGCGGGACCACCGAGGGAATCAACCTGGTGGCCAGCAGTTTCGGTCAAAAATTCATTGCTGAGGGTGACGAGATCATCATCAGCCACATGGAACATCACGCCAACATCGTTCCCTGGCAAATGCTGTGCGAACGGAACAAGGCCGTACTGCGCGTGATCCCCATGGATGAACGTGGCGAACTGGACTACCAGGCCTACCTGGACATGCTGGGTCCGCGCACCCGGATCGTGGCCCTGAACCATGTTTCCAATGCGCTGGGAACCATCAACCCGGTCAAGCAGTATGTGGCCGCCGCCAGGGAAAAGGGGATTCCGATCCTGCTGGACGGTGCCCAGGCCGTTCCCCACATGCCGGTGGATGTACGTGACCTGGATTGCGACTTTTTCGTGTTCTCCGGCCACAAGATGTACGGACCCACAGGAATAGGCGTTTTATACGGTCGGAAGTCCTTGCTGGAACAGCTTCCCCCCTACCAGGGTGGCGGCGATATGATCCTGGCGGTCACGTTCGAGAAAACCCTCTATAACGAACTGCCCTACCGCCTGGAAGCGGGTACGCCGAACATCTCGGGGGCGGTTGGCCTGGGTGCCGCCGTGGACTTCCTGCAGCGGATCGGCATCGACAATGTGCAACGCAGGGAACAGGAACTACTGGCCTACGCCACCACGGCGCTGGAGAGCATACCGGGCCTGAGAATGATCGGTACCGCCAGCCACAAGGCAGGCGTGCTGTCCTTCGTCATGGAACGGGCACATCCCCACGATATCGGCACAATTTTGGACACCGAGGGTGTCGCGGTACGTACAGGACACCACTGCGCCATGCCTGTGATGGAGTATTTCAAGGTCCCGGCTACTGCAAGAGCCTCTCTTGGCATTTACAATACCCGCGCCGATATCGACAAACTGGTTGAAGCACTGCAACGCGTACGCGAGGTACTTGGATAATGGACCTGAGGGACTTGTATCAGGACATCATTGTTGATCACAACAGAAGCCCCAGGAATTTCCGGCTTATTGATCCGGCAGACCTGCAGGCACAGGGCTATAACCCGCTGTGTGGAGACAAGCTGGGCGTCTACCTGAATCTCAGGGACGGACGCATTGAAGACCTGGCCTTCCAGGGCTCTGGCTGCGCGATCTCGGTTGCCTCCGCATCGTTGATGACCGAGGCGGTCAAGGGAACCTCCGAGACCGAGGCCAGGAAATTGTATGAGCAAGTTCATGACATGCTCACCGGTGCGGAGACAGACGTGGATCCCATGGATCTTGGAAAACTGGCCGCCCTGGCCGGTGTCCGCGAGTATCCCTCGCGGGTAAAATGCGCCAGCCTGTGCTGGCACACATTGATCGCGGCGCTGGACAAGCAGTCAGACGCCGTCACTACGGAGTAAGCATGTTCGGGCATAGCAATGAACCCGTCACTCTTGAACGGGACTGCCGCGGAGTAATCATCCCCGCCGGTGACGAAGTGACCCTGAAGGCCGGCAGCCACGGGTTCATCACCCAGGCCCTGGGAGGAAGCTTTACGGTTTACATAGAAGGCAGCCTGTTCCGCATTGCAGGCGTAGATGCGGACGCCCTGGGCAAAGAACCAGCCAAGCCGCCTGAACTGGCCGAGAATGCTTCGAATGAGGACGTCGAAGCGCTGGCCTGGGAACAAATGCGAACCTGTTTCGATCCGGAGATTCCGGTCAATATCGTCGACCTTGGCCTGATATACAGCTGCCAGCTAATCAACGTTGAAAACGGCCTGCGCCAGGCAATCATTACCATGACCCTTACCGCTCCCGGCTGTGGAATGGGCGATATCCTGGTCCAGGATGTCAAAGAGAAAGTCGAAATGATTCCGACCATCGAGGCCGCAATCGTTGAACTGGTATTTGATCCACCCTGGAACCAAAGCATGATGTCCGAAGCGGCCCGACTGCAAACCGGCCTCATGTAATCGGAGTTCAGCAGCATGGCATTAAACTGGATTGACGTTACCAGCGAAGCTGACCTGGCTCCGGGTGAATTCGAGGTTCTCGAGCTGGATGAATGCGTGCTTGCCTTGTTCAACCTGGACGGCATGTACTACGCCATCGAAGATATTTGCACCCATGACAACGAGGAATTGACTGGTGGCCCGATAGACGGCGACCAGATCATTTGTCCCCGACACGGCGCACGTTTTTGCATCCGCACCGGCAAGGCGCTCACCGCGCCCGCCTATGAGCCGGTCGCCACGTTCCCCACGCGGGTGCACAACGGAATGATCCAGGTGCAAGTCGATACTGACTAGAGGTCATTGTGACGAGATTGCTGCTAACTGCCTTTTTTCTTCTAGTTACCCAAGCCGGTGTAGCGCAATCTATTGACGAAGAGGCAGGCGCCGTGGAGCCAGGCGCTACCTGCGAGTACCTGATCGCTGCGGTGGAAAATTCCGGACTGACCTTCATCCGGAACGGTAATCGCGCTACTGGTGACAAGGCTGCCCAGCACATACGGCGAAAGTACCAACATTTTCGCGACGAGATCACGACCGCCGAAGAATTCATCGAACTTACCGCCACCCGCAGCCTGATGACTGGCAAGGCCTATGAGGTGGTGCTGTCAGACGGCCAACGGATGCCATTAAAAGACTGGATGCTGGAGCGTCTCCAGCAGTACCGGGACAACTCCCCAAGCTCACCGTAGACAGTTGCCCTGAAACCGCCCGCGGTGCAGCGACTGGCATCACGTCACAGGAAAGGACCTCTCCCATCATGCTTAAACTTATTCTCCTACGTCATGCGAAAAGCGGCTGGGCACAGGGGGGCCAAAGTGATTTTGAGCGTCACCTGAATGAGCGCGGGGAACACGATGCCGTGGAGATGGGCCAGCGCATGGCCGCCCGTGGCATCAAGCCCGGCAAAATTCTCAGCAGTCCCGCAACCCGGGCAAAACGCACCAGCAAACTGGTATCAGGCGAGTTGGGAGTCAGCGAGACGGTGATTTCCCATGACCGCAGACTTTACCTTGCGGAGCCCGGTGATCTGATGTCTGTGATCCGCGAATTGACTGCAGCGACTCGTGAAATCATGCTGGTCGGGCACAATCCCGGCATCACCGGATTCGCGGGACGCCTGGCGGATGCCAGCGTGAAAAACATGCCCACCAGTAGCTACGCGGAAATCGTCTTTGAGCTTGAAAAATGGGAAGACCTGGATTGGGAAACAGGAACCCTGACCCATTTCGACTGGCCAGCCAACAGTGGCCAGGAAGAAGACTAGCGGCATCGCTTAATCACCCGTCCTGCAACTAGCACTCGGGTACGTTCACCGCCAGGCCGCCCAACGAGGTTTCTTTGTAGTTACTCGCCATGTCCAGGCCTGTCTGGCGCATGGTCGCGATCACCTGGTCCAGGCTGACGCTGTGCTTTCCGTCGCCACGCCTGGCCAGGCTGGCGGCATTTATCGCCTTCACCGCACCCATGGCATTGCGTTCGATACAGGGAATCTGCACCAGGCCGCCCACCGGATCGCAGGTCAGCCCAAGATTGTGTTCCATACCAATTTCAGCGGCATTTTCCACCTGCTCGGGTGTCGCGCCCCGGGCTGCTGCAAGACCGGCGGCAGCCATCGAACAGGCCACGCCCACCTCTCCCTGGCAGCCCATCTCGGCGCCGGATATGGATGCGTTGCGCTTGTACAGCACTCCAACGGCACCGGCTGTAAGCAGGAAGCGATAAACGCCCTCTACATCCGAGCCAGGAATAAAATTCACATAGTAGTGCAGCACCGCAGGAATCACTCCCGCCGCGCCATTGGTGGGCGCAGTCACCACCCGACCACCCGAGGCGTTTTCCTCATTGACCGCCAGCGCCCAGACATTCACCCATTCCATTGCGTTGAGCGGGTCGCTGATACCCGCCTCTTCCAGGTTGCGAGCCATCAACGCGGCCCGGCGACGCACCTTGAGGTTCCCGGGCAGCACACCTTCCTGCCTGAGACCACGAGCCACGCAATCCTGCATGGCAATCCAGAGTCTATCCAGTTCGGACTGTATTTCAGCGTCGGGGCGCCACATGCGCTCGTTCCCGCGAATCAATTCATGGATCGGCAGGTGATGCCGTTGTGACAGATCCAGCAGCTCCTGGGCGGAACTAAAAGGATAAGGAAATATTGTGTTTTCCCGGGCATCCAGAGGGACATCCTCCTGCTCACCAGATTCCACGATGAAGCCACCGCCTATGGAGAAATACTCCCTGGCGAGCAAAGGCTCAAAGTGCTTATCCAGGGCGGTTATCCGCATCCCGTTGCTATGGCCCGGTAACACCTGGTCCTTCAGAAACAACAGGTCCAGCACTTCATCAAACGCGATTTCCCTGCGCCCACCCAGCAGTATCTTTCCCTGCTCCCGGATTTGCCCCAGGCGCGCCTGTACTTTGTCCGGATCAATCTGATCCGGCAGCGCGCCCTCAAGTCCCAGGAGGGTAGCAGTATCGGTGCAGTGCCCTTTTCCAGTCAGGGCAAGGGAACCGTAGAGCTGCACGGCAATCCTGTGCACATCATCAAAACATCCCTGTTCTTCGAGAGTTCGTACAAAGCGCTCGGCCGCCCGCATGGGTCCCATGGTATGGGAACTGGATGGCCCGATACCTACCTTGAAAATGTCAAAGATACTAATGCTCAAGTAAGCTCCTGCTAACGGTCAGCCGACAGGGACAACAAACTTGTATCCCCACCTACCGCCGCAGTATTGATGGAAAGCGTCCGCTCGGTTGCGAAACGATGCAGGTAATGTGGCCCACCCGCCTTGGGCCCGGTACCGGAAAGGCCACAACCACCAAAGGGTTGAACCCCGACTACCGCGCCGACCATGTTTCTGTTCACGTAGACATTCCCCACTTGCACCCGGCGGTTCACATATTTAGCCATGCCATCGATTCGGCTGTGTACACCCAGTGTCAGGCCAAAGCCGGTGTCATGGATGCTGCCAAGCACCTTGTCCAGATCAGTGGCCTTGAAACGAATGATGTGCAGAACCGGCCCGAAGACTTCTTTTTCCAATACTCCGATGTCGTCGATTTCCACTGCCACCGGCGCCAGGAAGGTACCGTGAGCAGACTCCCGGGATACCTTGCACTGGTGAATAATCTTGCCCTGCTCCGCCATTTTGCTGACATGCTCTTCCAGCAATCCCAGCGCCTCGCGATCAATAACGGGTCCCACGTCGGTAGACAACAGGGCGGGATCTCCGATCCTGAGTTCCTGCATGTAACCCTTCAATAACTCAATGACCCTGGGGGCAATTTCATTCTGCAGGAACAACACACGCAATGCCGAGCAGCGTTGACCTGCACTGTTAAAAGCCGACATCACCACATCTTTTACCACTTGCTCAGGCAAGGCGGAGCTGTCGACTATCATCGCATTCTGGCCGCCGGTTTCGGCGATCAGGGTTCCAATCGGGCCAGGCCTGGCGGCCAGGGTCCGGTTGATCAGGCGCGCGGTATCGGTTGATCCGGTAAAGGCCACCCCCGCCACCCGCGGGTCAGCAACGGCACTGCCACCCACACTTGCGCCATCACCGGGTAAAAAGTGCAACACACCGACAGGCACGCCGGCCTGGTGAAACAGGGCCACTGCCCGTGCGGCTACCAGGGGAGTCTGCTCCGCCGGCTTGGCAATGACCGCATTACCGGCTGCCAGCGCAGCGGCAACCTGGCCGGTGAAAATCGCCAGTGGGAAATTCCACGGACTGATGCATACAAACGTACCGCGCCCGTGCAGGCTGATCTGGTTCAGCTCACCGGTGGGCCCCGGCAGCCTGAGCTCGCCTGAAAACTCAGCCCGGCATCGTGCCGCGTAGTAGCGCAGAAAATCCACCGCTTCACGCCATTCCGATACCGCATCCGGCAGGGACTTGCCCGCCTCACGAATGCACAGCGCCATCAGTTCAGGCATGTGCTCCTGGAACAGGTCCGCAGTCTTTTCCAGAATCTCGGCACGACGAGCCG
>JAOTSW010000257.1 GCA_029864735.1 Chromatiales bacterium | reverse complement strand
GCGCTCGGCTCCCGGCGTCAGCACGTTGAAAGGACCGTAGTCGAACAGGCAAACGCCGACATCCCGGTCGGGTGGGCAGCTCGGGTCAACCGTCGTGACTCCGTCTACGATGAAGGTGCCCGGGAAACCGCGGGACGAGCGGAAGTCCTCTCCACCCCGGGAGGTCTGATTGGCCGTAGCCAGGTCGGGCCGATCGGTGTTGAAGAGTGTTTCATTCTTAAAGTAGTCGAAGATCATCGTGACGTTGCCATTGTCACCACCCGTTCCCCAGACTGCCGAAAAGGTTGTCTCTTCATTGTCCGACTCGGAGGTGGCGCCATAGCCAGCGGTCACGTCGAGTCCTTCGTAATCGGTGCGCAACACGATGTTGACCACGCCAGCTACGGCGTCGGAGCCGTAAACGGCGGAAGCGCCATCCTTCAGGATTTCGATTCGCTCAATCGCCGACACCGGAATGCTATTGATGTCCACGAAGTTGGTTGTGACACTCTCCGCGAAGGAACTGATCGCGACCCGCCGGCCATTGACCAGCACCAGCGTTGCGTCGGCGCCCAGGCCACGCAAACTGACGGCTGCGGCGCCATTGGCCGTGGAGTCCTGGTTGTTGCCACGGGTTGAAAACGTGCCGACACCCGCGGCAGGGATTTTCTCCAGCAATTGCTGCAGGTTTAGATAGCCGGAGTTCTGAATGTAATCCCGGTCAACTGTGGTAATGGGTGACGGGCTCTCGAAATCCGATGCCCGACCGATGCGTGATCCGGTCACCACAACTTCTTCAACTTTTGCCGGGTCGTCGCTTTGCGCAGCGACCAAGGGGGCCGCGAGCGTTGCCGATATGCCTGCAACGGCAAGAATAAAGATATGTGTGCTTTTACGAGCTGAAATACTCACTGTCTCTTCCCCCTCAAGTCTGCATGAAAAGTAACGACCTGCCTGGGCGCATGGATTCGGCTATTGAGCCGACCACAACACCCCCCAGTTTGGTTTTGGTATTCTGGTGGAGCACAAGGGATGACTGATCGATGCGTTCGAAATAGTGTAATGGGTTAATTGCGCTTGTCCAGAACAAAAATAACAAAAAGGATTCAGGTTTATTTTTCTTGAGTTCCGGTAAAATGTGTCTAATAAATAGACCTGAAACCTTCGTATTTATTGCCGGTATTGCCGGTATTGCCGGTTCACACCAGACAATTGCGGTTCGACCAGGATTTTCCCGAGAGCGCGGCAACATGAAATTAACCAAACCCGATACCGCAGCGCTGAATGAGGCCTACCAACGGCTTGAAAACCCGTCCCTGGCCATCCAGTTGAGCTCTGCCGCCGGCATGCCGGTGGAGACCGTGCTGAAGACCCTGGCACGACGGGTGCCCGAGTCGGTGATGGATGCGGTTCGCCAGTCCTCGCAAAAATCCCTTCACTATGTGATGTCGAACACCACCCGCACCCTGAAAGACCAGGTCCTGGTCAGCGCCAGTCCCCGGTTGCACCAGGCCGCGGTCATGGCTACCGGTGCGGTGGGCGGATTGTTTGGCGTGCATGCGCTGGTGATTGAGCTGCCCATTACAACCTCAATAATGTTCCGATCTATCGTCGACATTGCCAGGGCCGAGGGGGAGATGCCGCGGGATAGCGACACGCTGCTAAATGCCATGCAGGTGTTTGCCATGGGCAGCGGCATGTCGGACAAGGACGATGCGGCGGAGACGTCGTATTACGGCGTGCGCCTGGCGCTGAGCGCGGCGGTGTCCAATGCCATGGAGCAGTTGGCCATACACGGACTCAACAAGGCGAGCTCGCCGGCCTTGCTGCGACTGGTGTCCGCCATCGCCAGTCGGTTTGGGATTGTCGTGACCCAGAAAACCATGGCCCAGGCCCTGCCGGTGGTGGGCGCCCTGGGTGGCGCGACCATCAACACCATGTTCATTCACCACTACCAGGAAATGGCCCGGGGCCACTTCACCGTCCGGCGGCTGGAGAGAAAATACGGGGTGGAGACTATTCGGGAAGCGTATCAGCGCTTGGGCCCGTCCCCGGGGAAAGTGATCGACGTGTCGGGCAAGTGATTGCCGGGAAAAACTGTTGGGCGAGGAAAGAACCAAGAGAGCTCGAACCGCGGTTCGACCCCATTTACTGCTTCCGGCAAAACCGGCAATAAATGTATCCGGCCCCTTTATTCAAGTTCTGCGTCGATACTGGCGATCAAGTCGGTAGTGGCCTGGAGCAGGGTGGCTGATTCGGCGTAGGTGGCTTCCTGGCGACCGAGGCGCCAGGTCAGCAGCGTTTCGAATGTCGGGTCACGTTGCAGGCCCGTGGGGTCCAGGTCAAAAGAGGAGCGGGAAGTGGTGCGAGGTTCACCGTAGTCGATGTTGCGAACCGCCACGTAGGGGGCGATAGCCGGGATAAGCACGGCATCGGTCTCCTCACGATGCCAGGTGTGGTTCTCGGCTACGTCGGCCACCAGTGCCGGCCATTCTGCCAGCGCCTTACGGATCTGCACGCTGGATATCAGCCCAAGTTGCCCGGTCGCTACTACCGAGCTTAATACGCTGGACGGGACCTCCAGTGTGTTCAGGCTAAGTATCTGCGTAAAAAGTGCCTCGGCCTCAGCAGGTGTAAGTGGGTAGGTATCCGGACCCAGACGCTCGGTCAGCTCCATGGATGATGTGATCACCGAATCAAGTTCAGCCATGCTGGCCTCGATCCGGCTGCGGGCGGACGCCATTTCGTTTCGCAACTCAACCAGGATTCGGTGTTCCAGCCGGGACTCCTGGTAGTTGGCCCAGGACGCATCCAGGGTGAAGGCGACCAGGATGGAGGCGACGATCATCACGCCTTCATAAAAGTATGAACCGAACTTGCGTTGAGACATGCAGGCGAGTCCTTATATTAGTTCTAGTGGGCTTCTTGCCGGTGCCTAAGTATTGGCGCCTTTCCCCTGGTTTTCAATTTAAAGGGGCCGGATACATTTAATTCCGGTAATGCCGATTCGAGTGTGAGCCTGGAAAAATTGTTGACTGTCCCTAATTAAGAAA
>JAOTSW010000090.1 GCA_029864735.1 Chromatiales bacterium | reverse complement strand
CCTCATGCTCCCTATACCGTGAGCGACGAATCCCTGTCCCGCATCTGCAAGCTGGCAAACGAACTGGAGTTGCCGGTACATATGCACTTGCACGAAACCGCCCGGGAGGTCGACGAGGCGGTTCAGCGCACTGGAGAGCGCCCGGTGGCCCGTCTGAACAGGCTGGGCCTGATGAGCCGTCAACTGGTTGCCGTACACATGACATGCCTTGACGATGAGGACCTAACCATGGCCTCGGAGGGCAACATCAGCGTGGTTCATTGCCCGGAGTCCAACATGAAACTGGCCAGCGGCACCTGCAAGGTGGCCACCTTGAGAGACTTGGGGATTAACGTCTGCCTGGGCACCGATGGCGCCGCCAGCAACAACGACCTGTCGATGCTTGGAGAAATGCGCAGCGCCGCGTTACTTGGCAAGCTAACCACGGGTGACGCGGCTGCATTGCCCGCGGCCCAGGTACTGGAAATGGCCACCATCAACGGCGCCAGAGCCCTGGGACTGGAAGATCAGATTGGCTCCCTGGAGCCGGGAAAGTGGGCGGATATTTGCTGCGTCGATATGCACGCCCTGCACTTGCAACCGCTCTACGACGCCGTTTCCCAACTGGTGTACTGCGCTGATGACAGCGATGTAAGCGATGTATGGGTAGGCGGCCGACAGTTGCTGGAAAATCGTCGTTTAAAAAACCTCAATGAGAAATCCCTGTTTGAAAAATCAGCCCGCTGGGCAGAACGCCTGTCAGGGTTTGGGATAAACGGATAAGCTATTAGCATGACCTCAAAAGTTAATGTCGACGAACGCGAAATCGCGCAATTTGAAGCCCTCGCCCACCGCTGGTGGGACCCCGAGGGAGAAATGCGTCCGCTTCACTTAATAAATCCTTTGCGACTGAAATACATCCGTGAACGAAGTGAACTCAAAGAAAAACGGGTGCTGGATGTAGGTTGTGGGGCCGGCCTGCTAAGCGAAGCGATGGCCTCCGAGGGCGCCCAGGTTACCGGTGTGGACCTGGCCGAGGAATCTCTTCGTGTGGCCCGGCTGCACCTGCTTGAAAGCGAGCTCGAGGTTGACTACCGAAATATCAGCATTGAAGAGTTGGCCAAGGAACAACCCGGAAGCTTCGATATCATCACCTGCATGGAAATGCTTGAGCATGTTCCGGACCCAGAATCGGTAGTACGTGCCTGCACCACCCTGGTGCGGCCTGGCGGCACTGTATTTTTCTCGACCTTGAACCGTAACCCAAAAGCCTATTTGCTGGCGGTACTTGGCGCAGAATACATAATGCGGATGCTCCCTGCCGGGACCCACGATTACAAAAAATTTATTCGCCCGTCAGAACTGGGCGCCTGGTGCCGCCGCGCCGGGCTGAGCATAAGTGGCATGGCTGGATTGCATTACCACCCACTGCACCAGAATTTCTACCTGGGCGATAATGTTGATGTGAATTACCTCATGCATTGCCAACTGGGCGGGACAGCAGGCCAATGAGTCCTGATTACCGACCCATGAGCGTGCTGTTCGACTTGGATGGCACCTTGGTTGATACCGCCCCGGACATGGCGTACGCACTGAATCAACTGTTGGCGGAGCACGGCAAACCCGACTTGCCATACGAGAGCATCAGGCCGCATGTATCCAATGGCGCCCGCGGCCTGCTGGGACTGGGTTTTGATATCGACACACCTCATCCGGAATACGAAGGGCTGCGACAGCGCTTCCTGAACTTGTATGAGAGCGATATCAGTACCCGTTCGAGACTATTTGAGGGTATGGATGAAGTCCTGGACGTCCTGGAATCCAACGGAATTATCTGGGGCATCGTAACCAACAAACCCGGCTGGCTTACCATGCCGCTGGTCGAGGCGTTGGATATTCACAGACGGGCTGCCTGTATAATTTCTGGAGATACCTGTGAACGGGCGAAACCTCATCCCATGCCTTTGCTTCATGCAGCCCAAAGCATAGGACTCAAGGCAGAGAGCTGTCTGTATGTGGGCGATGCGGCAAGAGACATCGACGCCGCAAGAGCAGCCGGCATGCCAGTCATCGCCGCCGGTTACGGTTACCTGGAGCCTGGGAGTGATCCCAGCCAGTGGGGTGCGGACGCCATGGCCTCGCATCCGCTGGAGCTATTGCAGCTGATTGGCATACGGCCATAAGCCATGGCCGGATAGGGGTACCGATGGTGCTTCGTAGTATCCCCACACTTTCCGAAGTAGAAACAGACAATTCATGAGCAGCTCCGCACCCACCCACCTGACTCCAAGTTTCTATGCGCGCCTGTTTTGCTCCAGCGAACAACAGGCAGCGCTGGATGCGACGATTGCATTACATCGAGAGATAAGCTCAATCCCGCACAAGGTGAACGATTTTGGGATTGCCCGGGCCAAACTGGCCTGGTGGCAAAATGAGCTAGACGCGGGAAACGCCGGAACTGCCCGACACCCCCTGGCCCGGGCTTACTTCGATCTTTCTCAATATCGTTCCCAACAACTCGGGTTATTCGCCACAATTATTGAGGGTGTAGAGGACAGGATTTCCGGTGTACTGCCAGATTCCGAAGCGACCCTTGCCATGCACTGCCACAAGGCAATGGGCGCCTACATGGAACTCCTGGCTGCACTCACCCTGAAACCAGGGCAGGTTCTTACCCCGGAATCTAGAGATTTTTCTGCTCTTGTTGGGGCAGGTATCTACCTCAGCACCCACGCCATCTCCTGCGCCGCCCATGAGCGCCCTTGCGAACTTGCCTCCGCCCTTCAAGCCAGGCATACCGAACCCGGGAACACAATCAAACCGGTGCTAACCCATGCTGCTGGCTTGATGCACCGCGCTTTGATCCTACATTCAGGCGGGCAAGGCTTGATATACCACCATGGCATGTTGAGAATCCATGAGCGATTAAACAGAAAAACACTTTCTCAGGCTAAAATAAAAGCAGGCAAGCCTCCACAACTTAATGGCTTCCAAATGCTGGCCTGCGCCTGGCAAGGCGCCCGGGCCGCCGCTGCAAGATCACCCCAGCAGGACTCATGACTATGACCGTTGACGTACAAACACTCGCCCGCGCCTATCGCCCTGATACCGACACGCTAAGGGACCGGGTAATACTTATTACCGGCGCCGGCGCAGGAATCGGCGCCGAGCTTGCGGTCACAAGCGCCGCATGCGGTGCCCGGGTCGTGTTGCTGGGGAAAACGATTTCACGGCTTGAGGCGACCTATGATCGAATCATCGCCATGGAAAGAGAGCGTCCATCCATCTATCCCATGGACCTGCAGGGAGCCACGCCTGAGAATTATGCCGAGCTGGCCCAGGTCCTGAAAGACGAATACGGCCGTCTTGACGGACTCGTGCACAACGCGGGCATAATTGGAGATCGATCACCTATAGAACATTACGATCCGGGTGTTTGGCAAAAAACCCTGCATGTGAACCTTACTGCACCTTTCCTGATGACCCAGGCGTGTATGCCACTACTAAAGCTGTCGGATGATGCCTCGGTGATCTTTGTTTCTAGCGGGGTTGCCCGTAAAGGACGAGCTTACTGGGGTGCCTATGCATGCTCGAAATTCGGCATCGAAGGATTGTCCCAGGTCTTTGCTGATGAAACCGAGGCAAACACAGCGATCCGCTCAAACTGCGTCAACCCGGGCGCGACCCGGACGGCCATGCGCAAGGTCGCCTATCCAGGCGAAGACGCGAACTTGCTTAAGACCCCCCAGGAAATCCTTGCGCCTTATCTTTTCCTTCTGGGCCCCCACAGCAAGGGCGTGACCGGGCAAAGCCTGGACTGCCAGCTAAAGAAACCTGCCCAGGACCGCGAGTAAGGCAAACCACGCCGAATAAATGGCTTTCGAAGTTATGCATTAGTTTGCCGCCATTGATAGTGGCGGCCAGACTACTAACAAGAACCAGCAATCTTCTGTCGTTGACTGGCGTCGCGAATCAACGCCTACGGGATTGGGGCGGGCGACGGGAAGCCGTCCGAGTATTCTTTTCAGCAGCACCAGGGATAGGCAGACAAGCAACTGCGTACAGCGCAGCAATTTCCCTTGCGGTAAGCGGACGATATTTCCCACGCAATATTCGCCGGTCAATTTCCACAGGGCCAAAACGAATGCGCTTCAAGCGTGAAACGGTAAAACCCCGGCTAGCCCAAAGTCTTCGAACCTCCCTATTCCGTCCTTCGGCCAGCATTACCTGAAACCAGGGGTTGTTACTGGCTGCGCCCATTGGGGAAATATCCAGGAACTGGGCCGGGCCGTCGTCCAACTCCACGCCATCTCTGAGCGCCTGCAAGTCCTCGTCGGTAGGATGACCCATGACTCGGACCGCATAGTAACGCTCGATACCGGCGGAAGGATGCATCAGCTTGTTGGCGAGATTTCCGTCGGTTGTAAAGAGCAATAAACCGCTGGTATTGGCATCCAGGCGGCCCACACTGACCCAGCGCTTGCCTTTTAGCCTGGGGAGATTTTCGAACACACTGCGAAGCTCGCCCTCGGGCTTGGTTGAGCACACCTCCCCTTCGGCCTTGTTGTACATCAAGTGTTGATGGTGCATCCCTTCATCCGACTTCTTGAGTCGAATCGGCCGCCCATCCAGGGTAATACGGTCTGTCGGACTGGCCTTGTCACCGAGTTGAGCGGGCTTGCCGTTCAATGTCAAACGGCCATCTTTTATCCACTGTTCAATAGTCCTACGGGAACCAAATCCCAGTTGAGCCAGCAGTTTTTGCAAGCGCTCTTCCACGTGGCTCAAGCCTTCCCTAAGTCGGGCAGTTCGTCCAAAGAGTCTTCATCGATAGGACTTACTTCAATCGTTTCGTCATTCACATCGGACATCTCAGCCTCTTCGGCCGGATCGACATCTTCGTCATCGCCCGCTACGAGTACCGACTGCTCGAGATCGAAATCAACCATTTCCTGGCTTGACTCTTCTGATACTGGAACACCGGGTTCGTGTATGTCCGGATCTGGCAAATCCAGCTCAACATTCAAGTTATCCAGATCGCTGATATCCGCAAGAGTTGGCAGCTCGCTCAGGCTCTTGAGACCGAAATAATCCAGAAACTCCTTGGTGGTGCCATAGATCGACGGTTTACCCGGCACATCCCGGAATCCCAATACCCGGATCCAGTTTCTGTCCAGCAAGGTCCGCACAATGTTTGTGGAAACGGCCACGCCACGGACATCCTCAATTTCACCACGGGTAACCGGCTGCCGGTATGCAATGATGGACAGCGTTTCCAGCAACGCTCGGGAATACCTTGGCGGACGTTCCAGCCACAAACGGGAAATCCACTCGGACAACTCTTTTCGAACCTGGACACGAAAACCGCTGGCAACCTCCAGCAACTGGATTCCACGACCTTCATATTCCTCAGCCAGGGTGGTCAACGCGTCACGGATGTCTTTTTTCTCTGGAATACTATCCGCATCCGTTCCGAAAAGTCCCTGCAACTGGTCGACACTCAAGGGGCCACCCACAGCCAGCAGTCCCGCCTCAACAATATTTTTTATTTGCTTTTGATCCATCTCTATGAAGATACCTGCTGCTGGACATCATCCTCACCGTCGGCGATTTTCGCCGATGAGGGTTTAATGTGAATTGGAGCATAGGGCTCAGTCTGAACAACCTCGATCAGTGATTCCTTAATCAATTCCAGTATCGCCAGGAAGGTAACTGTAACGCCTGTTCTGCCTTCCTCGGGCTTAAACAATTCTGTAAATCTCAAAAAGCTGGTTGGGCTTAATCGGGAAAGCACCTCACTCATTCTTTCACGCACTGAAAGGGCTTCGCGCTGAATCGAAACACTCGCAAACATCTCTGCCCTGGCCATGGCCTCTCGGAAACAAATCAACATTTCCTTCAATGTCACGTCAGGCAGAATTTCAACTACCTTGCGCTCAGGAATTTCAGCCGATGCGACGGTTATATCCCTCTCCAGCCTGGGCAGCGCATTAATTTGCTCCGCGGCCTGTTTGTAGCGCTCATACTCCTGCAGCCTGCGAACCAGCTCGGCGCGAGGATCGTCCTCGTCCAACTCTTCAGAGGAAGACCGGGGCAACAACATGCGAGACTTGATTTCGGCAAGCATGGCGGCCATCAGCAGATACTCGCCAGCCAATTCCAACTGCAGTTCGCTCATCAGCTCAATGTACTGAACGTACTGGCGCGTAACCTCCAGAATCGGAATATCAAGGACGTCGAGATTCTGTCTCTTGATCAGGTACAACAACATATCCAGAGGCCCTTCAAATGCCTCCAGGAACACTTGCAGGGCGTGGGGCGGAATATACAAGTCCCGTGGCAGTTCGGTTACCGCCTCACCGTCCACCACTGCGAAAGGCATTTCACTTTGCAGGGCCGCACCGTCCGCATACATGTGAGTAGCTTCCGCCTCTGCAAGCACCAGCTTTAATTCGGGTGATTCTGACATGAGTTACCTGTTACCGTTGGCCATCAGAAATAGTCCACGCCCATGGCGGCTCTGACATCTTCCATTGTATCGCGCGCAGTATCCCTGGCCTCGGAGCAGCCCTCTGCGACTACACTCTTAACGTAATCAAGGTTGTTCGACAATTCCTGGCCGCGCTTCCTGATGGGGTCAAGCTCCGCCTGAATCGCATCATTTAAACGGCCCTTGCAATCAATGCAGCCAATCCCTGCCGAGCGACAACCCTCGTTGACCCAATCACGGGTTTGCTCATCGGAATAAATCTTGTGCAGACCCCACACCGGGCACTTGTCCGGATCACCCGCATCATTACGACGAATCCTGGCCGGATCGGTCTGCATAGTCTTGAGTTTCTTCTGAATAGAATCGGCATCCTCACGCAAGGCGATTGTATTTCCGTATGATTTGGACATTTTCTGGCCGTCCAGTCCGGGCACCTTGGGAGTCTCTGTCAGCAATGCTTCAGGCTCCATCAGGATGCTTCTACCCCCGCCTTCGAGAAAACCTAGCAACCGCTCGGCATCGGCCACGGTCAGGTTATGACTACTGGCCACCAGGGCTTTGCCGTCTTCAAGAGCTTTCACATCACCCCGCTCCTGATACCGACGGCGCAATTCACGATAGCGTTTGCCGTTGCGGGCCCCAAAGTTCTTCAGCGCACGCTCGGCACGCTCCTCGAAATCCGGCTCTCTGCCGTAAAGGAAGTTAATCCGACGCGCCACTTCCCGGGTCAATTCAACGTGTGCCACCTGGTCCTCTCCGACCGGCACAAACGCCGGCTTATAGAGAAGAATATCTGCAGCCTGCAATAACGGGTAACCGAGGAAACCATAGGTCGCCAAGTCACGCCCCAGCAATTTTTCCTGCTGGTCCTTGTAACTGGGAACACGCTCAAGCCAGGCCAACGGTGTACTCATCGACAACAATAAATGCAATTCAGCGTGCTCGGGCACCTGGCTCTGGATAAAAATCGTGGAGGCGGACGGATTTAGACCTGCGGCCAGCCAGTCGATGACCATATCCCAGAGATCCTGACTAATTTTCGACGGGTCTTCATAGTGGGTGGTCAACGCATGCCAATCGGCTACAAAGTAATAGCATTTGTACTCGTACTGGAGCTTGAGCCAATTCTTTAACGCACCGTGATAATTTCCCAGGTGAAGACCGCCTGTGGGTCTCATTCCTGAGACCACGCGATTTTCGGGACGACTGCCGTTCGTCACTCATACCTCCAACACACTAACAATAGAACGCGAAACACCCTTTCAGGTGCAGCGAAAATCTGATCCAGCAGGATAAAACGGGACCCGCGCGTAGTATACGCTGAGGAGGCAGCGAATGCTGCCCGGGTCGAGACCAGCCACTGAAAAAAACAGTCCGTCACTGGAAAACTTTGGGGGATGGTCAAATTTTCGCCAGTTCGGGGGTCAGAATCCCTCAGGAAAGTGGCGCGGCATCGCCCTTACCCTGCCTAAGGACGACCGGAATCCCGTCTACCAGGTCAACTACTGTCGTGGGCTCAAAACCGCAGGGTCCGGCGTCTATGATCAGGTCAACCTTACCGGATAACTTGTCCAGTACCTCAATAGCGTTTGAGGGTGGATGCTCCTCACCCGGTAACGTAAGCGTTGAGCTCATCAATGGCTCCCCCAGCTCCTCCAACAAGGCCTGGGTGACCGGATGATCCGGTACCCGTATACCTATGGTTTTTCGCTTGGGATTTTGAAGCCTCCTGGGAACCTCACGGGTTGCCTTGAGAACAAATGTGTACGGGCCAGGGGTCAGAGAGCGCAGCAAGCGGTAAGCCCAGTTTTCAACCCTTGCGTACACTGCGATCTCAGATAAATCCCGGCAAACCAGAGTGAAATTATGGTGTTTTCCGGCCTGGCGAATGCGTCTTATGCGCTCTAAAGCATCCGTATCGCCCAAATGGCAGCCCAACGCATAGCTTGAGTCTGTGGGATAGGCAACAACCCCTCCTGAACGTATCACATTCGCAACCTGCCCAATCAAGCGGCTCTGCGGATTTACAGGGTGAATTTCTATTATCTGGGTCATCTACTCGTCAGTCTCACTGGCCGGGCCTGAAGATAGGTACTCGCCGATTGGCACGTAGGGTATCATCGCTCCGGTCTCAAACAGTATCCGCAAAGTACCCAAATGAAATTATTGATCGATTTCTTCCCCGTCATCGCCTTTTTTATCGCTTATAAGGCATTCGACATATACATCGCGACTTCCGTCTTAATAGTGACGTTCATCGCCCAGTTTCTGTTTGATTGGAAAAGAAACGGAAAGATAAACAAGATGCACCTAATTTCGCTGGTGCTTGTACTGGTATTTGGCGGAATCACCCTGTTCCTGCGAGATGAAAAATTTATCCAGTGGAAACCCACTGTGGTGAACTGGCTTTTCGCAGCGGCTTTCTTGCTGGCCCCGGTTTTCACGAAAAAAACGTTGGTTCAGAGACTGATGGAAAAAACCGTCGAACTAGCCCCCGGCTTGTGGGCTCAACTGAATTCAATGTGGGTATTGTTCTTTTTGCTCAGCGGCGCAGCCAACTTGTACGTGGTTTACAACTACGACGAGGAGACATGGGTGAATTTCAAATTGTTCGGGATGCTTGGGCTGACCTTTATCTTTATCCTTCTGCAGGGAATCTGGCTCAGCCGAAAGGCAAACCTTTTGGCGGAAGGCCAGTCCGAACCGGCGAATGTGCCTAATAAAGATCAGAATTAAACCACGTTAAACTAGTAACTAGCCACTTTAGGTTCTCTTTTTATCTTATTGTTTATAATCCAATTATGACTAACCACGAAGACATTGAATTGATTAATCTGGTGAGGTCTCTGCTAGAAAAGCAATTTTCGCCGACGATCCTGGAGATTAAGGATGAAAGCGCCGCCCATGCAGGTCATGCGGGAGCCCAGGGAGGGATGAAGCATCTAGCATTAACGATCTCAAGTGACGCTTTAGATAAAATGCCTAAGCTATTGAGTCATAGAGCGATTTATGGAGCGCTAGGAGATCTAATGCACACTCATATCCACGCCCTCCGAATCAAAACTGTCAAG
>JAOTSW010000089.1 GCA_029864735.1 Chromatiales bacterium | reverse complement strand
GTTGCAGCTATAGCAACTTCGCCATCGTCGAGATTTGTGATGTCTCTCAATCGATGATGCCAGGAAAATCTGCCGGCCCCGGGATCCTGAACAGACCCCTTTTCTGAGGAGACATCACATGGGTTCCGGGGTTTAATGGGCTGCACCGGGTCTTGTGATAGGGGCAGGTCTGGGAGTCTAGCAAGAATTAATCGGGGAGATGGAAATGAACAAGACAATGCTGGTGGGTCTGATGGCACTGGGGATGTTGGGAGCAGCGTTGCTGTTTCCGGCCCCGGCCAATGCCGCCATAACAGCCCTGATTGCCGATCGGGTTATTGACGGCCGTTCTGCCAGGGCTCTCACCGATGTGGCCGTGCTGGTGGAGGATGAGCGAATCATCGGCGTTGTAAAGATGGACCAGATTCCGGAGGCTGCAACGCGCATGCAACTGGACGGCTTCACACTGATGCCAGGCATGGTCGAGTTGCATACCCATCCGACGATTGCCGGCGACGAATACCAGATTGAACACTTGCGGAAATCATCGGCGCAGAAAGGACTGGAAGCGTTGAAGTCGGTTCAGGAGATGCTTGACGCGGGTTGGACCAGTATTCGTACTGCGGGCGCGGCAGATGTGAACTACGCCATCGTGGACGTGAAGCGGGCCATCGATTCCGGAGTGTTCCCGGGACCCAGGATGCAGGTGGCGGGCCACTACATAACTATTACCGGTGGTGGTGGCGACATTAATTTTATCGCGCCGGAGCATTACCTCATCCCGGATGGCTTGCGTGCCGACGGGGTAGAAGAAATGCGCAAGGCGGTGCGCCGCGAGGTGAAATACGGAAGTGACTGGATCAAGATCCTGGCTACCGGCGCCTTCATGTCCGCTGCAGATGACCCCAGGGATGTGCACTTTAGTCCTGAGGAAATGCAGGTTGTCATGGATGAGGCAAATCGCCTGCGCAAGCCGGTCATGGCTCATGCGCATTCGGCCGAGGGCATAAAAATGGCTGTGCGGGCCGGGGTCCGATCAATTGAGCACGGCACCTTCCTGGATGCCGAGGGTGTGAAGTTGATGGCCGAGCGGGGTACCTACCTGGTGCCAACCCTGTATATCGGTGACTACTACATCGAAGAAATGGCTGACAGCCAGGCCCAGGCCAAGATGGTGGCCCTGTCCAGGAAATATCGCGCCGAGGCCCTGGCTAATGTCAGGGCGGCAATCAAGGGTGGTGTGAAAGTGGCAGTGGGCGTGGACTTTGGTCATTACCTGGTGCCGGCCAAGCTGTATGCCAGGGAATTCGCTTTGTTAATCGAGGCGGGGATGAGTCCTATGGATGCGATCAAGGCGGGAACCAGCCTGGGAGCCGAGGTCCTGGGATGGGACGATCGGCTGGGGACCCTGGAGCAGGGCAAGCTGGCTGATATCATCGCCGTGCCCGGTAACCCCCTGGAGGATATTTCGGCGCTGGAGCAGGTCGGGTTTGTCATGTTGGGTGGCAAGGTGATTCGCCAGCCCTAGCTTGCGGGGTGGCGCTTCTATGTCGCCGGGTCAAAATGAAACGGGGCCCGATGGGCCCCGTTTTTTGTTGGCCGGGGGAGCGGTTACAGTCCCATAAAACCCAGGTACCAGTCATCGAAGGCCCACACTGCGCGTTCCTTGGGGTGGTACTTGCCCGGGCGGTAGCCCCTGGATTGCGCGCCGCGCTGTGCTCGCATCCACAGTTCCCAGTCCTGCTGACCTGGCGGTCCGATTTTCAAGACAAATACGAATACAAAATTTGCTATCAGGGCTTTCAATATGTGACTTGCCATCCCATAATGTGGTTTATGGCTGCACCCAAAGGCACACAAGCGGCGGTTCGGGCGATCGGACTGCTCAAGGCATTCACTGACAATGATCCCGAATTGTCTCTCTCCGACTTGTGTAAACGCATGGCGCTCACCAAGACTACCGCCCATCGCTTGCTGGGTGCTTTGGAGAGTGAAGAGCTGATCGCCAGGAACGAGCGCAACGGCCGATACAAGCTGGGTATCGGGCTTCTGGACCTGGGCGCCAGGGCACTGCGTAGCAATGACCTCAGGGATCGGGTGAGACCTGCGCTGGAGTGGCTAAGACGCCAAACCGGCGAGACAGCTACCCTGGAGATTCCAGTCGAAGGTCACATACTGATCCTTGACGAATTACCCACTGGGCACCTGGTCTCGGCAGCCGGCAATATCGGCAGTCGCTGGGCGGTACACGCCACCTCTTCGGGCAAGGCTTTACTGGCGACCCGGCCGGAACTCTGGGAGCAACTGCCCGAGACCTTGACGCGTTTTACCGCTAAAACAATTGTTTCGCGAGAAGCCCTGAAGCGGCAGACAGATTCGGTCAGCAGACTCGGTTATGCCACTGCCTCGGAAGAGCTTGAAGAGGGCTACAGTGCTGTGGCCGCGCCCTTGTACAATCCCATGGGTGAAGTGGAGGGCGCCTTGAGTCTGGGTGGCCCGACCGCTCGTATGGCGCCCCGGGGTCTGGAATATTTTGGCCAATTGGTTTTGCAGGCTGCGACGCAATGCCGACACGGCGTGTTACGGTAGGCGCTGCCCCAATTGGCGAGGTCCCCGGGATAACCCGGTTTCAAGGCCAGAGAATTTCCGCACACATAAAAATACAAAGAAATAAAAATTTATTCTGAAGGGGAACCGGATGCATCAGGGAGACCGTGGCCGGAGTATGGCAACCGTCGTTGCGGGTGGACTGTTTGCAATACTTCTACTGTGCAGCCCCCAGTCCTGGGCAGCGGAACTGGAACTTCCCCAGGTCCTGCTTAGAGGGATTGCCTACGATATTTCGGTGAGCGACTCTCAGGATCTGGATGCCCGGGAATTGACCCTGGAGGTAAACGGGGAAATCCGGTATGCCACCAGTGTTCGAGGTGAGGCAGTATTCGACCGTGTCAAAACCGACCAGCCCGGACCTTTACAGTTTTCTCTAGGTTATCAGGGCAAGGAGATTCAGACCGCCCGGGTCCCGGTGATACCTGGTTGGGTTTCCCTGTTGCCGGCCTTGCTGGCCATCGGCATTGCACTGGCTCTGCGCAGTGTCTTGCCTGCGCTGATCATAGGGCTGTGGGCGGGAGCCTGGGCATTGCAGGGACTTACTTTGAAGGGAGCCTTTGTCGGGTTGCTTACCAGCTTCGAGATTTTTGTCACCAATGCCATGGCTGACAGGGACCATGCGACCATCATTCTGTTTACCTTCATGGTCGCCGGCATGGTGGGCATCATTTCGCGTAATGGCGGCATGCGGGGCATAGTGAATTTCATTATTCAGGGTGCGAACAACGCCAAGCGGGGTCAGTTGGCGGTGTGGTTCCTGGGCCTGGTGATCTTCTTTGATGACTATGCCAACACCCTGGTCGTTGGCAATACGTCGCGGTCGGTGACTGACCGGCTGAAAATCTCCCGTGAAAAGTTGGCGTATATTGTCGACTCTACGGCCGCTCCGGTGGCGACGGTCGCGCTGGTTACAACCTGGATTGGTTACCAGGTTGGCTTGATCGGAGATGCCGTGTCCAAGCTGGACGGCCTGTCCATGCAGCCCTACGCGATATTCCTGCATTCACTTCCCTACAGCTTTTATCCGTTCCTGGCGATTCTACTGGTGCTGCTCATTATTCTTTCCGGTCGGGACTTTGGGCCAATGCTGACGGCGGAGCGCCGCGCCCGCCTGACCGGTGAGGTGAATCCGCCCAACGTGTCTTCAGGTATTCGGAACGACGAGGCCAGCCTGGAAGTAAAGCCAGGTATTAAGCCCAGGGCGATTAACGCGGTAATACCCGTCATTGTGATGGCGTCGTCGATCATGATCGGCCTGTATGTCACCGGTGAGGGAGACACGATTAACGAGATTATCGGGACGGCCAATTCCTACAAAGCCTTGATGTGGGCCTCCTTGTTATCGGTCTTTACCGCGGCGGTGATGACCGCCGCACAACGCCTGATGAGTCTTGAGGAAATCGTGGAGGCATGGGTCACGGGGGCACGCTTCACATTCATTGCGATGATTATCCTGATCCTCGCCTGGGCGCTGTCGGATATCAGCGGCGAGTTGCGCACAGCGGATTTCCTTATGGCGACCCTGGGTTCCACCATACCCTATGAATTGCTCCCCGCGATCGTGTTTGTTCTGTCTGCGCTCACCGCCTTCGCTACCGGAAGCAGTTGGGGAGCAATGGGCATCTTGCTTCCCCTGGTCGTGCCCCTCAGTTGGGCTGTTCTTCAGTCGAGCGGTGTGGCGGACCCCGCACATTACTTCATCCTGTATTCGGCGATTTCCTGCGTGCTGACCGGGTCGGTTTGGGGTGATCACTGTTCCCCGATTTCTGATACGACGGTGTTGTCTTCGCTGGCTTCGGGATGTGATCACATTGAGCATGTGCGCACCCAGATGCCTTATGCATTGCTTGCCGGCGCGATCGCCTTGTTGCTCGGTACCGTTCCAACCGGGTATGGATTTCCCTGGTGGTTGTCGTTCCTGATCTCCGCTGTGACCCTGGGAGTGGCCCTGCGCTTACTCGGAGAACGCGTCGAAGACCCTGCGACTGACTAAGCTGGTGCGTCCTTGGGCAGCCAATGGAGTTGGTCCGGGCTAGGAGTCCTCGGTGTCGGGCCCAAGTCCTTCCAGTTTTCTGTAGAGGATGAAGGAATACAGTACCGGTATCAGAGCTGCGCCGGCACAAATCCAGATCAGGATCTCGAGGTTGGCGCTGGTGAAGCTGGCAATCATCATGAGCAGACCGGAGATACTGAATGTCCAGCCCCCCAGTCGGTGAGTACGTGCCCATACCTCGTCGCTAGCCAGGGTCCACGGAGTACGGATGCCGATAAAAAAATTCTTTCGAATTTTGCCCATGTAGTTGCCAAGCACTACCAGTAACATGCCCACGGCACCCAGGGTAATGTTGCTGATCGGCACCGCATCACCGCGGGCTGCCAGCAAGGTGGTTAAGGTAACCAGGCTCATGAACAGCACCATTACCGTTTGAAACACGCGTACCACGCCAGTGAATTTTTCCATCCGGAAGCCGTGTGGAGAAATCAGTGGCAAAGCAAAGAACATCAGGTAGATGGCGAGTGTAATGATCGGCATCAGGAACACGCCCCATGGCTTGGACATATAGCCATCAATCTCGCCCTGGGCATTCCAGTGAGAGGGTACCGGCTCGGGAAGTTGGGGATAGAGCCAGGCCGCTGCGACAAAGATGGCCAGGATCAATCCAAGGCAGATGATGTGGGTGATGCGATTGTTCATGACCGTTTGCTCCGTTTGCCGCTGGCTGGCTTGCCAACTACATCAAGTACCAGTGCGGCCACTTCCTCCATGACCGTGGTGTTCAATGAATAGACCCTGTGCTGGCCCCGGCGCTCGTCCCGTATCAGTCCAGCAGCCTTCAGCGAGCTAAAATGATGTGACAGTGAAGCACGGGTGATCGGGAATTGTTCAGCCAGTTCTCCTGCCGTCGCCGAGCCTTTTTTCAGGCGGCGCAGAATTGCTCTCCGGGTAGGGTCTGCCAGGGCTTTAAATGCGTTTTGCTGAGACATGAATTACATTTCAATATTTAGACAACTATCTAAATACAAAAGATCAGCTTCTATGTCAAGAGTATCTCGAGGAGCGAGAGTCAGTTCCGGGCAGAGAGCAGCGCCAGCGCGCCGGGGATAAGATTGATTTCCAGGGCCATGGCGCCCTCGGCGATAACTTCCCCGTCGGCCTCGACAGGGGTGGGCTCATCAAGGTGAATCGAAATCTGGCGGGTCTGCATAGTGCGAATTTTCGCCAGGCCTTCGTGAGTGCCCGCAATCACCCTGTGGATTAATGGTAGAGCCTCCAGGCGACTCACGCCCCTGGCGATCACAACGTCAAGGAGACCGTCATCGACCCGGGCATTTGGCGCCATTCGGAACATACTGCCCACTATCTGCCCGTTGCACACAGTGATCAGGCAGGTTTCCTGCTCGAGTTTGTTGCCTTCCCACTCAATCCGCGCCATTGGCCGGGGTATGCCTTTCCACAGCGTCTTCAATACCGCAATCATGTATACCGTGTGACCACCGAAATGCTTCAGCTTATTAGCCTCCAGGGCGATTCGGGCATCCAGGCCTATTCCCAGGCAGTTCATGAAATAGTGTCCGTTGCACACGCCCACATCGACCCTGGGAAGGGGGCGATCGCCCCGGCACGCCCGGGCAATATCCCGGCAGGCTCCCTGCCAGTCAGATGGCAGGCCTGCGGTCTTGACGAAGTCGTTGCCGGTACCTACAGGAATCACACCCAGTGCGGGTTCCGACTGGCTGCGCATCAGTCCATTTACTGTTTCACACAAGGACCCGTCGCCACCGGCAATAGCGATATGTGCATGACCGGCGTCCGCGGCCTGCATGGCCAGTTCGGTAAGGTGCCCCTGGCCATTGCTCTGTGCGACGGTGACTTCCAGACCCAGGCTCAACAGTTCGCTTTCGATGGAACTCGCCAGGGAGTGGGCCTTGCGATGGCCGGCCCTGGGATTGAGTAGCAAGTGCAGGTGGGGATGGGACATTGGTTTTTGACTTACGTTGATTTTGACGTAGCTTACACTGTAGCTTCGCAATTACACTAAATCCGAAGTGCTAGAATCAGCATTTTGCAGTGACAGGACACCAAACAATCCGGAAGGTACATGCTTGAATTAGTGATCAAGGCCTTGTTGGCCTACATGCTGGGATCGATCAACGGTGCGCTGCTGGTCGGGCGCCTATACGGCGGTGTGGACATCCGGAAAACCGGAAGCGGTAATGCGGGAGGCACCAACGCCTTTCGCACCCAGGGCGTAGTGTTCGCCCTCAACACGGTGATTATTGATGTGGGCAAGGGTTTTTTGCCCGCCTGGATCCTGCCTGGGCTGTTGCTACCCGGACTGGCCAGCACCCCTGAACTGGACCTTGCGATTGGTCCCGCCTTGTACGGGGCGGCGGCTGTGTTAGGTCATTGCTACCCACTGTGGCACGGATTTCGAGGCGGTAAGGGTGCGGCCACCATGATAGGCGCCTATATCGCTCTTGCTCCGATACTGTTGCTGCCGGTACTGCTTGCCTGGGTGGTGGTGTTATTGCTGTTCGGCTATGTGGGAATTGCCACCATAGGCGCAGGACTTGCCGCACCCGTGTACATGCTCGTGGTGGGCCTTCAGGATTCGCAAATACCGCTATTCGTATTCACCGCAACCTGCGCGGTGTTCCTGGTGTTTACTCATCGAAGCAATATCCAGAGACTTCGCGAGGGGACCGAGCACTGCATGCTCCCCCGAGCCCTGTTACGCAAGAAGTCTTGAGTAGACGCGCGCTGAGCGGATGACTGTGACCTGGAGACTCCAGTGCCGGAAAATCATGAATCCTGGAGCCGTGGATATCGACTGATTCAGTTGTTGTCCAGCGGCCGCCAATTCGACGCTGCCGGGCTTGGCGTCGAATTGCAGATTTCTCCAGACCAGGCGCTGGATGCGCTGGCCCTGCTCCAGGGAGCGGGTCTGCAGGTGATGCATGGCGCCGATAATACCTTCCGTCTTTCCCGTCCGTTTGAACTACTGGATGCGTCGCGAATATCCGGTGACCTGGCGCCCCACGTTGCGCAACGACTTGGGGTGGTGGAGGTCCTGGGACATGTGGACTCCAGCAACTCATGGTTGCTCCAACAACCCCGGTGCGAGATTGGTCAGGGCAGGGCCTGCCTGGCAGAGATACAGACCGCCGGTCGCGGGAGACGCGGCAGGCAATGGATGGCCCCGCCTACCGGAAGTCTTTGCCTGTCGCTGGCATGGCACTTCCCAAGGATATTGCCGGACATGTCCTGCTTGAGCCTGGCTTGTGGCATAGCGGTGGTGCGTGCCCTGGAGGAGCTGGGCGTGGAAGGCGTGTCCATCAAGTGGCCCAACGACCTCATGTGGCGGGACCGAAAGCTCGCCGGACTGCTGGTGGAAATGCGCAGCGATGGCAACGGTTCGGCCTACGTGGTGATCGGCCTGGGATTGAACCTGGACCTGGGCGTCCTGGCCGGGAAAATTTCTACTGGATGGGGCGGTGTCCCGGTTGACCTGGCAGCCGTAGCGCCTGATCGAGTACCCGGTCGAAATATACTGGCCGCCGCCGTACTGACCTCGCTAACGGATATACTGTTGGCCTTCCCAGAATCGGGCTTCGCCGGTCTGCGCGAACACTGGCAACGGTTGGACGGACTGACGGGGCGACGGGTGAGTGTGCACGGCGAGGGTGGCGTGTTACAGGGAACCGTCCTGGGTGTGAATGATTCGGGTGCCCTTAGATTGATGGTGGACGGTGAGGAAGTGCAATGTGTTGCTGGGGAAGTATCAGTGAGGCCGGTGGATGCGACTGCTGATTGATGCAGGTAACAGCCGCTTGAAATGGGCGGTGTCCCGGGGCCAAGGCCTGGAACGCACGGGGAGTATGTCTCGTGACGATGTCCGGCAAGGTGGCGTCGGCGCCCTGCTGGATGAACTGGGCGATGTACCCAAAGCGATATGGGTGGCCAACGTGGCTGGTCAATCTCTTGAGGACTCTCTGCGCCGCGCTGCACCGAATCTGGCGGAGACAGCGTGGCACTTTGAGAAGACCCGGGAGCACTGCCTGGGCCTGACCAACGGTTACCGACAGCCAGCCTTGCTTGGAGTGGATCGCTGGATAGCCATGATCGCTGCGTTTGTGCGAGTTGGCGAAGCGGTTTGCGTGATGGATGCGGGAACGGCCTGCACTCTTGATGCGGTGGACAGTACAGGCCGTCATCTTGGCGGCGTCATTGCCCCGGGGGTAGGATTGATGCAGTCCAGCCTGAGATCGGACACCAGCGACATTGATCTCCATGCAAAACGCAGCAGGGGCGATGACCAGGGTCTGTTTGCCAAGAGCACTGCCGGGGCTATCGCATCGGGCAGCGTGTATAGCCTGGCCGCGTTGGCCGACCGCGGTGTGCGGGAATTGGCACAGCTGTGCGGTCATGAGCCAGCGCTGATATTGACCGGTGGTGATGCCGAGCTTGTGGCCGGTCAGTGCCAGGCGCCTTGTATTGTGGTGCCGGAACTGGTGTTGGAAGGATTGAATATGATTGCGGAGAATGAATTGTGAGACTTGTAGTCCTCACCCTGCTGTTGGCGAACCTGTTGTTCTTTGGCTGGCAGTATTTATTGAAGGAGAACAAACCAGAAGCTCCCCGGGACTCCTATCAAAACATTCCTGCACTGGAGTTGGCTTCCAGGGAAGCTCCCGCGGAGCTTGCCGCTGAATCGGAACCGCTTGCCGAAGGGGCAGGCGACATTGCTGATCCGCTGATGGCGGATAGAGATGCCGCCCAAGACGAGGCCGTGACGTCCGAGCCGGAGGCCCTTCCCGTTGAACAGCCTGCACCGGGGGTGTGTGCGAATCTTGGCCCGTTTGACGACGAGGAAGCGGCCCGTGCAGCGATAGAGGAGTTTTCTCTGTCGGCCTTCAATCCGGTGGTCAATGAACGGCAGGTCTCCCGGCCGGTCTACTGG
>JAOTSW010000256.1 GCA_029864735.1 Chromatiales bacterium | reverse complement strand
CCGCTTTATAGTGGTTGTGTTGGCACTCGGATTCGCGCCCACACTGATCATCTCCTGGGTCTACGAAATAACTCCCGAGGGTTTCAAGCGGGATAAAGATGTAGCCCGCGATGAGGCCGGTTTATTCCGAACCGCCCGTCGCCTGGATGTACTAACCATGTTCACAATCGGTGTGGCACTGGCTTTTATCGCCCTTGATCGCCTCTGGCTGAGCTCCATGGCAACAGGGCCAATCCAGTTACCTGCTGTTACGGTACCTGATCCCGCGCAAGCTGCTGACCTGGAGCTGGCCGAACCGCAATATGCGTCAAACTCCATTGCCGTGTTGCCATTCATTAACATGAGTGAAGACCCGGATAACGAGTATTTCTCAGATGGCTTGTCCGAAGAGTTGCTGAACCTCCTGGCAAAGAATCCGGGACTGCGTGTTATCTCACGCTCCTCAGCATTTTCCTATAAAGGAAAGAACATAAAGCTGGCTGATGTAGCTCGTGAACTGAATGTTGCGCACATCCTCGAAGGCTCGGTCCGAAAATCAGGGAACCGCGTTCGCATAACCGCGCAACTAATCGAGGCTCGCTCCGATACACATATGTGGTCGGAAACGTTTGATCGTACTCTGGATGATATTTTTGCAATCCAGGACGAAATTGCCCTGTCCGTTGTGCAGCAGCTCAAGGGAATGCTACTGGGCGAGGAAGTCCCAAGGGCTAATATCACGGATCCGCAAGCCTATGCCTTGTTCCTGCAAAGCAGGCATCTCAACAGCCAATTTACCAAGAACGCGACAGACCAGGCAGAAGCACTGTTGAAACAAGTTCTGTCCATTGATCCCACTTTTTCGCCGGCATGGATAGATCTCGGGGACGTTTACATCCGGCAGCAGGATTACGGTCGGCCTGTGAATAAGTCTCGAGAACTGGCCGAGGCGGCCTTCCGGCAAGCCCTGTTCGTTGACCCAGGCTATGCCCAGGCCTATGCCAGTATGAGTCTGCTTGCGAGGGCTAAATTCGATTTCGTATCGGCTGATGAATACCTGCAGCAGGCGCTGCAACTGGATGCTGGCACCGCTTCTCCCCTTGCTGCAGCCGCCAGCCTGATGCGAACGTTTGGCCGTTTTGACGGGTCCATTGATTTGGCCCTTAAAGCCATTTCCCTGGATCCGGTTCAAGCATCTCATTATGCAAATCTGGGCTATTCCTGTTACTACGGGGGATACCTTGATAAGGCCGCATCTTCATTTCGCAAGGCTCTTTCGCTGGCGCCCCAGCAGTTTCGAGCCCATTTCTATCTTGGGCGGGTGATGTTGGCGAGGGGAGATTTGCAAGAGGCCCTGGTGGAAATGCAAAAGGAGCCCGGCGAATATTTCCGTCTTTCAGGACTTGCTATGGCTTCCCATGCATTGGAAGACTTTGATGCGTCCGATCACGCATTGGGAGAACTAATTAGCAATTATGGCGAAGTAGCCGCTTTTCAAATCGCAGAAGTTTATGCATTTCGCAGTGAGAAGGATGAGGCGTTCGGGTGGTTGCAAAAGGCATATGAATCACGAGATGCTGGTTTGGCCGTCCTACTGGGCGATCCGGTGTTCACCGATCTGACTGATGATCCCCGCTACGTTGCGTTCGTAGAGCAAATGGGATTGCTGCCGTATTCGCAGGAGATGAACAAGTAGTATAAGAGGTTTTAGTAAAATCGTTTGCTGGGAGACCGTTGCCGCTTTACCGATTTTTTATTGATGTGAACGTCCGCTCCTGGCCGAAAGCGGACACTGACCCAAATTTTATCTAATCCTTCCAGGTGTCTGCTTTCGACCCAGGGCGTACATGCAAGCGAGTTTGTACTAGACTGATTCCAACGACTGTTACTGACGGCGGCCTCAACCGATCGTTACCTTTCCCGTAACTCTGTCAGCGGAAGCACGCCGAGACGACATCACTCCCAAACGAGAAGCACAAAGAGGATCTGGCTAAATGGAAACATTCGAGTATGTGGCGGTTCTCACATCCATCATCATCGGCCTCGGAATGGCGCAGTTGCTGATGGGTGTAACTCGTCTAATCCAGCATCCCGAGCAAGCAAAGCCCAACTGGATTCATCTTTGCTGGGTGTTCTACATGTTCCTTTTCTCGATATTCTGGTGGTGGTGGGAGTTCAGACTTGGCACCATCGAAGTGTGGACTTTCGGGATCTACTTGTTCGTTATTCTGTACGCATTTTTGGTGTTTCTATTGTGCGCGCTGCTCTTTCCGAGGGATTTTTCGGGCTATGACGGATTCAAAGACTACTTCTATGCCAAACGCGCATGGTTCTTCAGCGTATTCATTCTTTCGCAGTTAGCAGATATTGCCGACTCTATGATCAAGGGTTTGGATTACTACTACAGCTTGGGCTTCCATTACACGGCTACGCAGCTGGCAATTGTAGCTTTTTCCGTAACCGCAATCTTTACCAAGAATGACAGGTTTCACGGGATCTTCGTCCTCGCCTTGATCGCATATATGGTGTTCAGTGGATTCACGCTCTATGACACAGTTAGCTAAACGCCGTGAACAGAAAGCAATTGCGTCACAATGGCCGAGCACCACACTTCGCCCAGTCTATGCTTACGAACTGGCAAGCGCCACGCAAATGAATGGCTGCTCCTGGCCGTTCTGAGACAGTCGCTAGGAAGCTGAACGAGGGGCTGCTTCGCACTCGAAAGCAGCCGCTGATGCCCTGCTGGAGAAACTCACTTGGTCTCCCTTTTGGCGCATTCCACGCCGGCCGACACAGCGGCCGGCCGCGGCCCGTCCGCTAGGCGCGCCGCGCAGCCATGAACTCGCGGACGATCAGGGCGAAAAGCGTCGCGCTCAAAGCCAGCATGCAGACGTTGACCGTCAGAGCGAGCGGGCTCATGGCGGCTGCGCGGATGGCGAGCGCCGCCGCCGGGGCCAGAGCGCCGAGCAGTGCGATGAGCCCGGCCACCGGAAGCATGTACTTGCGAAAACCAGCGAGTCCCATCGCCAGGAAGCCGACGATCACCAATGCGCCGCCCACGTAG
>JAOTSW010000015.1 GCA_029864735.1 Chromatiales bacterium | reverse complement strand
CCGGGCCCTGGGCTGAGGGATGCAGATTTGCATAGGCCCGTATCTGTTCACGCACCGAGGAACTTCCCCCGGGAACGCCCTGGCTCGCCTGGCCACGACCAAGGAGCAAGCTCATGGGCTGCTGGGAACCGGGCACAGATGCAGGCGCACCTTCAAACATCCGGGTGGGCGCCTGCATGCCCGAGAACTCCGGAGCCTGGGACCCCGGTCGCGTATCCGCCAGGGCCTGCTCCGCGGTGCGGAACAAGAATCCATGCACCATTCGGCTATCCCTGAAACGCACCTCTTGCTTGGTGGGATGGGCATTCACATCCACCAGGGCAGGATTCATTTCGATAAACAACACATAGGCCGGCTGACGGCCGTGGAACAACACATCCCTGTAGCCCATTTTCAAGGCATGAGAGACCAGTTTGTCCCGGATCATTCGACCGTTCACATACACATGCTGCAAGTCAGGCTGACTTCGAGAAAACGTGGGCAGGCCCAACCAACCCCACAGGCGCATTCCTGCCGCCTCGTGATCCACAAACATAGACTGCTCGGCAAAGGCGCTGCCGCAGACATCCGCGACTCTTTGTTCCCTGGCGGCCTGGTCCAGCGCGGCGGGCAATCGCAGCACCGGCTTGCGCTGGTGCAGCAACCTGAATTCAACCTCGAAATTACCCAGGGCCAGGCGCCTCAACAGCTTGTCGATATGACCAAACTCGGTGCGCTCGGTACGCATGAATTTGCGCCTGGCGGGTACATTATAAAAAAGGTCCTGGACCTCAATGGTGGTTCCCGGTGCATTGGCGTCCGGCACCGGCTCGCTGATCACTCCCTGGTCAGCCGAGACTTTCCATCCATGCTCGGCATCAGCCTGCCTGGATGCCAGGGTCAAACGGGCCACCGAGGCAATGCTGGGCAGCGCTTCTCCCCTGAAACCCAGGGTCAACACCTGCTCCAGGTCTTCCATGCTCGAGATCTTGCTGGTCGCGTGCCTGGCCAGCGCCATGGCCAGCTCTCCCGGGGCGATACCAATGCCATCATCACGAACACGGCACAGCCGCATTCCACCCTGCTCGATCTCGACCTCCACCCTGGAGGCACCTGCATCCAGGCTGTTTTCAACCAGCTCCTTGATCACCGATGCCGGGCGCTCAATGACCTCGCCGGCAGCGATCTGGTTTACAAGCTGGGAGGGAAGTTCTCGGATAAACATGACGGACAGCAATCAGGCCAAAAGCGCATGATGCCCCAAGGGAGTGTCGCCGCCAAACCGAACTTGATTAGCTGCTGGGAATCCTCAGCACCTGGCCCACTCTAATCCGGTCGTTGCGCAAGCCATTGGCGCTACGCAGGTTGCGCAGGCTCACGTTGTAACGATAGGCAATACCGGAGAGCGTATCTCCGCGCGCGATGACATGTTCCTGGGGACCGCCAGCAGGTCCCCGCACTTTCTGGGGCCCTTTCTGAGCCAGCAAGGTGCCTTCGGGAGGCGTCTTGTTGAAGTAGTTCACCACGCCTTTGAGAATGGCGTCGGCTACTTTCTGCTGATGCGCGCTGGAACGCAGGTTTTTTTCGTCGGTAGGATTGGAGATGAACGCGGTTTCCACCAGTATGGAAGGCACATCAGGCGACTTGAGCACCACGAATCCGGCCTGCTGAATGCTCGAGCGATGCAGCTTGCCAATCCCGCCCAGTTCCTGCAAAACCTCTTCACCGGCTTTCACGGCCCCGGTTTCAGTCAGGTCCCGGTACATGTCCAGCAAGGCAAAGGCGACCATGTCCTCTTGCTCTCCCAGGTTCACACCCCCCCTGAGATCCGCCGCATTCTCTCTTTCGGCCAGCAGTCGAGCCGCCTCGTTACTGGCGCCCTTATCAGACACCACATACACCGACGCACCCCTGGGCTGGGCACTGTCCACCGCATCCGCATGTATCGAAATAAACAGGTCAGCGCCATGATTCCGCGCCCTTACCATCCGGTCCCGCAAGTTCAAAAATATATCACCATCCCGCGTGAGCACCGCTTTCATTCCGGGCTGATCGTTCACGCGCCTGGCCAGCTTACGGGCGATGGCCAGCACGACATCTTTTTCACGGGTGCCATGACGGCCACTTGCACCAGGATCTTTACCGCCGTGGCCGGCATCAATCGCCACCACCACGTCGCGACCTGCACCGGTAGCTTCTGTCATGGTCTTCCTGGCTGTGCGCTCGGAAGAGGTGGACAAATCAAATAACAAGCGGTGCCCATAGTCACCACCGGGACTCAAGCGAGATTCGCTGGCCTTGGCGGTTTCAGTCAAATCCAGCACAACCCGCAGGTCTCCATTGGCCTGGGGAGCCGTGCGAACAGATTTCACAACACCTTTGCCCCCGGCGATTTTCGCATTGGACGCTAACGAGAACCCGGGGAGATCGATAACCAGGCGATTGGGATTGCGCAGGCTCATCAGTTTGGGCGCGGCTTGGCGGCTGACATCCAGTACGACCCGGGTCTTGCCTTCATGGCTGGAAAGACGGATACCATCAAGTTGTCCACCGGCCCAGGCCGAAGATGGAACAAGCAGACACAAGAGGATTCCCGCTATAACGCTACGCATGTAATCCGACCCAATTATCACGGAATATGACAAATGTACCCAACTACCATGTCATAAATCAAGAATAAATCCTATTAAATTAGCAAGATATGCCGATTACCTAGAATTTTTTTAATAATTGAGTCTAACATCCGGCTTCACAGGAGGAGAACGCCACAGGCTTGCGGAGCAATTATCTTTTCTATGAAATTCAGCCAGTTACAAGCCTATCTTACTGGCTTGCAGCCTCACGGTCTCCAGCCATCGCCTGCCCGGCTCGCTGAAGGCAAGTATCCGCAATTGCCTGCCCTCACCCTTGTACGAGAACCGTAATTCCAGGTCAGGAGACGGCAGAGCACCTTCTCCCCGTTCCGGCCATTCCGCACAAATGATGGTCAACGGCGCGACCATGTCCTCCAGACCCAGGAATTCCAGTTCACCCGGATCGGACAGCCGATACAGGTCCAGGTGCAGTACGGTGAACTCGCCAACGCTGTAAGGCTCCAGGAGCGTATAGGTGGGACTGACCACCCGACCCGGGTAACCCGAGCCTTGTAGCATAGCCCTCACCCAACTGGTTTTACCCGCCCCGAGTTCACCCTGGAGAGCCACACAAATTGGCCCTTCGCGACTTAACTCCATTAACGATCCTGCGACCGCACTGGCCAGTCTGTCGGTATCTTCAGGTCCCGGCAGGAACCAGGTGTTGTCAGTCTCGCTCATTCCGATCGTCCGTTCAGGCCAGGCCATTCAGCCACTTCCTCAGCGGCATCATCAAATCTCGCGCCAGCAGGCCGCGTTCACCCTTCGCCGCAGCCAGATCTCCGGCGCAGGCGTGGGCCAGCACGCCCAGGCGGGCGGCGGCATCCAGGTCGCTGCACTGGGCAGCAATCCCGGCGATCACCCCGGCCAGCACATCTCCCATGCCAGGCGCAGCCATTCCCGGGTTACCTCGATCACAAATCCAGGGGTGTTCCCCGGCCTGGCTCACCAGGGTACCGGCACCCTTGAGAACCGCGACACCACCGTAAGACTCGGCAATGCGCTGCACTGCCGCCAGCCGGTCGTTTTGCACGATACCTCCGGAGGTCCCAAGCAGCCTGGCGGCTTCACCCGGATGCGGGGTCAGCACCCAGTGGCTGCGACGCACCGGTTGCTTCGCCAGCAGGTTCAGAGCATCGGCATCCAGAACCAGCGGTAATCCGCAGCCCAGTGCGGCGTTATACATCTGGCTCGACCATTCATCCTGGCCAAGACCCGGCCCCGCCACCACCACATCAGCCTTGCCCAGGGCCGCCTGCAAGTCCTTCTCCTTGCGCACGCCCAGGCACATCAGTTCCGGCCGTCCGGACAGCACGATAGGCACATGCTCCGGCAGTGTGGCCACTGTCACCAGGCCGGCACCAGAACGCAGCGCCGCCTCGCCGGCCAGGCGCACCGCACCGGGCATACCCGGGCCGCCACCGATAACCAGCACTCGACCGTTATCACCCTTGTGAGCGGTGCGCCGCCTGGGAGGTAACACCTGGTGGCGCAAATCAGGGGAAATTAACCGGGCCAGGAATTCCGATTCTTCAAGAACCTTTGAGGGCACCTGCAAATCCGCAAAAAGACAGCGACCAACATGGTCCGGGCCATTACCCAGGTAAAAACCCACCTTGCGCCCGACAAAGGTCACCGTCGTGTCAGCCTGCACTGCAACACCCATCACAGATCCGGTGTTGGCGTTCAGCCCGCTGGGGATGTCGGCAGCCAGCACGGGTCGTGAGCCGGCGTTGATCGCCTCCACCGCTTCCCGGAAAGGACCTGCCAGGGGCCGTTCCAATCCGGTGCCCAGGATCGCATCCACCACCAGGTCGCACTGATCGAGGGCCTCCGCATTCCAACCCTGGACCCTGCCGCCGTCTTTCTGCCAATCATCGTAGGCTTCCCTGGCATCGCCCTTCAGCAATACCGGGTCACTCAAAGTGATGACCTTGACCCGATAGCCGCTGCGCCTGGCCAGCCGCGCCATCACGTATCCATCGCCAGCGTTATTGCCGGCCCCGCAAATCACCAACAGGCTCTTCGCCTCGGGGAAGTGATCAACCACCGACTCCAACAGGGCCTGACCCGCGCGGCACATCAAGGTGTAACCGGGTATACCCAGCTCATTAATGGCGCGACGATCCAGCCCACGCACCTGGTCGGCAGAAAATATTTTTTCTCCAGCGAATGTCATGCTGACCATTATACTTGCCCCGGGGCTTACTGGATCCGAATACTGCAATGAAATTTCAAGACAACGTCGATTTACACCACCTGGTCGAGAAAATTCGACACTGGGGCGAGCAATTGGGGTTCCAGCAGATCGGTATCGCGGATATCGAACTTGGCGAACACGAAGAGCGCCTGAACCAGTGGCTGGAAAAAGGTATGCACGGCGACATGGATTACATGCAGCGCCATGGCGCCCTGCGCAGTCATCCCGAGGAACTGGTCCCCGGGACACTGCGGGTTATCTCCGCACGCATGGATTACCTGCCTGGTAATGGCGACGATCCGGAAAAGTTATTGCTACAGGCTGACAAGGCATACATCTCCCGCTACGCCCTGGGCAGGGACTACCACAAGCTCATCCGCAAGCGTCTGCAACAACTGGCCGCCCGGATAGAGCAGGAGATCGGCGCTTTCGGCTACCGCGTCTTCACCGACTCCGCACCGGTCCTGGAAAAACCCCTGGCCAACAAGGCCGGGCTGGGTTGGCAGGGCAAGCACACCAACCTGATCAACAAGAATGCCGGCTCATGGTTTTTCCTGGGAGAGCTCTACACCGACCTGCCCTTGCCTGTTGATGAGAAAGCCGACGATCATTGCGGCAGTTGCCAGGCATGCATTGATGTCTGCCCAACCGGCGCCATCATCGCTCCCTACCAATTGGACGCCCGACTGTGCATTTCCTACCTGACTATTGAGCATCACGGCAGCATCCCCGAAAAATTGCGTCCCATGTTAGGTAACCGAATTTACGGTTGCGACGACTGTCAGATTTTCTGTCCGTGGAACAAATTCGCCAGGCCCACCTCGGAAAGTGACTTCACGCCAAGGCAGTCCCTGGACTCTCCTCTACTGGTAGAGTTGTTCGGCTGGGACGAAGCAACCTTCTTGGCAAAAACAGAAGGAAACGCGATTCGTCGCATCGGCCATGACCGGTGGCTGAGGAACATCGCCGTCGCCCTGGGAAATGCCCCGGCCAGCCAGCAAGTGGCAGATGCACTTACATCACGACTGGAACACCCGTCATCGATGGTCAGAGAACATGTGGAATGGGCGCTGCATTGCCAGGCAACAAAAGAATGAATGGCCGGAAACCATTGCGAGGGCTCAAATCCCCGGTCGTGCTTATGTCAAAAAGTGAGACAAGATAGACACTTTGTATCACTGCAACAAGGTATCCTTGTTTTTGGATACAATGACCCCGGGGAAAGCCGGCAACCAGGACGGTAGGCAACAAATGCACGGAAGTTCAAAAAAGGACGAGCTGGAAACAGGAACAATGGCTGAAAGCGACCAGGTCCAGCAAGCAAACTCGCCTGTGAACGATGCCACGTTGTTCGCAGGTCTGCGTATGTTCCGCGGCGTTGACGAATACCTGGTGGCGTCCTGCCTGGCCAGGACCGCCCGACGGGACGTTGCCGAGGGGGAGACCTTGCTCTCGCCCGAGATTCCCAACAAATTTGTCTACCTGATCCTGTCGGGTCAAATGCGTGTTCACCTCGAGTCTGCCGAGTCCGAGGCCTTCCTGACGCTTGAAGCCGGTGATTGCGCCGGCGAAATGTCCATCATCGAAGAAAAGGACCCCTCCGCCTGGGTGATCGCGGAAAGCGAATGTCACCTGATGGTGCTGGACAGGAAAATGCTGTGGGAACTGATCGACACATCCCATGCGTTCTCCCGCAACATTTTGCGCGTACTCTCAGCCAGGCTTCGCAACGACAACCAGGCGATTGCCGGCAGCTCCGATATGATTCGGGAATACCAACGCAATGCCGTTACCGACGCATTGACCGAGTTGCACAACCGTCACTGGATGGAAGATATGTTCAGGCGCAGACTGGCCCGAATGCAGGATGACGGGATTCAGGCGACCTTCATGATGCTGGACGTGGACTACTTCAAAAACTTCAATGACCAATACGGGCACCTGGCAGGCGATCACGCACTGTGTCACGTTGCCGCAACCCTGAGAGAGCATTTCCGACCCAGCGATATGATCGCCCGCTACGGCGGGGATGAATTCGCCGTGCTGCTGCCGGAAACGGACATGGAAGAGGCCTTCTCCATTGCAGAGCGCGTGCGCAAAGCGGTGCATGAAAGCCTGGACACGGATGCAGGGAATACCGGCGAATCACCGATTACGATTTCTGTGGGAATTGCCGACATGAAAGCCGGGCATACTCTGGAATCGCTATTGAATGATGCCGATGCAGCCTTGTACCGGGCGAAACTCCAGGGCCGTGACAGGGTCTGTAGCTAGAGCTCCGGTTAAACCCGATCGATAACCAGGTTGTCGATAAGCCTTACCGAACCCAGGCGAGCCGCCACCAGCACCACGAGATCTAAATCCGATGGCGACGGCGTTGACAGGCCATGTCGCTCACGAATCGAAAGATAATCCGGGACAAACCCCAATTCCTCGAGCTGCCGCTTACCCCAGTCCTCGATATCCTCCAGCGAGTCATCATCAGACTGAACTTGCTGGGCAACCTGCTGCAAGGTGGCATACAAGCCTGGAGCAACGCTTCTCTGCTCCGGGCTCAGGTAGCGGTTACGAGAACTCATGGCCAGCCCATCGTCTTCACGTCGTGTCGGAACCGAAACAACTTGAACGGGAGAATTAAGATCCTCAACCATTCGACGGATGATAAATAGCTGCTGGAAATCCTTTTCGCCAAACACCGCGACGGTAGGCTGAATGATATTGAACAGCTTGGTGACAACCGTCACGACGCCTACGAAATGTCCGTTGCGGTGTGCACCACAAAGCACATCAGATATTCCAGGCACTTCTACGACGGCGGTACCTTCCTTGCCATCGGGATACATTTCCTCGACCGAAGGCTCGAACAACAGATCCACATCGGCCCCTTCAAGCAGTTCCTGGTCTTGCTCCGGAGTACGGGGGTAGGCTTCGAAATCTTCGTTGGGACCGAACTGCAGAGGATTCACGAAAATGCTGACAACCACGCGATCGGCCAGGGACCTGGCGCGATTCACAAGACTCATGTGGCCCGCGTGGAGATTCCCCATGGTGGGAACCAGGACAACACTTTCACCTGATGCAAGCCACTGCCTGATGACTTCCCTGGCCCCCGAGATCGTGTGCTGAATTTGCAAGGAGCTCATACTTTGATTCCGGCAGTGGCAACGGGGCCGTGGTAGTCAATCAGGAAAAACAGTGCTCTGGGGCAGGGTATGTTCCCGCCTTCACTGCAGCACAGAAGGCCTCCATGGCGCCCAGGGGGCTACCCCCCTCTATCATGAAGTTCTTCACAAAGCGCGGCTTGCGCCCGGGGGTAATATCAAGGATGTCGTAAAGCACCAGGATTTGGCCATCCACATCCGGGCCGGCACCGATTCCAATAACCGGTACATGCAGGTCCTTCGCAATCTGTGCTCCCAGTTCCGAGGGAATACACTCCAGCAAAACAATGTCAGCACCAGCGTCCTGCAACATCTTGGCATCCCGGCGCATGGCCTCGGCCGCTTCGTTTTCCCGACCCTGTACCTTGAAGCCGCCAATCTTGTGCACCGACTGGGGCTTCAGTCCCAAGTGGGCGCACAGAGGAATATCATGTGAAGCCAGGTATCGAACCACTTCCACCTGACCGGCTCCACCTTCAAGCTTGACCATTTGCGCCCCGCCTTCCTGCATCATGCGAACGGCATTGCCGAGTGCTTGCTCAGGCGTCGAATAACTCATAAATGGCATGTCTGCCACGAGCAATGGCCTTACCAGCGTCCGTGAAACCGCACGGCTGTGGTAAATAATGTCGTCAACGGTCACCGGCACCGTGGTGTCGTAGCCCTGGATCACCATGCCCAGGGAATCACCCACCAGGACCAGGTCCACTCCAGCCTCGTCCACCAGGATCGCAAAACTGGCGTCGTAGCAGGTCAAACAGGAAATCTTCTCGCCCTTGCTCTTCATACCCGCCAGGGTAGAGACATTCACTGGGGGGCGTTCGGCGCCACGTTGTTGAAGTTGCTTATACATAGAGGCCTCGGTGAGAGCCGGCAGAATGAATCAACAGACAGCAAGATGCAACATCACCCATCGGCTACAGCAGCGACCGGGTACCCGGATTGAAGTAATGTCGCCCGCCATCCACTTTGCATATTACGTCAAAGAGTTGCTCATAGTCAGTTTCGTTCCTGACCAGGTCAATTTCCCCGGCGTTGACGATCAGTAACGGTGACCGATCGTAATCGTGGAAAAATCTTGAATAGGAATCCATCAGGCGCTCAATATAATCGCGTTTAATGGTCTGCTCGTATTCGATGCCCCGCATGGTTATGCGCTCAAGGAGCACGTCAACGGAGGCCTGGAGGTAAATCACCAGGTCCGGCTCGGGGGCATCAATTGCCAGCCGATCGAAAACCTGCTCATAAAGCAGGTACTCGTCATTATCAAGATTCATCTTGGCAAACAAGCGATCCTTGTCCAACAGGAAATCCGAAACCCAGACAGGCTTGAACATGTCCCCCTGGCGCAACTCGGCCATCTGCCTCGCCCGCTGGAACAGGAAAAAAAGCTGGGTAGGGAAAGCGCCGTAACCCGGATTTCGATAAAACTTCTCCAGAAACGGGTTTTCCTCTGCCTTTTCAAGCAGCAGATCGCTGCCAAAACTCGCCGACAGGCGCTTTGCAAGGCTGGTCTTGCCGACTCCAATCGGGCCTTCAATGACAATATATTTGCCAGTCTTAGAATTCATTAAATCAGGCTTTCTTCCAGGCGCTGGAGATCATTTCCGGGGAGTGCTGCACGCAGCGACTCTACACTAGCGAGTCCAGGCACTTTCAGCGCCGGCGCTATATCCGCGAGAGGATACAGGACAAAACTGCGTTCATGAATACCGGGGTGAGGTAAAACCAGTTTTTCACTGTTCATGACCACAGCGCCAAATACCAGCAAGTCCAGGTCTATCACCCTGGGCCCCCAACGCTCTCCGTCCCGCGCCCTGCCCATCTGGTTTTCAATGCCCTGCAGGGTGTCGAGCAAAACCAGCGACTCCAGGGTAGTCAGCAGGCCAACCGCGGCATTGCAATAGTCTGGCTGATCCTGGGGCCCCATGGGTCGTGAACCGTAGACAGGAGAAACAATGATAAGGCGGGTGTCTGGTATTGCCCCGAGCAAGCCAACTGCTTTTCGCAATTGCTCCACCGGCTGATCCAGGTTCGCGCCCAGCCCGACATATGCGGGTATCCATCGCTGGAAACTAGGCATCGTTAGAAGGCGTGGCTGCCTTGCGAGGGCGTCTGCGGCGCCTGCGCGTGCGAGTTGCACCGGCCGGCCTGTCTTCACCGGAGCCTGATTCCTTGCCTTGCTGCTCGGGATTTTTCGTCTGAATCTCCGTCCACCACTGGGCAAGCTCGGGATCTACCTCACCCGCCTGGGCTCTCAAGAGCATAAAGTCATAGGCAGCGCGGAAGCGCGGATGCCCCAGCAGCCGCATGGCGCGTTTTCCCTGCCTGTTCTGGAAGCGGGGCTGCATTGCCAACATTTCACGCATCGGTATGAAGAATCGGCGGGGAATTGAAACACACGCCTGCTGGCCCGCAATCACTTCGTCCCCCGCCTCATTCAGGGCGGCGAACTCGCTCATTCCATTGGCCAGCTTGGCCTCGGCCAACTCCCGGATGGGCCCCCAGAGCAGAACCGCAAACAGGAAAGTCGGGGTTACCGGCAAGCCATCAGCGATACGCGTATCGGTGTTATTCAGCGCCTGCTGGATGAGCATACGGAAATCTCCCGCCTGCTCCTCGCTCAGCACCCGGTCCGACTCGGGAAACAATACTTTGAAAAGACCAAAGTGCTGAAGCAAATCGAAGGAAGCCGCAGCATGGCCTGAATGGAAGAGCTTGAGAACCTCTTCAAACAACCTGGCGGGAGGAACCTGATCGATTAGCGATGCCAGCCTGTGCACAGGCTCCTCGGTTGCCGGATCCAGCCTGAATCCCAGCTTGGCGGCGAAACGCACTGCCCTGAGCATCCTCACCGGATCCTCGCGGTAGCGGGTTTCCGGATCGCCAATTAACCGCAGTATTCCGTCCCGGACATCCTGGACACCGCCGCAGTAGTCCCAAATGGAAAAATCAGCAATGTTGTAATACAGCGCATTTGCAGTGAAGTCACGCCGCCAGACGTCTTCGTCAATCGTCCCGTAGACATTGTCCCGGATAATCCGGCCACCATGATCCAACTGGTGATCCGGATCGGCATCCTCAATTTCGTCGGCATTCGCCCTGAAGGTAGCGACCTCGATATATTCACGTCCGAAATGCACATGTGCCAGGCGGAATCGGCGTCCGATCAGGCGGCTGTTGCGGAACAACTGCTTCACTTGTTCCGGGCGAGCATCGGTAACCACGTCGATATCCTTGGGTTCGCGCCCAAGAAGAAGATCTCTCACGGCACCCCCGACCATAAACGCCTGGTAGCCTGCTTCCTTGAGGCGGTACAAGACCTTCAACGATTCTCTGGATATGCCGGCCCGGGAAACATTGTGTTCGGGCCTTGGGATGACGTCGGGGTTTACTCGCCCGGTGTCGGGTTGCTCAGACTGCAATATAACGGCTCCACTTGAGCTTACTAAGAAGGACCGTATAATAGCAGCCGCCGCCACATGCGGTACGATTCTTTAAAGCGATCGTCTGCGCTCCCTTCGTCTAGTGGTTAGGACTCTGGCCTCTCACGCCGGCAACAGGGGTTCGAATCCCCTAGGGAGCGCCATTTTCTCCCCTCTCAATTTTTGCTGTCGGCCTGACCGGACCGACTTGATGCTTGTCAGCAGGCGTTTCGCCTGGTGTCGTATCCCGATATGGATTTTTTTTGCCGGTGCACACACGATGGTCCCGGGTCCGGGAGTTGGAACTTCCGCCAAGCTGGACAGAACCGGAAGCTCGCCCTTCCATCGACACAATATGTCTGACCAGGCGCAGTTGGTGAGCCAGGCAGTGAGAGACACTGACAGGCAAATCAGGATTCACTGGAACAGGACTGGAAAAATGCATCCGCTAAAAAGCAAAGACCTCTCAATCAACGAGCGTGAACAGCTGGATGAACGGGCGGCTATCCTTGAGTTCGACGCGGGCTGGCCAAGGGTGATCGCAGAAAGTGAAGCCGGTCGGGCCATCGCTCGGCAACGATGGTTGCGGGACCAGGACGGCCATGGCGGCTGGATTCTCCCACCTTCGATAACTGGTCATCTTGAGCCCGGATAATCACCTGGCCAGTTATCCAAACGCGCCACAGAATTTTCGGTAACGCCGTCTATCCCAGCTCGCCGTATAACAGCGGTACGGAGCCGTGAATGCTGCCGGCGATGCCGACCGCGTGGACAAGGTCGTGGCACCCAAGTCCTCGCCCCGGGATGCCCGGGTCTCCGGGGAGCTCACCCCGGGAATTAACCTTATTCTAAAATTATACCCCGCAAAAAACTTGCGTTTTCAGTGAGTAAGGATTAAAAAGATGTGTAGATTATGCAGCGACGTCGATTAGCCTGTGAGAAATAAACTTTCATAAAGGCTCAACGAATAGAGCCGCGGATAGACTAAGAACGTCTTGAATAATAAGGCAATAACTTACTGACTTTTAATATAAAAAATACCTCACATGGCTAAAAATCTAGAGAAACTTTACCTGGCGACCCGCACGCTTGTGGGGCCCGGTCCCATCAAGCAAAGGCTCGCTGAAGCATTTGAGGCCAATCTCGAAGATCTGGATATGGGCGAACTTCCAGAGCCAATCCATAATGAATTCAGAGAGTTATTTGACGAACTTCATAGCATTTCTCCAATAAATGGCGAAAGCGTGATCTGGGCGAGTGTTCGAAAGATGTCCGACAAGGACGCGGATCGCTGCGCGGAAAAAATCGTCTACCTCTATGCCTCGGTGACCAGTCCCGGCAGCGCCGTAGCCTGATTCATACAAGTACGCTGTACGGTTCACGCCAACATCAATTCGGATGTGCGCGCTCCCTGTCAACTGATACCATACGGCTCGGTTTCAAACCGGCCCACGTTCGTCCTGACCCGCTCCGCCCGACTCCACCGGGAGACACGACAATTGCCTGACAGCCTCGCCCAAGCACCCCACCCGGTCGTTCATTTTCCCCGTCGACTGGGAGCGCTGCTGTACGACAGCCTGGTCCTTGCCGCCCTGTGGATGCTGGCCACCACTCCCCTGATCGCCATGACCGGTGGCGAGGCCATCCAGCGGGGCGCCCTGTGGTTCCGGCTCTACCTGATGGTTATCGCAGCGGGATTCTTTTGCTGGTTCTGGACCCACGGAGGCCAAACCCTTGGCATGCGCGCCTGGCGAGCAAAACTGGAAACCCACGACGGCCAGGCCGTCAGCTGGTCCAAGGCCGGCATCCGTTTTCTCGCGGCCCTGCTGTCGATCGCTCCTGTTGGGCTCGGATACCTGTGGGCATTGGTGGACCGGGAAAGGTTGACCTGGCACGACCGCATTAGCGGAACCCGGGTGGTCTTGATTAGCGTCGCGGATATGGAAAAAGCCGCCCGAGGCTGACCGGAAAGCCCTTCGCCTAGCGTATACGGGATATCCCGATCACCGTGACCAGCATCAGCACAAGGGACGGTATGCTTGCCACCAGGATGGGGTTCAGGTCGAACACCTGGCCACTACTGGCCAGGGTACGGTTGGCAAGGAAATAGATCGCTCCAATCATAATGCCGATAAGCAGCCGAACGCCGCCTCCGGAGCTGCGCAGGCTGCCAAATACAAAAGGCACCGCCAGTGTAGTCATCACGAATATGGACAACACTCCCGCCACTCGAAACCACATGATGATGTCGTATCTCTGGGCGTCCAGGTCATTCGTACGCAAATAATTAGCGTAACTGTACAGGTCCCGGGTCGACATGACCTGGGGACGTACCTCTGACAAGTCCAGCAACTCAGGACTCAAGCCGGGACCCAGGGGCCGCGTATCTTCCCGGATCGCCACCACGGAACCCCCGTCAAATCTGGACTCAGCCAGTTGATCAAGGTGCCAGCGTCCATCAGGACTCAAACTGGCTCCGTCCGCACGCCCCATACTGGTGAGATTCCGATCCTGGTCAAACCCGAATACAAAAACGCCGCCTTGCCAGTTCCCGTCGGAACGGGTGCGGGCATTAATAATCTGCCCGCCATGCTTGATCCAGACACTTTGCCGGTTATCAAACTGCACATCCGAGTGCTTGGCGATGGTTTTCTGGGCAACGCCGTAGTCCTCCAGGGGAGGGGCAATAAACTCGCCCAGGGCGCCGGTGAACACGGTCAGGATTACACCTACACCGAACGCAGACAGAGCAAGCCGCCACGGGGAGACCCCGGCAGCACGCATAACTGTCAGCTCGCTTTGAGCCGCCAGGCGACCGAGGCCCATCAGACTCCCCATCAAGGCAGCCACTGGCATCATGTCAAAAATCTGGCTCGGCAACATGAGCAGCGCGTAGGAAACTGCGTCCCATATACCAAACGATCCCTTGCCCACATCATCAAGCTCTCCGAGGAATTCCACGAATCCTGTCAGGGCAATCAGCACCCCCAGGACCAGGAAACTGGCGCCGGTAATAGACTTGAGAATATAACGATCCAGAATACTCATGCCGCCACCACACTGGCCTGGCGCTTGAACATCCTCTGAAATAGTCGGGACTGATGAGCAAGCATAAACACACCCATGCCAGCCATCAGCACATGAACCCAGACCATGCCCATGATCGGAGGTATCCGGCCATCCTCCAGCCAGGAACGGGAAATACCCAGCATGTTCGAGTACAGCATGTACACCAGGATGGCGAACAGGATCTTGGCATAACGGCCTTGTCGCGGGCTGGTTCGAGCCATGGGTACCGCCAGCAAGGTCAGCACAAATATCATTACCGGACCAGAAAGCCGCCACTGCAACTCAGCAATAAGCAACGGGTCATCGCTGCCCAGTAACTCGCTGAACGGCAGCATTTCTGCCTTGTCCAACTTGGCCTTGGAGATAGCCGGACGCAGCGGCACGCCCTCCTCGGCAAACTCCATCAGGTTGAACTTCGGTGATCCCGGAACCCCCTCATAGCGCTTGCCGTCAAACAGCAGCATGGTGCGCCAGCCGTTTTCATCGGCCTCGGTCAGCTTGCCCCGGCGGGACACCGACACCTCGACTCGACCCTCATTGCGGCGCTGAATGAACACATTTGACAAGGTTCCATCCTCAGCGACTGCCTCGGCAAAGAACACGGTCTTCTTGCTTCCGTCGGAGTGGAATCGACCCGGCTCCAGGCTACCGAACTCCATGGTTTCCTGGGCTGAATAGAGGGTAATCTCGGCCAGGCGCAGAGACCAGGGCGTCACGGTCGTCGCCAGCCAGCCTATCGTCATCGCCAGAACCGCGGCCAGAAGGACCAGGGGACGATACAAGCGGATAGGTCCAATGCCGCAGGCGAGGACCGCAACCATCTCGCTATCCCGGTACATACGTCCCAGGCCCAGCATGATCGCCAGCAATAAGGCCACGGGAATCAGCACCGTCAAGAACTGGATTGAGGTCAGTCCCAGCAGCACGGCCACCGCATCACGAGGCAGTTCGCCGGTGGCGGCTTTACCCAAAACCCGGGCAAACTGATTGGTCAACAGGATGAAAAGCAACACCACTGTCACTGCAATCCAGGTGAGCAATACCTCACGCAGAATGTAGCGATTAAGGATTTTCAAGCCTCAAGCCCCATATTCGCCCTTCGCCCTTAGGCCCTATTGAAGTAAACTACCCGTTTTTCGCGGCACTACTGTCACGTCTGAGCAATCCGTTTCGCGTCAGCCGACAATATCAGGCAAGTTTAGCGGGTCCGGGTTTCTCATGAAACAGAAAAGCGTTTTAGCGCCAATCGATAAGCAAACAAGACAATAACAAGACATGAGGTTTGAATTATGAATTTCTTTGCCAAGAGCGGTTCTGCTGCCAAGCAACGTACCGGCTGCGCCATTGTGGGCGTGTACGCCAAAGGTAACCTGAGCGAGGCCGCAGCGGAGCTGGACAAGGCAAGCAAGGGATTGATTTCAAACCTGTGCAAGAGCGGAGATTTCTCCGGCAAGGCCAGTGAGACCCTGCTGGTTCACAACCTGGTGAAAATGCCCTGCACTCGCCTGCTGCTGGTAGGCCTGGGCCCCAAGGGGAAACTGGACAGGCGCACCCTGACCGCCGCCCTGAACGCGGGCATCGCCGCCGCTGCCAAGACCGGTGCAACAGACGCCATCAGCTACCTGACCCATGGCACCGATGCACTGATCGCACCGCTTTACGCAGGACGCTTGACAGCTGAAGCCTGGCATAAAGCCAGCTACCGCTTCCTGGCCCACAAGACTGGTCGGAAGCCGGCTGCCCCGAAGACCCAGCGCCTGGGCATCGGCATGGAAAGTCGTGCTGCCGCCAACGCGGCGCTGCGCGGTGCCGAGCAAGGCCTTGCAATCACCCAGGGCATGGCCCTGACCCAGGACCTGGCCAATACGGCTGCCAACGTGTGCACGCCATCATACCTGGCCCGCGAAGCACAAAAGCTGGCGCGCGAACACAAGAGCCTGACCGCCGAGGTCATGGGTCCGGCAGAAATTCGCAAGCTCAAGATGGGCGCATTTGAATCCGTGGCACGTGGCACTGAAGAGCCCGCCCGCCTGATCGTCATCAAGCATAAGGGCGCCCCCGCCTCTGAGGCACCCGTTGTGCTGGTCGGCAAAGGCATCACCTTTGACACCGGCGGCATCTCCCTGAAGCCGCCGCCTGCCATGGACGAGATGAAGTTCGACATGAATGGCGCAGCCTCTGTGATCGGCACCATGCGCGCCGTGGCCTTGCTGAACCTGCCCATCAATGTGGTTGCAGTGGTTCCGTCCTGCGAAAACATGCCCAGCGGCAGAGCCACCAAGCCTGGGGACATTGTCACCAGCATGTCCGGAAAAACCATCGAAATCCTGAACACGGATGCCGAAGGCCGACTGATCCTGTGCGACGCACTGACCTACGCCAAGCGCTTCAAGCCCAGCGAGATCATCGACGTCGCCACCCTGACCGGAGCCTGCGTGATAGCACTTGGGCCGTTCCTGACAGGCCTGATGGGTAACGACGACCAATTGGCCGAGGAATTGCTGGCCGCCGGCAAGCGCACTGGAGACGAGGCATGGCACCTGCCCATCGGCAAGGATTATGAAGAAACCCTGAAGAGCAACTTTGCGGATTTCGCCAACATGGGCACTCGTGAAGGCGGTGCGCTGATCGCCGGCTCCTTCCTGTCAAAGTTCACCGAGGGTCAGCGTTGGGCCCACCTGGACATCGCCGGAACAGCCTGGAAGAGCGGCAGTCAGAAAGGCAGCACCGGACGCCCGGTACCGCTGCTGATCGACTTCCTGTTGAACAAGGCCGGCATATAAGCGTGGAGGCACAGTGACCCGGGTCGATTTTTACATTCTGGCTGAACAGGCTTCTGGAGACGGTGCGCGCACAGCCTGCAGGATTGCCGAAAAGGCCTATCGCCTGGGCCAGAAAATTTTCCTGCACACGGATTCTGCGCGCTCCGCCGCCTCACTGGATGACCAGCTGTGGACCTACCGGGATGGCAGCTTCATCCCCCACGCCATCGTTGGCTCGGAGGCCGCTGCGGATTCGCCGGTGATTATCGGCCAGGGAGAAGAACCGGATCCGGAACACCGCGACCTGCTTATCAACCTGTCCGACCAGGTGCCGCTGTTTTTCAGTCGATTCGAACGAGTGGTCGAAATCGTGGGCGGCAATGAAGCCGCCCGAAAACAGGCCCGGGAGCGCTTCCGCTTTTACAGGGATCGTGGGTATCCATTGAACACGCACGAACTGGGCTAGGCCATGTCAAAACGCAAAAACAAGGGCAGTGACAACAAGTCAGCGAAACGCATCCCTACACTTACCGAAACAGTGGTGATTTTGCCCCAGACAGTCGAGTCCATGATCCAGGCGGAAGTGGCCGCCGAAGCCCAGGCGGAATCAGAATCCGGATTCGGGTCTGAAACCGATTTCCCGGTTGACATTGACAGCCAACCGGCCTGGCCGAACGAGCAGGCCCTGGAAGAACTGCGTTCCAACCTGACAACCCAGACCATCGACCTGGCCAGCCAGCTTCTGCATGGCGCCGTTAGAGAAATGGAAGCCGCCCTGCTGGAACAGGTTCTTGACCGCCTGCGGCAGCAGCTACCGTCTCTCATCGACGATGTATTAAATGAACAACTGGCTGCCAACACCAAGCAGACAGAGGAATAGACGCAGTAACCCACCCCAACCCGGACCGTCACGGCGCGTGTGAATCAAGAAATGGATAAAGCTTACTCCCCCCAAGACATTGAAACCCGCTGGTACGAGACCTGGGAAAAGGACGGTCACTTCGTCCCCTCAGGCAGTGGTGAACCGTATTGCATCATGATCCCGCCTCCCAATGTCACGGGCACTTTGCACATGGGGCATGCGTTTCAGGACACCATCATGGACACCCTGACACGCTTCCACCGGATGCTGGGCGAGAACACCCTGTGGCAACCGGGTACCGACCATGCCGGCATTGCCACCCAGATGGTGGTAGAACGCCAGCTGAATGCCCAGGGACTGAATCGCCGTGATCTTGGACGCGATGCGTTTGTGGAAAAAGTCTGGGAGTGGAAGGAAGAATCCGGTAATACCATCTCACGGCAACTGCGTCGCATGGGCTCCTCGGTAGATTGGAACCGTGAACGTTTCACCATGGACGAAGGGCTGTCAAAAGCCGTCCAGGAAGTATTCGTTCGCCTGCACAAAGAAGGTCTGATCTACCGCGGCAAGCGCCTGGTGAACTGGGACCCGGTGCTGCACACCGCCTTGTCCGACCTGGAAGTGCTTTCCCAGGAAGAAGACGGTCACCTGTGGCACCTGCGCTACCCCATCGACGGCAGTGACGACTCACTGGTGGTAGCCACCACACGTCCGGAAACCATGCTCGGCGATACCGCCGTTGCGGTGCACCCGGATGATGAACGCTACACCCACCTGGTCGGCAAGCATGTACGTCTGCCGCTGAGTGATCGGCTGATCCCCATCGTGGCCGATGACTACGTGGATCCGGAGTTCGGCAGCGGTTGCGTAAAAATTACCCCTGCTCATGACGTGAATGATTACGAGATTGGCAAGCGTCATGACCTGGAAATCATCAACATCCTCACCGACGATGCCGCCATCAACGATGCTGCCCCGGAAGCCTACCGGGGGATGGACCGTTTTGACGCACGCAAGAAAGTCGTGGAAGACCTGGAGGCACTGGGCCTGCTGGTGCGCATTGATGCCCACAAGCTGATGGTCCCCCGTGGTGATCGCAGCGGAACGGTGGTCGAGCCCTACCTGACCGACCAGTGGTACGTGCGGGTCGAGCCCCTGGCCAGGGAAGCCATCGCCGCGGTGGAAAGCGGGAAGATTCGCTTTGTCCCGGAAAACTGGTCCAAGACCTATTACGAGTGGATGAACAACATCCAGGACTGGTGCATCAGCCGCCAGTTGTGGTGGGGACACCGGATTCCTGCCTGGTACGATGATGCAGGCAACATTTATGTGGGCCACAGCGAAGATGAGGTCCGCGCCGAGAACAAGCTGGGTACCGAAATTGCCCTGCGACAGGACGAGGATGTACTGGATACCTGGTTCTCATCTGCCCTGTGGCCCTTCTCCACCCTGGGCTGGCCGGAACAAACCGATGCGCTGAAGACCTGGTACCCCACCTCGGTACTGGTCACCGGATTCGACATTATTTTCTTTTGGGTTGCCCGGATGATCATGTTCGGTCTGAAGTTTATGGATGACGCCCCCTTCAAGGAAATCTATATCCACGGCCTGATACGCGACCAGGAAGGACAGAAGATGTCCAAGTCCAAGGGCAACGTGCTGGATCCCCTTGACCTGATCGACGGCATTACCCTGGAAGACCTGGTCAGCAAGCGCACCGCCGACCTGATGCAGCCACACCTGGCGCCGAAGATCGAAAAAGCGACCCGCAGGCAGTTCCCCGACGGCATCCCCGCCTTCGGTACCGATGCCCTGCGCTTCACTTTCGCAGCATTGGCTACTACCGGGCGCGACATTCGCTTCGACCTGGGGCGTATCGAGGGCTATCGCAACTTCTGCAATAAGCTGTGGAATGCGGCGCGCTATGTGTTGATGAACACCGAGGACCGAAACTGCGGCCTGGAAGGCGATGTGGAACTTAGCCTGGCCGACCGCTGGATTCGCGCCCGGCTGTCCGAGGCGATTAAAGAGACTCGCCGGGGATTCGACAGCTACCGACTGGATCTGGCCGCCCAGGCCAGTTACGAATTCACCTGGCACCAGTTCTGTGACTGGTACCTGGAGCTTTCCAAACCCATCCTCCAGTCAGAATCCACCACCGCGGCACAGCGTCGCGGCACGCGCCAGACCCTGGTCATGGTGCTGGAAGCGACCCTTCGTATGTTGCACCCGATCATGCCTTTTGTGACCGAAGAAATCTGGCAGCGGGTCGCCCCGCTTGCCGGCAAGACCGGCAGCACCATCATGCTTCAACCCTACCCCGAAACCACGGACTTCGAAGACGACCCAGAGGCCCGCGAGCATATGGAATGGGTAATGCAGTTCGTCCTGGGGGTCAGGCAGATCCGCGGCGAGATGGACATTCCTCCGGCTCGTGAATTGCCGGTACTTCTCCAGGATGCATCCGCTCACGACCAGGATCTCTGGGCGGCTCACGGCGCCTATTTGCAGAGCCTGGCAAAACTCGAATCAGTCGACTTTCCGGAACCGGGCAGTGAACTGCCGGCATCGGCCACCGCATTGCTGGGCAACATGAAATTGCTGGTCCCCATGGCAGGTCTGATCGATGTGGCCGCAGAAAGGGCCAGGCTGGAAAAACAAATCCAGCGGGTTGAAAAGGAACTGGCCAAGTGCGACGGAAAACTGTCCAACGAGCGCTTCATGAGCAAGGCTCCCGCGGAGGTCGTGGAACAGGAACGTCAACGTTCCGAACAGTTCCGACAGGAACTGGGTCATCTCAGGGATAACCTGGAACGATTGGCTGATCTCAGCTAATAATTTAAGGCCCGGTCTACCCAAATCAGTCCGGGCCTTTTTCCATCAGGGACATTACCGGGGCAACAGGAAACAGATCTATGAGCCAGGCAAACACCGGGGCGGTTAATTCCGCCGAAAACCTCGCGCTGCTAGATACGGCGCTCGCAACCCTGAATCGGATAATCCTCGACAAGGATCGGCAACTTCGCCTGGCCGTCGCCTGCCTGCTGGCTCGTGGCCACTTGCTGATTGAAGACATGCCGGGAGTGGGCAAAACCACCCTCGCCCACGCACTGGCACGGATCATGGGGCTGAGCTACCAGCGCATTCAGTTCACCAGTGACTTGTTGCCTGCGGACATTCTGGGCGCGTCAATTTTCGAGCAGGACTCCCAGCGTTTTCGTTTTCACAAGGGCCCGGTGTTCACCCAGCTGATGCTGGCCGATGAGATCAACCGGGCCACACCCAAGACCCAGAGTGCTTTGCTGGAGGTAATGGAAGAGCACCAGGTCACCGCCGATGGCGAGACCTTCCCGCTACCGGAGCCATTTTTTGTTGTCGGCACCCAGAACCCCACGAGCCACATCGGCACTTTCCCGTTACCCGAGTCCCAGCTGGACCGTTTTCTCATGCGCATCAGCCTGGGATTCCCGGGTCAGGCGCTTGAGCGCGAACTGCTCAAGGGTAACGATCGCCGGGAGATGATCGCGGAAACCGCTCCGGTGCTCAAAACCGAGCAACTCCTGGCACTGCAAAAACTCGTTCCCGGGATTCACATCTCATCTGCCTTGCTCGATTACCTGCAGGCATTGGTATTGCATACCAGGCAACTGCCCCAACTGGCGCCGGGGATGAGCCCCAGGGCCGCCATTGCCTTGATGCGCGCCGCCCAGGCCTGGGCAATGATTCACGGGGAGAACGCGGTGCTACCCGAGCATGTGCAGGCGGTATTCCCGGGAGTCGCCATGCACCGGATGGCGGTGACCGACTACAGCAGCTCACCTGATGAACAGGCCCGGGCAATTATTGAAGCGGTCGCCATTCCCTGAGTTATCCGGAATGGTCCGCCTACTCAGCACAGCACTCGACGCCACGCGGACCCGCTTCCGGGCCCTGGTAGCGGGCTGGGCCCGACGCCGCCAGGGCACTGACAGCCTGCCCCGCACCCTGTTGCGCAACCGGCTGTATATCCTGCCAACCAAGGTGGCGATGGTGTTTGGCGGCATCCTGTTTGTGATGCTTCTCGGTTCCATGAATTACAGCAATAGCATGGGACTTGCGCTGACATTCATGCTCACCAGCCTCGGCCTGATTGCGATGCATAACTGTCATCGTAACCTGCTGGAGTTGGTGGTGCGCAGCGTGTCCGCCACACCGGTATTCGCCGGCAGTACCGCTCGCTTTTGCGTGCGCATCCAGAACGCCTCTCCTCGCACCCGCTACCAGGTGCAAGTGCGCATCGGCGATCACACCGGTGACGTGCAGGACATTCCATCTGCCAGCACCTCGGATTTCCTTGTCGAGGTGCCCACCCAAAAGCGCGGCGTGCTGCGGGTAGGAAGACTCAGCGTCACCAGCTCGCATCCCTTTTCATTCTTTCGCTGCTGGACCTGGATGCACATGGACATGGAGTGCCTGGTCTACCCGCAACCGGCTGCGGCGGGCATCGCCCCGCCCCAGACCGACGTGGATGTTGGTGGTGCCTTGCATGAGGGTCCCGGTAATGAAGACTTCGCCGGCCTGCGCCCCTACCGGTCCGGCGACTCTCCACGGCATATCGCATGGAAAGCCTTTGCCCGTGACAACACCTTGCTGGTAAAGCAGTTCACCGGCACCTCTTTGACCACACGCTGGCTGGACATGGAGCACGCGCCTGGCCGTGACCTTGAGGAACGGCTGTCCCTGCTGTGTCGCTGGGTGCTGGCCGCCGAGGCCCAGGGGTTCAGCTATGGGCTGCGACTGCCGGCCATGGCGGTGGAGCCTGGATGCGGGCGCGCGCAACAGGCGCGTTGCCTGGAAGCGCTGGCCCGTTACGGCGACCCCGTGGGAGGTGACATCAATGTCCGTCCCTAGGCAACAATCAGCCGGCCCACAAGCCCTGGAATCCAGCGCTATTGCCTGGGTGATCGGCGCGCTGTGCATGACCCTGCTTCCCCACGCGCCCTACCTGCCGGTGTGGACCCTGCCTATGTTTCTGCTCACCTCGGGCTGGCGTTTCTGGATCGCGATGCACGGTGGAGAACTACCGTCACGCTGGATCCGGCTGGCCCTGGCCACGGCAGGATTTATCCTCGTGTATACCAGCCAACGAGGCATCAACGGTGTCGCCGCGGGCACCACCCTGCTGGTGGTGATGATCGGGCTGAAGATGCTCGAAACTCGGACCCGCCGTGACAACATCTTGTTACTGGTGCTGGCCTATTTTCTCATCCTTGCTTCCTTCCTTCGCGAACAGGGCCCGGTACTGGCCGCCTACGAGGCGCTGGCCACCTGGGCTGTTACCACTTCGCTGCTGCAGGTAACCCGACACGGACGGCTACTGGCGTCACGCGAAGCTTTGAGAATCGCCGGCCAATTCATGCTCCAGGCTCTGCCGGTCATGCTGGTTCTGTTCCTGCTGTTCCCACGAATACCGGGGCCATTCTGGGCGCTGCCCAAGGCCTCGGGCGCGGGGGTGAGCGGCTTGAGCGAGGAGATGAGTCCAGGCACCCTGGCCCAGCTGTCGCTTTCCGACGAAGTCGCCTTCCGGGTAAATTTCGTGGGCCAGTCGCCACCGACCAGTCGCCTTTACTGGCGAGGCCCGGTGCTGGATAAATTCGATGGTCGCAACTGGAGCAGATCCAACTGGTCCGCCCTGCCAGCAGATATGGCCAGCCTTGCCTACCAGGGCCCGGCCACCGACTACACGGTCAGCCTGATGCCCAACGGCAAGCCCTGGTTATTGGCGCTGGACCTGCCGTCCCAACCGCTACCGCCCAATGCTCGCTTGAACCGGCAGTTGCAGCTGGTCAGCCTGAAGCCGGTCAATGACCGACTCAGCTACACGCTGCGCTCCTACCTGGATTTCCAGACCCTGGGACCCCTCAGCAAGCGCGAAACCAATACCTACACCTATCTGCCGGAGGGCAGCAACCCACGTAGCCAGGCGCTGGCCCGTCAAATGCGTGGCCAGGCAGCCGGTAACGCCGATTTCATCCAGGCGGTGCTGCGCAAGTTCAACCAGGAACCGTATGTCTACACCCTGACCCCCAGGTTGCTGGACATGCGCCACCCCAGCGATGACTTCCTGTTCAACACCCGGGAAGGCTTTTGCGAGTATTACGCCTCGTCCTTTGCAGTGCTGATGCGCGCGGCAGGCATACCTGCCCGGATCGTGACCGGTTACCAGGGCGGCGAGGCCAACCCCTTTGGTGACTACATGGTGGTGCGCCAATCCAGCGCCCACGCCTGGACCGAGGTCTGGCTGCAGGGACAAGGCTGGACTCGGGTGGATCCCACCGCGGCGGTGGCCCCCGAGCGCATTGAACTGGGTTTACCTGATTCTTTGCGACTGGGCGATCCCATGCCCGGTGGACTGATGCGAAGTGTGGCAATCCTGGCCGACATACGCATGGCCTGGGACCTGGCCAATGCCAGGTGGGACGAATTTGTACTGGGCTATGGTCCGGAGCTGCAGATGGACCTCCTATCGAGGTTTGGATTAAACATGCCCAGCCCGGTGCAGCTGGTATTAGTCATCTTCGCCCTGGTCGGTGGATTCCTGCTGTTGCTCACCCTCTACCTGGCCCGCCACTACCGTCCCCAAACCCGGGACCGGGCACTGGTGCTGTACCGGCGCTTTATCAAGAAACTGGCGAAGGCCGGCTACGACACGCCCATGTACGAATCACCCAAGGACCTGGCAAACAGAATCGGAAGGCAACACCCCCGGATACAGGGCCAGCTGAACCTTGTTGTAGACAGCTATTTAATAGCCCGGTACCGCAAGACGGACCGCTATGAACTGGCGCTGGAACAACTACGCAAGGCCGTCCAGGATTTCAAACCCTGACCTGAACGCCCTCTCTAGGAGGAATGCACAACCTTCACCCGGGTCAACACGCCGGCACCGATCAGGAACAACGGCAGGATGGCAAGAATGGACAGCCTGGGGTTATGGCTTAACAAGGCCACCACACCCACCAGGACCGGACCCAGCACCGAGGCGAATTTCCCGAGCATATTGTAAAAGCCGAAGAACTCACCGGTCTTGTCGGCCGGGATAATGCGTGCGTAGAGTGACCGACTCAGGCTTTGCACCCCGCCCTGCACCAGGCCGATCACTATGGCCAGGCCGAAAAATTCCCAGACCTGGGAAATCATGGATGCCCAGACAGTGGTGAGCATGTACACGGACAGGGCGATCAATATGCCTCTCTTGACGCCGACATACCTGGCGGCCCAACCGAAAAACAAGGCCGAAGGGAACGCCACGAACTGGACCAGCAACAGCGCCAGAACCAGTTGAGAGGACTCGAAACCCAAGCGTATTCCGTAATCCACGGCCAGCTTGATGATGGTGTAGACACCGTCGATATACAGCCAGTAGGCGCACAGGAAAATCAGCACGGGCTTGAGTTCGCCGATTGCCCGGGCAGTACCGATCAATTGCTGGAAGCCGGCCCTGATCGCACCAAGGGCGGGTTGCTGATCCACCGTGGGCGCCTCTTTTACCCACAACAGCAAGGGCACGGATGCGACCAGCCACCATATGGCGACAGTCAGGAAAGATACCTGGACCGCCTGGGTGGCATCGGCAAGCCCAAACCAGGCCGGGTGCAAGGTCATGAGCACATTCACCGCAAACAAGATGCCACCGCCCAGGTATCCCATCGAGTATCCAAAGGCTGAAACCAGATCGAACTCGTCGGGCTTCGCCACGTCGACAATCATGGAGTCGTAGAAGACATTGGAGCCGGCGAACCCTACCGTGGCGCAGACGTAGAGGAGTACCGCCACGGCCCAATTACCCTGTTGCACAAAATACAGGCTGCCACTCATGACGATGCCCAGGGCGGCAAACACGAACAGGAATTTTTTGCGGGAGCCACCGCGATCTGCAATCGCACCAATGATCGGCGCCAGCAGTGCGACCAGCAGGCTGGCGGCACCGTTGGCAAAACCCAGTCTCGCCGTGGTGAGACTGCCGTCCGCACCCACGCTCCAGAAACTGTTGAAGAAAACCGGGAAGAATCCTGCCATCACGGTGGTGGCGAACGCCGAGTTCCCCCAGTCGTACAGGGCCCAGGAAAAGATTGGTCGGCGAGTCAGCAGTTTACTCAAGCAGAATTACTCAGCGACAGGAGATTTCCTGTCAACAACCGAGGGGCCGGAAATAGTTCCATGAACTCAAACTCCACTTACAGTCCTTGTGCTGCGAGGCGTCCGTTCGATGGCCTGGTGACACCTCAACGCCAGGTTGGATGAGTTCCAAGTGTACCCTTGCACCGCTCCTTAATCACTGGTGATTCGTCCAGACCAGGCGGTCGCCCTCGAAAGACGCAATTGTCGGCTGGAAAGAAGTGTTCACTATCGGCCAGGACCGGTCGGTCAGGAAAGCTCTTTTTTCAGCGCCTAACGAGTCGGGTATCATGCTTTAGGAATACGGCCACAATAATGATCGACACAGCTAAAGAGGTTGTCTCGACTGCCTCAATCCCCATGGTGCCACGAAAACCGTCGTTCACGAGTGGAAACGCATGAGTAGGGCAGGCACTTTCTCGCATTAGTTTACTACCGCGGCTATCATGTGCCGTTCTTTTGGCAATCTTCCGGAGCCCCCCAATGCCCAAGAAAATAGTCGTGTTTGCGGTACTTTTGATCGCGCTTGGCGTCGGCGCTTACCTGATGTCTTCCAGCCGTACCGCCTTACTCCCCGCCTACGTGGGCGGCGCATTGGTTATCGTCGGCTTCCTGGCGATGGGACTCGCTGGTTTTCGC
>JAOTSW010000088.1 GCA_029864735.1 Chromatiales bacterium | reverse complement strand
GCGCAGAGCAGCAGGGCGGGACAGGTGAGCGCGAAAACAAGGCCACAGAGGACTCGAGAAATTGACCGGGTAAAAGCGTGTGGTGGATGCATTCTTTGCCTCATCAACTCGGAGCGAAACAGCATACAGGACAATGGCTATAATGGTCCCATCGTAGGGGCTGGATTAAGAGCGGACGGGTATGCGCATGGCGTCACGGATAAGCAAACTTTGGTGGCTGACGGTTTGCCTGTTGTTATGGGCTGGATCGGCGACGGCAGAGCAAGACCAGCAAGCGCCCATGGCAGAGGCGCAACGTCCCCGTATCTGCCTTGCCCTTGGCGGTGGCGGCGCCCGCGGGATGGCCCATGTAGGAATTCTGCGCTTGCTGGATGAGATGCGGGTTCCTGTGGACTGCGTTGCCGGCACCAGTATCGGTTCGATTGTAGGTGGTCTGTATGCCCTGGGCTTCAGCCTGGAAGAAATGGAGGAGGTGGTACTGACTACTGACTGGGAAGCCATGTTTTCTGACCGGCCACCGCGGCGGGAAATGACCCACCGCCGCCGACAGGACGACCTGTCACAGATGATTGAACTGGATATCGGCGTAGACTCCAGCGGATTGAAAATACCGCGTGGCTTGATCCAGGGGCAGAACATGCTGGTGTTCCTTCGTCGTCTGAGCAAGGACTATGCACTGGTAAAAAACTTTGATGACTTGCCCGTTCCGTTTCGCGCGGTGGCTACTGACATCGAAACCGGTGAGAGCGTGGCGATCAGTTCTGGAGATTTATCCGCGGCCGTCAGGGCGAGTATCGGAATCCCGGCCCTCCTGACGCCTGCCGAGATAGACGGGCGCTGGCTGGTGGACGGGGGGTTGTTTGCCAATGTCCCGGTGGATGCCGCCCACTCCATGGGGGCCCAAGTGGTTATTGCCGTTGACGTGGGTTTCCCGACTCGTACCCGTGAGGAGCTTGCTTCCGCGATTGAGATTGCGGACCAGACCGTAACCTTGATGATGCGCAAGGGCACCGTGGAGCAGCTAAAGAAGCTTGGCGAGGCGGATGTAATTATCGTGCCGGAGTTGGGTAATACCTCATCGGCCGCGTTTGATAGTGCAACTGAATTGATGGAGATCGGCTACCAGGCCGGCAGGGCCATGGCTGATAGCCTGGCCAGGTACTCCCTGGGGCCTGATGAGTATGCCGCCCACCTCAAGGCTCGCGGTAACCGGATTCGGGTCGCCAGCGTTCCGGTGGTGAAAGACATCGAGGTGGATGTTGACGGCAGGATATCTGACAAGGCGATACTGGCCTGGATGAGCCAGGAACCCGGTAATGCGCTGGACCTGGATGTGCTTGAGAGAGATGTGCAGCGTATTTATGGTCAGGGCGTATTTGAGTCCGTGGACTATTCACTGATTCCAGAGGGTGATCAGGCAACTCTGGAGATAAGCGCCATCCAGAAAAGCTGGGGACCCAATTTCCTGAAGTTCGGGGTGATGCTGCAAGAAAACTTCGAGGGCGACAGTGATCTGAGTGTCAGCACCCGGTACACCATGACCCAGGTAAATCCGCTGGCCGCGGAGTGGCGAAGTGAGCTTGAAATGGGTTCCGATAGCGGCTTGTTTACCGAGTTTTACCAACCACTGAATTACGGTTCCGCGTATTTCCTGGCGGTGAGCGCGGAGGGCAATCAGCGCATTCTGACAGTTTATGACGACGCCGTTGAGCATCCAATCGGCGAGGTTCGCTACCGCAATCTGGAATTCCGCTTTGATGTGGGGAAAGAGGCTTTCAGTCTCGGAGAGTTCCGACTTGGTGTCTTGAGGGGTAAAGCGCAGCGGCGTTTGCGCGTGGGCGATCCAAATGAGCTGCGACTGGCCGATAGTGATATAGACCAGGCAGAGGTTTCTTTCAGGTTCGAGCACGATTCGCTGGACCGGGTTCCGTTCGCCCTTGACGGCTCAATCGTCTATTTCGAAGCCGCAACATCCCGGGTTGGAATGGGCGCTACAACAGATTTTGATCGCTACCAGTTTCGGGGGACGTCGGCCTGGTCGACGGGTGGATTCACCGCCCTGTTCGGCCTGGAGCTAAGTTCGTATCGTAATGTCTCGCAGATGGACTCGATTGAACCGTTTTCCCTGGGTGGGTTCCTGCGACTCTCCGGTCTGAATCGAAATGAACTTACGGGTCAGCACCTGATGCTGGGCAAGGTGATACTCATGCAGCGGATGGACGCGATGAAATTCGGTTCAATTCCGGTTTACCTGGGAGGATCCGCGGAGTTGGGGAATGCCTGGCAGGAGTTGGATAACGTAGGTATTGACAGTGCCCTGTGGTCCGGCAGCGTGTTCATCGCGGCGGATACCTTCCTGGGTCCGGTATACCTGGGTACTGGTCGGACAGAAGGCGAGCGCGGTTCTTTATTCCTTGCGATCGGCCACCAGTACTAGTGTGGCTTTAATTAGCCCGGACGGACGCTCAATCCCGGGTGATTTTCTCGTATACATAGGTAGGAAAGTCGCCGGGTCGAGAGTAGGTATGCTTGGCGCGAATTTCAGCCAGTGCCTTGTCGCGCTCCCGGGCCGTCGCATACCAGCGAAATGCCTCCCAGTCCTGTCCCAGCAAGCGAGCAAGCGAGTCCCCTTGGGGAAGACTCAGGCGGATTCCAAAAGATCTCTCCGGAATTGGCCGAGACAGGTTGTGTTCGTTGCAAATCGACATTCCGGTTTTCTCAGTGGGTTCAACAGCGTCGCAAGGTTAGTGTGAATCATAGCAGGCGGCAAGTCCCGGCAGCGCTTTGCGCGACCTTACATAGTCTTGCCAGTGGCGAAGCACGCGGGCTTCCGCCAGAATGGTGCTCCGGTTTGGAAAAGGTATAGGAACTGACGTGTCCAGCAATTCGGACAATCTGGACTTTTTTGTTGTCGGCGGCCCGGTGCTGCCGGGACGGGGGTGCTATTTGCCCCGGCCTGCTGACGCGCAGATTTTGCGTTTTCTGGATATGGGTGAATCCTGCACCCTGTTCGTGCCCAAGCAGTGCGGAAAAACCAGCCTGATCAGTCACTGCGCACGGCGCTTGCGCAAAGACGGGCGCCTGGCAGCAGTGGTGGACCTGACCCAGATGGGTACCCTGGAACACCGGGATGAGCCATCGAGATGGTTTTACACAATTGCCTACCGGATAGTCCGCGACCTGCGATTAAAGATCGACTTGCAGCAATGGTGGCGGGATCACTCAGGTCTGTCCAACCAGGAGCGAATGGCCGACTTTTATTGGGAAATCGTACTGGGCAATACGACGGCCCCCATCGTGATCTTTTTCGACGACCTGGAAACCCTGGTGGGGCTGCCCAGCGCAAGAGAGTTCCTGGCGACAATTCGTGCATGCAATGACAGGCGCGCCAGTGAGCCGGATTATCAGCGATTGAGTTTTGTCCTGGCAGGGGTCACTCATCCCAGCCAGTTCAAGATGGGAAAGGAAGAAGCGCCCTTCGAGGTGTGCTACCCGGTTGTGCTTGAAGACTTCAGCATCGAAGCGCTCCAGCCATATGCACCGAAACTGGACCCTGATGCCGAGCGGGCCGCCGCGGCGCTTGCCCGTGTGCATTACTGGACTGCGGGACAGCCGTACCTGACCCAGAAAATTTGCCGCAGCATAGTTCGCCAGGGGCTGGGTGAAGACCCGGCGGGTTCGGTCGACTCGGTGGTTGAATCGCTTTTCCTGCAGACGAACTCGTCGCGTGCGGAACCGCATTTGAATTCCATTCGCCATCACCTTGCCCTGCGAGATGACAAGCGCAACAGGTTGCTGAGTCTTTATGGCCGTATACGCAAGGGCTCAAAAATCAGTTTCGACCCGTCAATAAACAGTCATGTCGAGTTATTGCTTAGCGGTACTGTCAGGGTTAACGAATCCGGGCAAATGGAAATCCGGAACAGTATCTACCGGAGTCAGTTTACCGCGCGCTGGGTTAACCAGAGCCTGCCCCTGAACTGGCGAGGCATCGCACAGGGGGTGGCTGCCGCAGGCCTGGTTCTGCTCCTGCCTTACTGGTACACCCAGATTCTTCCCTCTCCCTACATCCACGCCTTAAGCCGCAGCGAGACCAGCTTCTCTGATGCCGATGATGCTTACGGAATTCTGCATAGAATCCCCGGGTACAGTGACACCGCATTGCGCCTGTACCACGGATACCTGGCCGAGCAGGGGCAGTTGGGAAGCGAATTGCTGGAGGTTCAGAAGGCCGCTGACAGATTGATAACCGAGTTGGGCGACAGTGAGACCGCCGAGCAAATTATCGGGAGTTTTTGGTCTCGTAAGGCAGCACAGGTGGAGCGCCTGGAAGACAGGGACGCCGCGTTGGTCTTCAGGTTGCGTGCCCTGGAGGTGGACCATTCGCGTTCTCGCAAGCACATCAGTGCCCTGGTAGCCGATGACTATAAGGCTTTGCTGAGTACCATCAGACCCGCCGGTCGCCTTGATCGGGCCGTTCTGAGTTCGGATGGGTCATCACTGGTAACGGTTGAGTCCGGTAATCGTATCCGGCGTTGGGATACCGCGTCCGGGAGTTCTCGGGACGGCCGGGAACTGGATTTGTATGCCCAGGAATTTATTCCCCTGGGAAGACATCTTTTTGTCCCCCAAAAAGGCAAGCTTAAAGACCTGGAATTGAGAATTACGCTGAATCACTTCCGGCCTGATGACCTGGTGGCCATCCTGACCTCTCCATCTGGCAAGTCCATCTCGCTTCCGCTATCGGCGGCAGGTGAGGCCAGGGAAGTAGATTACATTTTTAATACGGCGACCTACGCGTTCAACGGCTCCCATGCCCGGGACCTGAAGCAACTGGCCGGTGAGCAAAGAGAAGGCACCTGGACGCTCTCACTTGAAGATCGCGAGGAAGGCGTAACCGGAACGCTGGTGGCATGGGGATTGCAGTTTTCACCTGATGCGGTGGCCGTGGTATGGGACAGGCTGGAGGCGCCCTTACAAATTCCTGACCCTCGCAACACAGCCCAGGTGAGGGTGGAGTTGGGGCCTGCGGGTCGCCTCGCGGCGGCGGTCTCGGCCTATGACGATCCGCGAGGATACATCCTGACCTGGGATTTGCTTGGACGCGAGGAACTGGCGCGGATTCCCGAACCGGCAGGAGCATCCACCGTATTGTTTGCAATGCAGGGAGAGGCGCTGGTGGTGGCAGGCGCTTACGCCACAACCGTCAGCGTGCGGGATGCCCGCAGCGGCGCCTTGCGTTTTGAACTCGATGGTGGGGGGCGCCTGGCGCTGCCACCGGTGCTCTCGGCGGACGGACGGTACTTGCTGTTGTCGGCCCAGCGCCAGGACCAGGGGAGCAGCTTCAGTGTCCACGACTTGTCTACCGGCAAGCGGGTACAGGCATTGGAATTCGATACCAGCGTCACCCACGTTGCCCTGGCCCCGGGTGGCGGCCGAATGGCTGCCGCGTTCAGGGATAACCTGGTCAGAGTCTGGGACCTGGCGCCGGACCGGATTCTCGCCGAATTGTTTCATTCCACACCGGTTACAGGGTTGATCTTCGACGCGTCCGGGAAGTGGTTGCTGATGAATAATCGCGATCGTAAGGCCCGGGGATGGAATCTGGAGAAGCTCAGTAGTCGCGCGCCGACACCGGATGTTGTCCTGGATAGCTGGGACGCCCGGGGCATGATGGCCGGACTGATGGCCGGCCAGGTGGTGGTCCAGGATCGTCCGGGCAGCATCATGTTGGTGGATTTGACCGCACCCGAGGTAAGCAGTCGAAATCTGCGCCACGGACTGGGAACGGGCGCGGTAGTTGCAGAGCCGGCCTTGCCCTTGATTCCCGGGCACGAATTGTTCAGTGGCTTTTCCCTGGATTCGTCGCGATTTTTGACCGCTGAGCGTGGCGGAATCCTCAGGGTCTGGGATTTGCAGGACCAGGGTTTGTTGCCGGCCCCGGCTCTGCCAGCACCCCCGGCCAGCCTTGCGATTAGTCCTGATGGAAGCACCCTGGCATGGGGCAACGCCGAGGGTGAAGTATTACAAAAATCCGCCTCCGCGCAGGAGAGTCCGGAGGCCAGAGAACGGGTTGGCGGCAAAGGTCATGCCGCGGCAGTGACATTCGTCAGGTATAGCGACAAGGGGGAGACCCTTATCAGCGCTGCCGAAGATGGGAGTCTGAGGCTATGGGACTTGTCTGGATCAGGTGGTCAGGTGAATTTCCGTAACGACCTTGGCGTGCTGCGTGAGGCGATGCTCAGCAACGACGGACAGGTTCTCGCCAGTTCGGGCGTGTATGGGGCTCGGGTGTGGAATGCGCGTACCGGAGAGCCGCGTTTTGACGTGCCCTCTCTGGGTTCGGCCCCCGTCATTGCCCTGCGGCACGATGGCAGCCAGTTGCTGGTTCAAAGTGGTGAAGGTGACCTGCAGCTCAGAGATACCCAGGCCGGTGAATTGCTCAGGACTATTGCTTTTGGTCGAGCTATCCGGATTGCCCGCTTCAGTCCGGATGACCGCTTCCTGGTCCTGGCGGATCGCTCCGGTGCCTTGAGTGTATGGCGCAGTGACGACTACACAATGTCGGGCAAGCCGGTGCGGCTTGGTGGCGAGGTTATCCAGGTCCGTTTTGTTCCCGGGGGCAACGCACTGGTAGCGCGCACCCATAACTGGATGCACCTGCTTGCACTGACCACTAACGGGTTGCATGTACGGGCCAGCCGTTTGGTCGAAGCATCCGGTGGAAGCGATGCCTTCTTTTTCCCCGAACGCAGTGGCGAAGTGGTCATCATGGCTAACGCCCGTCGAGGCGGCGAACCTGTGTCACAAACCCTGTATTTCGACGCTCGCGATGGCGATCCGGCCAATGGCGATGCCAGCGGTATGCTTGCGGACTGGAGCAAGCGACTCGGCCTGACCATTGCTGATGATGGCAGCCTCTTGCCGCGTTCCAGTGCCGGTACTGATTCTGAACCGGCTCCGGATTCAACTATTGTCGGCGAGCTTTGAGCGGCTGGCCGAAGTCCCTGATTTGTTCCGGGATTGTTCTCGTCGTCGATATTCGCTTAAGCTGACTGTATGTAAGCCGCTGGATTCATGGAGGAAGCGTGAAATATAAAATTATTGGAACCCTTGCTGCAGTCTTGGTGCTTTCAGCCTGCTCCGAGGAAATGCCGCCAACCTCGGTAGATGAGTTTGTTGCGGACCCGGTGTTGCTGGACGCGACCCTGGCCAGGTGTGACCTGGGAAGTTCCGATACCTTTGATGACAGGAATTGCGTTAATGCACGGCGGGCGGTTGAGCGCCTGTGGCGCGAGCAGGAAAAAATGAATTCCGCGCTTCGCGAACAGGAATCCGAGCGCAAGCTGCAGTTGCTCAGAGAACAGCGGGATCGGGAGGCGGCCCTTGAAGAACAGCGCAGGCTTGCCGAAGAGGAGGCCGAGAAACAGCGCTTGTACGGGGGAACCGAATTTGACGCTGTTCCCGAAGTGCCGGAGCAGGCCCCTGAAATGCTCCCGGAAACGCCAATCCAGGAGCCGGGCGAAGATCCCGAAAAAGAGGGGTCTCCAGAAGATCCGGGTAACTGATATTCCGGTCCTGAATGAGTCTTTCCTGCCTATTGCTGGCTGATTGCCGCCAGGTCCATGGGCGGCAGCGGTATATGCAGGCTGGCAGCGAAACAACGCAGTAATTCCACTTCAAGAATCTCCTGCTTTTTGTCATGCAGAATCAGGTCAGTCATGGCCTGGATAAGCCTGCGCTTGCCTCGGGGAGCCAGTTGATCAAGCAATGACAGGTCATCCCACAGGGCGTGTACATCCGGCTCGTTTGCGAGGAAGGGTGGTCGCTGGGAATCGGGCAGCTTGGGGAAAAGCTGATTGTTCGCCAGCTGGAAGGCCTGTTTGGCTAATTCGGTATCGGCCTGACCCGCCTGGGCCAGGAAGGAAAACAGCCGTGAAATCGCCGGGAATACCTTGCGCTTTGATTGCCGTTTCTGCATCGGCCGCCTGGGCCTGGCCAGGTCCCTGAGGTAAACCTCGAGAACCTGTAGCAACGCGAATTCGTGGTAGTCCACCTGGGCATCGTGTTCCACCAGTTCCCGGCCCAGCTCAAGATAGAAACTGCGCTGGGTCTCTGGCAACCGCCTCAAGGCGGGGAAGCTCAATTCCAGCACGGGAAGACGGAGCTGTCTGGGCAGATCGGCCAGCTGCTGCTGTTGTGCAAGGATGTCATTGGCAGCCTGTGATCCCAGCCTGGCAGATAACAACTTGAGCTGGGCGTCTCGCTGGGCATCGGCGGGATTGAGGAACAGAGCCATGATTACCCTGGGTGCGGCTTGAGTAGAGTGCAAGTCCTCCAGCATTGCAACAGGCAGTGTTTGTAGCATTCCGGCAGCATGATCGATGTGCGCCGAGGCCGGACTGCCCGCCAGGCCTGCGACGGTTGCGCCGTCCAGTTGCTGGACGCCCGCCGCGAGTCCCATCGCGCCAGGTCCCGGGGTGACCGCGCCCGGCCTGGATTCGATGGTTCCCTTGAAGCTGGGATCCAGCGCCCGGATGCGATCTTCCAGGGGTGGATGGGTGGACATCATCCGGGAAAAGAAGCGCATGCCGCTGGCGAACAGCATGTGGCTGATTTCCTCAGCGTTGGCGGAGGAAATGCGGGAACCGATGCCCAGCCCTGCGATTTTCTTGAGCGCGCCTGCAATTCCGGCGTTCTGGCGGGTGAACTGGACCGCCGAGGCATCAGCCAGGTATTCCCGCTGGCGAGATACCCCGGCCTTGATGAGCCTGGCGAAAAAGACCCCGATGGATCCGATCAGGAACAGGGATACGCCAAGGAACATGATCGCCGCCACGGCACTTCCGCCATTGCGATTGGAGCTGCGACTCTTGAAACTGCTCCACCTGCCTGAGCGCAGCAACAGACGCCCGAGCTGGCTTATGGCCAGGATGCCGAAAATGGTTCCCATCAGGCGCAGGTTAAGGCGCATATCCCCATTCAGGATGTGTGAGAACTCGTGTGCGATCACACCCTGCAATTCATCCCTGTTCAACTGATCCAGGGTTCCCTGGGTCACAGCTACCGCCGCATCAGACTGAGTGAACCCTGCGGCGAAGGCGTTGATTCCCGATTCATGCTTCAACACGTAAATCTCGGGTACCGGGAGGGAGGAGGCGATGGCCATTTCCTCGACCACGTTTCGCAGGCGACGCTCCAGTGGGTCCCGGGTGTCTTGAGGGACTGCGGTGCCTCCCAGTGACTCGGCGACTGTGGATCCTCCCCCGCGAAGACTGAAGATGCGGAAGGCACTGGCGCCAATGATGATTAGCAGGGCGATCCCGGTGACCGCTGCCACAAAGCCAGGGTTTTGCTGGAGCCAGGACGAAAGCGGCACGGATGCGGGTCGCATTCCTCCCAGCAAGAACCCGGCCACCAGGTTAATCGCTACGACTATGCACAGCACGGCAGTAATGAATAGCAAAACCAGGCGCCGGCTATTCTTGCGCGCTTGTTCCTGACGCTGGAAAAAGTCCATTCAGGCAGTCCCGCGGCTAGGTGAAACTCACGTCGGGTACGGCGCGTTTCTCCGGAGCCTCGATCTCCAGCA
>JAOTSW010000255.1 GCA_029864735.1 Chromatiales bacterium | reverse complement strand
GGTGGAGCGTACCGAATCTGTGTCGGTGACCAGGGCAGTGGCAAACACAGCCGGACGTGCCCAGGTGCTGAAAAATCCGGGCGTGCCCGCCTGCTTGAACAATACCGGTGGCAGGTTTACTTCAAGAATCGACTTGGCAAATCGTGGCCCACCAATTTCATTGATTTGGAAGCCGGGCATTGCGAACGGTTCGCGGTATCGCTTGATCTCACGATGGTCCACGTAGTTATTGCCAAAACCGCCAAAATAGAAATTCGCAAACGGATCGGCGGAGTCTCCATTGGCTGCTCCGGCGAATGAACGTAACCACAGCGAAGTATGTTTCACCGGCAACTCGAAACCTGCGTCAAGGCGTGCATAGCCAAACGGAATCAGGTTGTTGTTGACACTGTTGGCGCCAATGACGGTTTCCCACTTGAAACCCTTTTCTTCGTCCACAGACCCCAGGGATCGATTCACATTTTCGTAAGCCAGGCTTAGCTGGCCGCTGGTCATCTTGTCGAAGGTGGCTTCCACGTCCTGGAAATACGGAACCCGGTCCAGGCCGCCGTAATAAGAAATCTCACTGGAAAAATCCATCCGGCGAGGCTTGTCATAGATGAGCGGACGCTCGTAGCCGAGGGTGAGCGAATGACCTTTCAGGCTGGTCTTGGTCGGGCCGAAAAGATCATAGAAGTCTGCGTAGTTGTAGCGCATGTCGGCGCTGAAGCCCATGTTCTCGTAGAGAATCCTGGCGTGGGTGCGTTCGTCACTTTCCAGTGAACCATCGACGCTGTAGCTGGCTGTGATCTCCAGTCCATGCATTGATATCGGGTCCGAGAACCTGGCATGCATACCGACCGCCGTTGTGTCCTTGTAGCCCTGGAGCACGGGGTAAATCGACTCCAGGCTCATTTCACCCATCGGGCTATAGACATCGTCACTGGTGACCAGGGTGTCCAGGGGGACGGACGCGGGCGAGGGTACGGACCACTCCCTTACCACCGGGTGTTTTTCTGCGACCTGTGCGCCAAGAAAGGTTATCGGGCTGAGATCCTCTAGCACCTTTATATCGATCAGGGCGGGGAGAAAGCCTTTTCCGGAGTAGCGCATGACCAGGAGGGTGTTTTCATCTACCGGCAAGGGGCGGAAAAAACCGGTCTCGGCATTGCTCATCCCGTCCAGGCTCTTGCTGTCCAGGTCGTAGCGAAAGATGTTCGAGACGCCGGTGAAATAGGAACTGCCGTAGAGCTGGCGACCACCGGGTGCAAACACAAATCCTTCCGGAGCCGCTGAGCCGAAATCCTGGCTCGCCAGGGGCTCGAATTCGCCGGCCAGTAAGGAATCCACCTCGTAGATTCGTAGCGACTGGTCTCCGTCCACGGCGCCGAAAGAGCTGGAGAGCAGGCTTCCATCGGGTGAGATGTCCAGGTCGTACATCAACTCGCCGTAAGACAAGGTGCGGACCTGCTGCCACTCGGTATAGGGAGCGGGAATGCGAACCAGGGTGGCAAGCCCGTTGGCCTGGCGTACTCCCCACAATGATCGATCGGCCGGGTTAAGTACCATCTCGCCGATCCGCGCGTCCTTGAGCAGGGTGCGCTGCTTGCCGGTTTTCAAATCCAGGGCCAGCAGGTCACGAAAGGCCTGGTTGTCCGAGGTGTAGAAAAGAGTCTGGGTATTGGCATCGAAGGCCAGGGAGGTAACCTGGTAGAGCAGCGGGGACTTGATGTCTTGGAGCCGCTGTATCTTGCCATCCTCCAGGGACAATGCAGCCAGGTGTGCCACCACCCCCGGATAGCGCAGGCCGGCGTAAAGTGTCCTGGTTTCCGGGTCCAGGTAGGCGCGTGATACCGAGCCCAGTCCCTGGCTGGTTACATCCCGGTATTCCGTGGTTGGGTACTGGCGAATCGCTTCAAGATTGGCCTGCTGAAATTGCTTTTCGAACGCGATCCACTCAGCCCAGCCTTGCTCCAGGGGCTTGTCGAATACCTGCTCAAATTGCTTTGAATAATACCGCTCACTGCCCTCGGGCCGGGTGAGCCACTGGATGACTTTCTCAGGCGAGTACTCGTGGGCCAGGTAGCTGATGAAGCGCGAACCGTACAAGTAGGCGTTCACGCCCACCTGGAAATCGATGCGACTTCCTTCAGAAACCAGGCCAAGGGGGTCATAAAAATGGGCGTTGTCCCTGACCATGGAACGGAAAACCATTTCATCATAGGCACCCTGGGCCCGCCCGAGGCCCCCCGCCATCCATGTTTCCATGAATACGGCGCTGCCTTCCAGGTACCAGCGGGGCGTGGCGGTTCTCGGGGCGGTCAGGTAGGAGTAGAGAATGGATTCGGGGTGCTCCGCCACGGGAGCGACCTTGCCGCCAAAAATCTTCCTGAAAGCGCGATCTGTACTGGTGGCCTGGTCCATGGTCGCCACGTGTACCAGTTCGTGGTTCATCAGGGTGAACATGCGCTCGCTGGGGGCGAAGGTTTCATAAGCGAAACTGACCGGGGCAATGTCCACCAGCAATGTATTGCGGGGAACCGCGCCGGCGGCTGCATTGCCGTAGTCGCTGAAGTCCTTCATCAGGACTGTGATTTTCCCCTCGGGATCAAAACCGAAGCGGGTCTTCTGGCTGGCCAGGGAATTGGTAAAACAGCGGGCGGCGTAGGGTGCGAGGTAGGTTTCGGTCGGGTCGAAATAAATCAGCCGAAGATTATCTGTTTCCAGGGCCTTGAGTTCCACCGCGTGCAGAGTGGCCGGTCCGGTCAAAAGCACCGCGAATACCAATATTCTTCGAGAAAGGCTTTTCAAGCTCTTATTATCCCTGGCCTGGAATTAAAACGGAGAAGACCCTGGGGAAATTTACTACCAGGGTCTCCTCCGTGTCTAACGCGTAACGGATCGCCTAAGGCTATTTACTGGTTAATCCTGGATTGTGCAGCGATTGCGTTTTGCATCAACTGTGCGGTCCTGGCATCAGCCATCAGGGCAGCGTAACGACCGTCGGCCATCAGCGCAGCAAAGCGACCGTCAGCCATCAGCGCAGCGTAACGACCGTCGGCCATCAGCGCAGCAAAGCGACCGTCAGCCATCAGCGCAGCGTAACGACCGTCA
>JAOTSW010000254.1 GCA_029864735.1 Chromatiales bacterium | reverse complement strand
TGGCCAAGGTGCCGGTTGTCCTGGGCAGCGCGCACCAGGGCGTGGCCCTGCTGGTCTTTACGACGTTGCTTTACCTGGTACACGGATATCGCAGCGGCCCGGTCCGGACGTAGCAGGCGGTGCATGCAGGGTGCGTTCTACGCACCGAGGCAAATCCACGGTGCACGAAGTGCACCCTACAGAATCCTGGCACTTTCAAATGCCTGCTGATTAGAGATTCCAGAACAACACTCGAAGCCGAATCAAGAACCAAGCCTAAGCCACTTCCAGCATGATTTTCCCGATGTGCTTGCTGGACTCCATCAAGGCATGGGCCTCGCTCGCCCGCTCAAGCGGGAACACCTTGCTAATCACTGGACGAATCCTGCCGGATTCAAGCAGTGGCCATACCTGCTTGCGCAAGGCAGCCGCGATCTCAGCTTTTTCCTCCACCGAGCGGGGACGCAATGTGGACCCGGTAATGGTCAGGCGCTTGACCATCACAGGGCGCCAGTCCATATCGGCCCGGGTACCCCCAAGGAAAGCAATAATCACGATTCGGCCATCCACCGCGGCGAGGGACACATCCCTTTCCAGGTAGCTGCCGGCCACCATATCCAGGATCAGGTCCACCCCTCGCCCATCGGTAGCTTCCCGGAACACCTCCACGAAGTCCTGCTCCTTGTAGTTCACTACCAGGGTGGCCCCCAGGGCCTCACACGCCCGGCATTTCTCGTCGGTTCCGGCGGTGGCATACACCGTGGCGCCCATCGCCGCGGCAAGTTGAATTGCGGTGGTACCGATGCCGCTTGAGCCGCCGTGAATCAGGATAGTTTCACCCGCCTTCAAGCCGCCGCGATCAAATACGTTGGACCAGACCGTGAAATAGGTTTCCGGAAGCGCCGCCGCTTCGAGCAAGCTCAGTTCACCGGGAACAGGCAGGCATTGCAGCTCGGGTATCACTGCATATTCGGCATAGCCACCGCCGGCAAGCAGTCCACAAACCTTGTCACCAACCTTGAGGTTCGAAACACCATCGCCCAGGGCGACCACCTCTCCCGAGACCTCAAGACCCAGGATGTCCGATGCCCCTGGCGGCGGCGGATACAAACCCTTGCGCTGAAAAACATCCGGACGATTGACGCCGGCAGCGGCGACCTTCACCAGGACTTCCCCGGGGCCCGGAACAGGTAAGGGGCGCTGGCCAGGCACCAGCACGTCAGGGGCGCCAGGCGTGCGGATTTCGCAAACTAACATGTGCTCGGGAAGCTGGCTCATGACTACTCCTTAACAGGCTTTCAAGGCGGACAAAGCCAGCCCCGGAAACGCTCTACAACCAGCAGTGGCATGGCTTTCAGAAAGATGTTGCATATCCACAACATAACCGCTGGCTCACCCACCCGGTCCGGGGCTGAACAAAGCTGGCGCCAATAACAATGGAAACGTCAATCCTTGGGCTATCATTGTACCTGTGTTCCAGCGGAGGAAGCCGCATCTTGAGACTTCTTACGGTGTTTGTTACATCGCTCTGCGTGTTTCTGGGCACATGCTCGGAAACCCCTCCCCTTCTTGAGCAAATCAAGGACCGTGGAACCCTGCGTGTTGTAACCCGTTATAGTCCCGTTACCTTCTACCAGGGCGCCAGGGGACCGGCAGGCGCGGAATACGAGCTCGCTCGCGGTCTGGCCCGGGAACTGGGCGTCAAACTGGAAATGTATGCCACCGACAGTTTCATCGATGTGCTGCCCCAGGTCATTCAAGGCAAAGCTGACTTCGCCGCCGCGGCCCTCACCGTTACCGAAAACCGAAAAGCCCAGGTGCAATTCAGTGAGCCCTACAAGATCACCAATGAACATGTCATATACAAGGTAGGCACGACACGTCCACGCAAGCTGGATGATCTGCTGACCGGAACCCTGGAAGTGCTGACAGGAAGCAGTCACGTCGAGTCATTGGAAAAGCTGCGCCAGGACGCCCCTGACCTGACCTGGATAGAGAACCCGGACACCGAGGTGGAAGACCTCCTGTATAGAGTGGCCAGCGGCGAGTTGGACTACACGGTGGCCGACACCCTGGAATTCAACGTCTCTCGCAATTACCACCCGGACATTCGCATCGGCATGGACCTTGATAATGCCCACCAGATAGCCTGGGCATTCCGCAAGAACGAAGACCGAAGTCTGCTGGAGGCGGCCAACGCATACCTGGAAAAAATCAAGGCAAACGGGGGCCTGGCTCGAATAGATGAAAGGTACTTCGGACACGCCCACCGTTTCGATTATGTCGGCACCCGAAGTTTCCTTCGTGACATTGAAAGAATACTGCCCAGTTACCGTTTCCTGTTTGAAGAGGTCGCCATGACCCATGAGATGGACTGGCGATTGCTTGCTGCTGTCAGTTACCAGGAATCTCACTGGAATCCCCAGGCAGTGTCACCCACCGGCGTGCGCGGCATGATGATGCTGACCAACAATACGGCGAAACAGATGAAAGTGGCTGATCGACTGGACCCCCATCAAAGTATCCTCGGCGGCGCCAAATACTTGCAGCGGGTTAAGAAAAAGATTCCCGAGCGTATCCCTGAACCTGATCGAACCTGGTTGGCGCTGGCGGCTTACAATGTCGGCTGGGGCCACCTGGAGGATGCGCGAATCATCGCCGAGATCCAGGGACTGAACCCCGACAGTTGGCGGGACGTAAAGGAGTGCCTGCCGCTACTCACACAGAAGCAATGGTACAAGCGTGTGAAGCGCGGATATGCAAGGGGCTGGGAACCCGTAAGATACGTGGAGAATATTCGCAGTTACCTCGATATTCTGAAGTGGAAAACCGCCACCAGCAATCCGCGCCGACTGGGCCCGCTGGAACCAGGCGATCCCGGTTATGGCAACAACGAGATGGTCATTACGTCGCCATAGCCTGTCCCAAGGTTCTCAAGACTCATTCCAAACCCTGGAAATATGCTCCAAATTATTGCTTCAACACTTGGACTTAAATCGTCTAAGGGGGTACGCTTAAGCGCTGACGGTCATAACAATTGCAAACACGACCGGGATAAAAACTAAGGAGCCGAGACATGCGGAATTTCATGACAGTAGCGGTTATTGGAACCGCGCTGCT
>JAOTSW010000253.1 GCA_029864735.1 Chromatiales bacterium | reverse complement strand
GATACTTTTTTGCAGCCTTTTCGGCTTGAAGCTACCGCTGAGCAACAGGGGAAGATTCGATGAACAGGACAGCCGTTTTTCATGCATTCATTTTTGCACTGTTGGCAATACAGCCTGCCGGGTCTGTCTGGGCTGAGCAAAGCGCCAGCGATACGCCGGAACAGCCAGTGCTGCAATACAGTATTGTTGGATCCTCATCTTGCGAGACCAGTCCCTGCTACAGCGGGGTCATGCAGGACGTGGCGGTGCAAAAATTCTTGCTTGAACTGGCAAACAATCCCCAGGGAATGCACACAGAGAAGGCCGCAGCCCTGGAGGTCGCCGCAGCGATTCCGGATTTATTGGCATTGCAGCTCATCCGGCTCGATGAAGATTTGTATCGCTTGAATTTCGCCCTGTTTACCGCTGCCGACGTAGATCGGATCCGCCAGGTAAGCGAAGTCTACGCCCGGTCGCTGGCGGCAGCGCTATTGGAACAGCGAAAGCAAATCGAAGGGCTTTTAGGCGAATATAACGTCCCGGGGGTGGACCCGAAGGCCGTGGCCTACTTCCTGCTTGGCTGCGCTTCCCTGGACTGGGATGGGTTGGACCTGACCGCCGCGATGGGATACCGCAAGACGTCGGGCGAACGTCCCGACGGAAGATATGCACCCCACGCACAAGAACGGGCAGAGCAGACGCTGAAGGGCATTTACTGGGGAAGCCACAACGAGATTTACGACGGCATCCGGGCCACATCCTTTGGCGATCACCATTCTCTGCCACGCTATATGCTTCCGGATGTGTTCTGGCGCATACCGGGCTTTCCTTCCTCCTACCCACGCACTTTGAAGACTGCGCTGGTTAATTTCGTGGCGGATTCCTTTGCACTCAGGGCAAAGGAGTTCCTGCGCATCATGCTGGCACTGCGGGAGGGTGAAAAGTCTGCCGAGGATCTCGCGCTGACGTTGTCCGTGGAAGAGGGTGACACCAGGGTCTTTCTGGATGTGCTGTTGGCGCTGGAATATATCAGTGAGCATGATGGTCTGTATCGCGCTCGTATTCCTGTTCTGACCGCAAGGGACGAAGTCATGGCCAGGAGTATTCTGGCGATTGGCAATCAGGTAATGGCGACATGGCTGTCTGAAAACTACCCGCGAATGAAAAACGAGTTGCAAGATCTCGGCTTTACCCGCGCAGGCGTGCCGTTCGAGGATGGCTACACGATGATTTGGCATTATCTGTTCGGGCTGGCTAACCGGGAGTTGGTTGAAGGCGGTCTGTTTGCCGATCCTTACGCACCGGACAGAACCTACCAGGGTGCGATCCCGGCGATTTATACGCTAGAGCTTCAAGCTCCCTAATCCGGGAACGCCGTCTGCCTGTTTCGAACCAGGCCGGTCACTGAACCCGGGGCAGCTGATTACCGGGGCCCACCCGCGCTTTCCCCGCAAGGCGGACATTCCCCTGAGGGCGTTGTAGACTCCCTTGAGGGTCAGCTAATGACCCAGAGCAGCCGCCAGGATCGACCGGAGTGCCATGACCAAGATATCCGTCATCGAAACACCTCGCCTGCGAATATCTCCGTTCTCCCACCGCGATTTCGAGGTTTTCGTTGGAACGATGCTGACTGATCCCCGGGTTGTCGAATTCTATTACTCGTACAAAAATCTTAGCGATCTCGACGCTATTCGGCACAAAGCCAAATCGGATTTCTGGGATGAATTTGAGGTGAGTCGTGACGGCTATGCCTGGCCTACCTGGTCAGCGTATGAGCGGTCCAAGCCGGAAGTGATGGTCGGATGGTGCGGGCTTTTGCATGGTGAATTATCCGCAACTCGCGGAAAGCCTGAGTTGCAATACATGATCGCCGGGGACTCCCATGGTAAGGGGTATGCAACCGAATTCGCAGCGGCTGTACTGCGACAGGCGGCGAGTGACAATACCGCGGATTCGGTTGTGGCCACGGTTGACATACCCAACGTGGGATCCATCAGGGTGTTGGAGAAACTGGGCTTTGAGCGTGCGGGGATGATCCACGCCTACGGTAGCGATGAGATGTATTTGTATGAATTGTCATTGGTCGAGCCGTAGTGTGAAGGCTGTTTACGGCCCCGAGCGATTGTTAACGGGATTGGAGGGCATATGAGACCTGGCGGCTGGCTTTTGTTGTGCTTATTGACTGTGGCGAGTTCTGCTACGACGGCACAGGATCATGATTCGGGCTCCGAATTCGTGCATATTCAATCTTCGGACGTAGTTTATGAGTCCGACCCTGACATTCCCGGGCTGGGCTATGCGGTCTTGTCCGGGGATCCTGACAAGGAGGGGATTTATGTCTTTCGCCTCAAGATTCCTCCTGGCCAGACGTTCTCGCCCCATTATCACGATCAAGACCGACATGTGACCGTGATATCCGGTGTCTGGGCATTTGGAATGGGCAATTCGGGAAAATGCGAAGACACGACGCCACTGGCAGCGGGTGCCTACGTTATGCACCCGAAAGGTGCCGTCCACTTCGATGGCGCTTGTGGTGAAGAGACGGTGGAGGTCCAGATTATCGGGCGAGGGCCGGTCAAGACGACGCGGATTGAATCGGCCGAATAGTCTCACCTGCCCGGTAAATAAGAGGACAGGGACCGGAATGAACCCAGGGAGGTCATGCCGGTTACTGGATCCGGCGCAGTCCCAGGGTAATTACATGAATTCTTTCTAGAAAATTTCCGGGGTCGGGGGTAGGCTGTGTTGGACTCAGTACAAGGGAATTGGCTGTGAAACTACTCGAAGAGCTAAAACGCCGCAGTGTATTCCGGGTGGTCTCGGCCTATCTCGTGGTGGGCTGGCTGATCCTGCAGGTCTCGGACATCGTGCTGGATTTTGCCGGCGCCCCGGAATGGGTGGGCAAGGCGATTATCGGCCTGATGGCTCTTGGCCTTGTCCTGACTATTGTGTTGACCTGGGTATTTGAGGTCACCCCGGATGGAATCCGACGGGATGACGGTCAGTCGGAAAACAGAAAAAGTCTGTCGGCCTATAGACTGAACATGCTGACACTGGTGGCCGCGTTTGGCGTGGCAATGCTGTTTCTGTGGCAGCAAATTAATCCGCCTGAAAAAGCCCCGGCCACCACCGGGAACAGTCC
>JAOTSW010000252.1 GCA_029864735.1 Chromatiales bacterium | reverse complement strand
AATTACCAGGCCTGCCTTCAGGCCAGGGTCTGCCTGCCAACGGATACCTGTCCCGTCAAAACTCTCCGTTAGCTCTTCCTGTTTGGGACCAGGGGCCATGCGTATCACCCAGGAACCATCCCCAAGGCGTCGGGCTGCGTTGCGCAGGGCGGACTCAATCCATTCCGACCGGTGCAAAGGTGATCGCCAGCGTTGCTCCAGGGCTTCGGGCAATCGGTTTATGACCGCCTGCACCATGGCCGTTAGGTGTTGCTGATGGCGAGTCCTGGCCTCGGCTGCGATGGCCGCCTCCGCGGCAGCAATTTCACGGGAAAACCGTTCCCGCTCCGTGGCCGCCGCCTTGCGAAATTGCAGCAACGCCTGGTGACGGGCTTCGCGCAGACGCTGCCTGTTCCATTCCCTGGCCTCTTGCTCCAGTTTTCGGACACTGGCCTCCTGGTTTCTTTTCAATTGGCTGATCAGTGCATCAGCCTGGACCTGGTAAAGGCTGGTCTGGTTCACGTGCTCACTCCCAGGGCCCTTCGGGCCCGGGTGGCCGCATCAGGAGAAGCCCTCTCCAAATACACGGGATTAATGACTTGAACCGGCGGCCTTGCATCACGTATTGCTCGACTCAATTCATCCGCCGGCAGTTTCATCGCAAGTGGCCGGGTGAGCAGCAACAGCCCTGAGTCGCTGCGGGCCCGCCTGAAGGCCTCCAGGACGCCCTCCTTGCCCGGCTGACGAACTTCAACGCCCGCCAGGTGATAGGCGGTGGCGGTCACCCGATCTGCCAGCAGGATGCATCGTATGCCCATGACTAGCCCAGCCGGTTAAAGATGAGGATGGCGACAATCAATCCGTAAATCGCGATACCCTCAGCCAGGCCCACCAGGATCAGCACTCGGCCGATGAGTTCGGGCTTCTCGGCAAGCACGCCGACTGCTGCCGTACCCACCTGGGCCACCGCATACCCGGCCGCCAGGGCTGACACACTGGCTGCAAGAGCCCCGGCCAGGAGGCCCCAGCGAAGCACCTCCGGGTCCACTGTGGCAAGCGCCGTCGTTTCGGCGGCCCAGGCTGACCCGGTCGCCACAACAAGGCCCGTGGTGGCAATGAGCAGGGTCAGCGTCGCTCCAAGCAGGACCAGTAAAAGGGGTCTTTTGGTCATTTTCATGATGCCCTCCTGATGTTCTTGTCAGACGGGTGATCCGGCGTCGTGAGGGGGTGGAAGGCGCGCCCCTCAGCACGCAGGAAGCGGATGAAGAATTCAAACAACACGAGCCGGGTGGCCTGTATTCCGACAACCAGAGCCTCAAGGGTGAGGACGAACAGGTTTCCAACCACGAATACCGCAATGCTTGCAGACAAAGAGTCAAATGCCTCGGCGATTCCGGCCACTGCCATGGACAGTCCGCTGTGTGCCAGCGCGAAAGCGCCCACGCGCACGAATGAAACAGTGTTGACCAGCAGTTGCAGCATGGTCTCGGCGAACTCGGCAAGAGCGCTGCCGGCGCTTGATAACTTGTCGCCCTCCGCGGCGAGTCCGTTGCCGATGACGAACCACAGCATTCCGACCAGGACAAGCCAGACCATGTCGATCCATTGGGTAGCGGCCAGGGCACCTGCGTAACTTAAGGCCAGGCCTGCCCGCCGTTGCCACCATAGACCACCCATACCGGCCCAGTGGGATTGCACTGCATCCAGGGTGAGACCCAGGCTGATCACGGTGGCGCCAATGCCCAGGCTCACGGCCAGCACCGGCAGGGGTGAATTAATCGGGTGCAGCCAAAGGGCCGGCAGCAAGTCCTCATTCGCAAATACACTGCCGAACAGCAACCCGAATAGCATGGCCATGAGTCCACCCGGAACAAGCAGCTTCAGCGCCGGATAGCGGCCCTTGAGAAGGAGTCCCAGCGTTACCAGCACCGCGCCCTGCCCGACATCGCCGAACATATAACCAAACATCAAGGGAGCGATGAATGCGACCAGGGGGCTGGGGTCGGCTTCCCCTGCAGAGGGAGTCCCCAGTAATCCGGCGAAGACTTCAAATGGCTTGGCCCATGCAGGATTTCTCAGGATGATTGGTGACTGGGACCTGGCCGGTGCAGGCGGGAATCGAATCAGATAGCTGTGACCGCACTTATCCAGACGGGCACGCAAGGCACTACCTTCCAAATCGCTGGTCCAACCGGTTACCCAGGCGAAATGTTCGGTCATCGACAACTGCGGGACCTGCTCCACCACCCAACTGAGAAATCGCATTTGTGCCAGCAGGGTCGGCAGGTCGTGATCCTGGGAAAGCCTGGCAATGCTTTCGCTGATCTTCTGCTTGTGAAGATCGATATTATGAGCACGTGCATCTATCCCCGACAGGGCTTCACTGAGATTTCCGGGCAACCATTCAGGCAGCGGCACCACTCTGCCCTTAAGACCCTGGACAGACTGATCCAGCGCCTCCACCTGGGCCTTGCGTCCGAGCGCGAGTAGAAAATTGTGCTGTGGACTCTCCGTCTTGTGCAACATCAGAGACGGACTTGTGGTCTCGGGCCATGTACTCACCGGGAGAACGTAAAGCCGAACCCGCATTACCGGGCCGGCAGCATGAAGCAACTCCATGTCTGGCAGGGCATCTGGCGGCACATTTTCCAGCCAGTGTCGAAGCAGTCTGAGTAACTCCTGTTCAGCGCCCAGTTCCTGGAACTCCACTACCAGGGGTTCGGCTTGAGCAGACCAGTCCAGCAACGAATGCATGATCTGCTTTCCGCTATCGCTATCGGTGCGCTGGTGGTGGTCAGGCGCCGGCGCCGGCTCCGGCCAGTACTGCCGGTAACGCTCGGACAAGGCCCGGAACTGCTGAAGTACCTCTTGCATGTCCGGCAGCCATTCCGGCTGGCTGATGTCGCTATAGGTCTCCAGCTCGACAATCCCGCTCCGGGCCAGGCACTGCAGAACCCCACCGAGTTCCTCTCTGCTGGTGAGCAATTCGAACCAACTTGCCCGGTGAGGTCTCATGCCGTCGACCTCACTTGTTGCACCCGCAATTGCCTGCTGAGGAGGTTACCCCGTAGTCTTCCAAGATCCAGGCTCAGCAGCCCAAGGTGTGCAGTAACCGGAAGCACCGTTGGCTGCTGAGTCCGCAACACCCGCATGAAAA
>JAOTSW010000014.1 GCA_029864735.1 Chromatiales bacterium | reverse complement strand
TGCAAAGAACCGGTTTGTCCGGTCGGAGTCGGTCTCATAAAACCCCTCGCGGATGGTCGAGTCCTTTTCGAGTCGCCAGTTGATAATCCCGGTCTGCTGGCCAAAGGCATTGCAACGGCCGTCATCGACGCAGCTTTGAGGATAGAACTTATAAAATTGCCAGTCATTCTGACGGGCAAAGACTGACAGCCAGGGGATATCGGGAGGACTGACCGCCGTGGGTGGCGTGCCCAGGTTGACCGCAATTGGTCCTGCGTCATTGTAGACCGTGAGCTTGGTGTTATTGCCGAAGGCGAAGCGGGCCAGGAACGGTGCGAAGGCGGCAGCACCGACGCCACCGGCACTGTGACCCATGACCGTAATCTGCTTGGCTCTTGGGAACATTTCTTTCGCGACATCCATGCCGGCGCTGGCGTTGCGAAGCCCGCGGTGGTGACGCACCGGCGGTCCAAATTCCGGCGGCACGCCCAGTTCTCCTGCAATAAAGGCCTGCCAGGCCGGATCGTTCACGTCGTTGTCGCCACCAAAGGTTGAACCGTCACAGTACGGCATGTAGACAACCGAGTAGTCTGCAAACGGGTTATCCGCCATAGTGGAGTCAAAGACCCCCGGGAAAGGACCGTCTTGGGGAGGCGACTGGTCTTCGGCCAGGACGTTGCAATTGTAGAAATTCTGCCAGCAGGCGCCGCCGCCCTGCAGGAAGATCAACAGCTTTTTGGGGTCGCCCTGCCTGGTGAACACCGAGTAATTCGTGCCCGCGATGCAGACCGGACCATCGGGACGCGCGCCCGTGGGGGAACTCGCGTCGGGTGTGTACCGCGGATCGAAAGCATGCTCGGTCCAGACGCCGTGCTCACTTTGGGTCGACACCGAGGTTCCCAGGTACTTGTCGACACCCGCAGCCTGCAATTCGCTAAAAGCCTCGGCCTTAAGTCCGGATTCGCCGGCGAGCGCAGTGCCCGATGCGACGGAAATGCAAACCATGAGAAATCGATATATGAATCGTTTCATTATCTTGCTCCCTGAAGATTATTAGTTCTTATTCTTAAGATTCGTAAAAAATGAGTATAGAACAAATTTGCCATTGTTCTAGAAATAGCTAAGGCAGTTAACATAAGGCTTTTCATGGTGCGGAGAATTGGGGTCGAACCGCAATTAATTTGATAGCGATAAGTTCTCCTGCCGAAACTTCAACAAGTGGGCCTGGGCTGATTCACAATCCGGCCTGAGCACTGCCCGGATTTTTTCGAATCGGTATGTCGGGCCATCAAAAATAAGGGCCCCGATTGGGGCCCTGGATCAATTAGTCATGCGTGGCGTTAAAGCTAGTCTTCTGGCGCCTGCTGGAGGGATCCAACCGTTGGCTGCCTTCTGCGCTGAGCCTTGGGAGGCAGCAAATCTCGCATCGAATCAAGCTTGCCAAAACATAGCAAGCGATCGTTTGCCTGCAATGTGCGCGCTTCACGCGGATTCGGGATTACGGTTGTGCCACGGTATAACGTGAGCACATTGATATCGCTGTCTCTGAGTCTGGTTTCCATAATGGTTTTGCCATCGAAGTTCGACCCTGCGCGTATCAATATCTCACTGACCCCATAGCCGCGACTGACTGTCAGGCGCTGTCGAATATCGATATCCGGAAAATCAACCCTTGCGGCAATGTAATCGACCACGGCGCCGGCGATATCCAGCTGGGTGCACTTCTCGATGCCTTCAAGACCCGGCGATGAATTCACTTCCATGATCTGTGGGCCACTCGAACTCTCGAGCATGTCCACGCCGGCGATGCGCAAGCCAAGTATCTGTGCGGCGCGCACCGCCGTTTCACGATACTCGTCGCTTAGTTCGACGGCCTCGGCAATGCCGCCGCGGTGTACATTGCTGCGGAACTCTTGTCCCTGGGCGACTCGTCGCATCGCTGCCACCACTCGGTCTCCGACAACGAATGCACGAATATCCTTTCCCCGGCTTTCGGCGACGAATTTTTGAATGAGCACATTCTGTTTCTGGCTCTGCAGAAGTTCGATGATAGATTCGGCTGCCTTGATGGTCTCGGCGAGCAATACGCCGATACCCTGGGTTCCTTCGATGAGCTTGATGACTACCGGAGCACCGCCGACACGTGCAATCGCCGGCAGCACATCCCTCTTGTCCTTTACAAACGTCGTGCGGGGTATGCCGATATGATGACGGCTCAGTATTTGCAGACTGCGCAATTTGTCGCGGGAGTTCGTGATGCCGTTCGCGGTGTTGGCGCAGAAGACATCCATCTCTTCAAACTGCCGGACCACGGCGGTGCCGTAATAGGTGATTGACGCGCCAATACGAGGCAGCACGGCGTCATACTCGCTCAGTGATTTCTGCCGATAATAGAGGTCCGGCGAACCTTCTTCCAAATCAATGGCGAACTTCAGAGTATCGAGCACTTTGACGTCGTATTTTCTTTCCAGCGCCGCTTCTTTTAGTCGACGCGTACTGTAAGAGTTCGGTCCACACGACAAAATCGCGAGTTTCATAGTTGCTACCTGGTTGGAAATGAAAATAATGGTGAAACCGGGCGAAATCCATGGTCACGACTTCATCGAGTCGAGTCAGTTTCGATCGGGGGTATGCTAACCAGCGTACATGAAAACGCCTTGGCCTGCTTTTGGCGAGCGTGAATAGTTGAGAACCACAGTTGCTCTTGCCGCAATACCGTGTGTGTTCCTAAGCCTGGAATTGACCCCGAGCATTCGTCCTGATCGTTGAATGGCGTAACTAGCTAGCCGAGGGGCGATTGATCAGCAAGAGTGCAGCGCCGGTGGCGCTCACGACCCAGCCCAACCACTCGGGCTGAACATCCAGGCCAATCAGCAGGGCGCCGGCAATCAATACTGCGCCGGCGGCCATGGCTGTGTAGCGGGCCCGGGCTGACCGGGAAATTTCCTCGCGCAGCGCACTGACGCCCGGATCATTCACGGTAATGCTCAAGCGTCCTTCAGTGGCTTGCTGCACCAGGGTCTGCACCAACTGGGGCACGTCCTGGAGGGTCTCGTTCAGATCGGGAAGTTGCTGACGCAGCTTGGCCAGCACATTGGCGCCGCTGAGACGGTCACGCATCCAGCGTTCAAGTATCGGCTTGCCGGTTTCCCATAAATCCAGTTGGGGATACAGGTGGCGGCCCAGGCCCTCGATGTGCAGCAAGGTTTTCTGCAGCAGGATCAACTGGGGTTGAACTTCCATGTTGAAACGTCTCGCCGTCTGGAACAAGCGTACCAGTAACTGGCCGAAGGAAATTTCTTCCAGGGGCTTGGCGAAGATAGGTTCGCACACTGTCCGGAATGCCGACTCCAGTTCGTCCAGTCGGGTTTCCGGCGGCACCCAGCCCGAGTCCAGGTGTAACTTGGCCACCCGGTAGTAGTCCCGATTGAAGAAGGCCAGGAAATTCTCGGCCAGGTAGTACTGGTCCCGGGTACTCAGGGTGCCCACGATGCCGAAGTCCACGGCGATATAACGCGGAAATTCGGGAGTGGTGACGTCCACGAAAATATTGCCGGGGTGCATGTCGGCATGAAAGAAGTTGTGCTGGAAAACCTGGGTGAAGAACAGCTCCACGCCGTGATCTGCCAGGCGCTTGAAGTTGGTTCCCCTGGCTTTCAGGGTCTCCATGTCGGCTATCGGTACGCCGTAGATCCGCTCCATCACCAGCACGTTCTTGCGACAGTAGTCCCAATGCACCTCGGGGACATACAGCTGGGTCGAGCCTTCAAAGTTTCGACGCAGCTGGGCCGCGTTGGCGGCCTCGCGTAGCAAATCCAGTTCATCCAGGGTGGTCTTCTCGTACTCGGCGATGACATCCAGCGGATGCAGACGCTTGCCCTCGGACCAGAATCGCTCAGCCAGTCCGGCCATCGCATACAGCACGGCCATGTCTCGTTCGATGCGCTTTTTTACACCCGGGCGCAGCACCTTGACGATGACTTCCCGGCCGTCCTTGAGAGTGGCGGTGTGCACCTGGGCGATGGAAGCTGCAGCCAGTGGGTCGGAGTCAAAACTTGCGAAGATCTCGCCTACCGACTTGCCATAGGCTCCCTCGATAATTGCCAGGGCCTCATCATTGGGGAACGGTGGCACACGGTCCTGCAGTTGAGCCAGCTCTACCGCCACATCCCTGGGCAACAGGTCGGGACGGGTGGACAGTGACTGGCCAAATTTTACAAATATAGGGCCCAGTTCGATGAGCGCCATGCGCACTCGGGCACCCAGGCTTTCCTTGTGTGAGTCACGTCGCCACCAGCCCGGAGAGAAGTAACGCAGTGGCCTGAATAAGTGGGTTGCGGTGACGATTTCGTCCAGCCCATAACGCAGCAAGACTCGCTGTATGGATATCAGGCGCAGGACAGTCGAGGGGCGCAGCATTTTACGACTCCCGGGCCGTGTTCAGTTGTTTTTCCAGCCGGTCCAGTCTCGCTGCCGCGCGCTCCACGTCATCGCGCACCGTGTCCACGGTGGCGCAGAAATCTCGCGCCTCGGCAGGCGCCACCAGGTCCCGGCTTTCTTCCTGCAGGTACTCGGTGGCATTGCGTTGCACGCTCTCGCCGGCCTGCTTGCTCCAGCCAAAAATACTGCGAGCCATGTTACCCACCTGGTGTGCGGCCACGTCCCCGACCAGCCGGGACAGCTCCTCTTCCCAGTCCGGGTGGGCATGCTGCAGCAGTTCCTGGATAGTGTGGGCCATTTCGGCCTCGCCAATTAATTCCACTGCGCCGGAACGAAAGGCCTCGCCGGCGTCGTCGCCTGTCAGCCTCGCCAGTCCCAGTAGTCCGCCGCTGAGGATCACGTCAGGGTCCGCGGGCGGGGCAAAGCTCAGTGTCACGCCGCTGTCATGGAACAGCATGTGCAGCGCTACTGGCGTGTCTTTCAAATACACGCCCAGTACCCGGTCTGCCAGGGATGGAAGCAACTCCCTGGCGGGAGTCGAGTCCATGATGTTGCGACTCAGCATTTCCTGTAAGGGCCTGAGCAGAACATCAGGCAATGGGGGTGGGCGCAGGTCCATCAGAACTTGTAGCCCCGGTGTAATGCGACGATGCCACCGGTGAGATTGTGATACCGGGTGCGTTCGAAACCTGCGTCATTCATCATGCCCAGCAGGGTTTCCTGGTCAGGGTGCTTGCGAATGGATTCGGCCAGGTAGCGATAACTTTCGGAGTCGTTGGCGACCATCTTGCCCATGAAGGGCAGGACCTTGAACGAGTACAGGTCATAGAATGGCGACAGTGCGGCGACGGGTTTCGAGAATTCAAGAATCATCAATTGTCCGCCTGGCCGCAGCACGCGATACATGGACTCCAGGGCTTTTTCCTTGTGGGTCACGTTGCGCAGGCCAAAGCCAATGGTGATGCAGTCGAAGCTGTTGTCTGCAAATGGCAGGAACTCGGCATTGGCCTGGGCGTAGGTGACGTTGCCCACCACCCCGTCATCCAGCAGGCGGTTGCGACCTTGCTCCAGCATTGCCTGGTTAATGTCCGAGAGCACCACGTGTCCTTCGGCGCCGACCTGGCGGGCCATGCCCTTGGTCAGGTCACCGGTGCCGCCGGCCACGTCCAGTGCCACCTGCCCCTTGCGCAGACCGGTCTGCCCCAAGGTGAAGCTTTTCCAAATTCGGTGCATGCCCATGGACATGATGTCGTTCATGACATCGTACTTTGTGGCGACTGAGTCGAAGACGCCGCGCACCATGCGCTGCTTTTCGGTTTCGTCTACTTCCTCAAAGCCGAAATGAGTGGTTTTTTTGGAATCCTGAGACATGGTAGTTCCGATTTAATCTGCTTTGCGCTGGTGTCCAGCCTGGCTCAATCGTTGCAGGTAATCCTGCCACTTTTCGTCCTGGCCTTCACCCAGTTCGTACAGGTATTGCCAGCTGTATAGCCCTGAGTCATGGCCATCGTCGAACACCAGCTTGACGGCGTACATTCCCACCGGCTCGATAGCGGTGATATTGACCAGTTCCTTGTTCAACTGCAGGACTTCCTGGCCCGGCCCGTGGCCACGTACCTCGGCCGAGGGTGAGTTCACTCTCAGGAACTCGCAGGAAAGGCTGAAGCTCACCCCGTCATCGAACGTGATATCCAGCAACCTGGACTTGCTGTGCAACTTGATATCTGTCGGGGACTGGTTCTCGTACGGCATGGGAAATCCTTGGCTGGTCCGGGTATGGCCAACTATGCAGCGAATGCTACAGGATATAGCGGGTCAAATCCTCGTTGACCAGCAACTTTCCCAATTGCTTGTCCACGTAATCCGCATCTACCTCCAGTTCCATTCCGGACCGGTCGGAGGCTTCATAGGACACTGTCTCCAGCAAACGCTCCATTACCGTGTGCAGGCGCCGGGCGCCGATGTTCTCAGTGCTCTGGTTCACCTGGAAGGCCACCTCGGCGATCCGCCGCACGCCGGTCTCGCTGAATTTCACATTCACGCCTTCGGTCTTGAGCAGGGCGCAGTATTGCTCGGTGAGCGAGGCGTCGGGTTCGGTGAGGATACGAATGAAGTCCGCGCTGGTCAGGGCCTGCAACTCTACCCGGATGGGGAACCTGCCCTGTAATTCGGGAATCAGGTCCGAGGGTTTGGCTATGTGGAATGCACCGGAAGCGATGAACAGGATGTGGTCGCTGCGAACCATGCCGTACTTGGTGCTGACGGTACAGCCTTCAACCAGGGGCAGCAGGTCACGCTGAACACCTTCCCGGGATACGTCCGCACCCTGGGACTCAGCGCGTCGGGCAACCTTGTCCAGTTCGTCGATAAATACGATGCCGTTTTGTTCCACGGCCTGAATCGCCCGAACCTTGATGTCTTCCTCGTTCACCATCCGCGAGGCTTCTTCTTCGATCAGCTGTTTGAATGCGTCCTTGATGCGCATCTTCCGCAGGCTGGTCCTGTTGCCGGAGAGGTTCTGGAACATCCCCTGCAACTGCTGACTCATCTCTTCCATCCCGGGGGGCGCCATGATTTCCACGCCCATGGGCATGGCCTTGATTTCGATGTCTATTTCGCGATCATCCAGCTTGCCTTCCCTCAGCATCTTGCGAAATTTCTGGCGGGTGTCGCTGGCCGAGGATTGCTCGACGACGTCGGGACCCGAATTGCGAGGCCCAGGCAGCAGGGCATCCAGGACGCGGTCCTCGGCGGCATCTTCTGCACGGGTACGTACCTTGGAGGTTTCTTCCTCGCGTACCAGCTTCACAGCGACGTCGGTCAGGTCGCGTACGATGCTGTCCACTTCCCGGCCCACATAGCCGACTTCGGTGAACTTGGTTGCCTCCACCTTGATAAACGGGGCCTTGGCCAGGGTGGACAGTCGCCGGGCGATCTCGGTTTTTCCGACACCGGTGGGTCCGATCATCAGGATGTTTTTCGGCGTGATCTCCGCTCTCAGGGCCTCGGGCAACTGCATGCGGCGCCAGCGATTGCGCAGGGCGATGGCCACCGCGCGCTTGGCGTCATCCTGGCCAACAATGTGCTTATCCAGTTCCTGGACGATTTCTCTTGGGGTCATTTGGGACATAGGTTAATTACTGCTTACGGTCGGTAGCGCCTCAGGCGCCCGCCTTCCCGGTCAGCTCTTCAATGATGATGTTTTCGTTGGTGTAGACACAGATGTCTGCGGCGATGCGCATGGCCTTTTCGGCAATGGTCCTGGCGTCCAGGTCGGTGTTCTGTGCCAGCGCCCGGGCCGCAGCCTTTGCATAGGAGGCGCCCGAGCCGATGGCCAGCAGGTTGTCTTCGGGTTCGATCACATCACCGTTTCCGGAAATAATGAACAAGGATTCTGCATCCGCCACGCATAGCAGGGCTTCGAGTCGGCGCAACATTCTGTCGCTGCGCCAGTCCTTGGCCAGTTCAATGGCTGCCCGGGTCAGGTTACCGTATTGCTCCAGCTTGGCTTCGAAGCGCTCGAAGAGGGTAAAAGCGTCGGCCGTGCCGCCGGCGAACCCGGCCAAGACCGTGTCGTTGTAAATCCGGCGAACCTTGCGGGCGTTGCCCTTCATCACGGTATCGCCCAGGGTTACCTGGCCGTCCCCGGCTATGGCGACGGTGTTGCCACGTCGAACGGCGATAATTGTGGTGCCTCTGAATTGCTCCATGTTCCGGTCCCCTTGCCTGGGTTCTTGCGGTTCTAGCTGCGCCGCTTGGATCGCGGGTGTGAGCGATCATATATGCGGGCTAGATGCTGGAAATCAAGGTGGGTGTATATCTGGGTGGTGGAGATGTCCGCATGACCCAACAGTTCCTGTACTCCGCGCAGGTCCCCGCTGGATTCCAGCAGGTGGCTGGCGAAGGAGTGCCGGAACAGGTGAGGGTTAACCTCCACGGGCAGGCCTTGTCGGCGGGCCCACAGCTTTACCCGTGATTGCACAGAGCGGTGGCTGATGCGGCGGCCGCGCTGGCTGAGGAACATGGCCTGGTCGGTTCCGGCGCCGGCCATGGAGCCGCGTTCACCCAGCCATTTGGCCAGTGCTTCCACGGAAAACCGTCCCAGTGGAACGATTCGGGTCTTGTTGCCCTTACCGGTAACCCGGACCGTGCGATCCGACAGGTCTACATCGGTCAAGTCCAGGTCCACCAACTCGGCCAGTCGCAAACCCGAGGAATAGAGCAGTTCCATGATTGCCCAGTCGCGCACCGAGAGGGGATCCTTGTGAGGCATTTCCAGCAACTTGCCCATCATGTCCACGTCCATGGTCCTGGGCAGGCGCTTGGACGCCTTGGGTGCCCGAACCTCCAGGGCCGGGTTGGTCTTGATCTCGCCTTCCCGGTTCAGATACCGGTAGAAGCTGCGCAGGGTGGATAGCCTGCGCTGCAGGCTGCGGGGCGACAAGCCCTGGCGGTGTCCGGCTGCGACAAACATGCGCACCTGGTACTCACCCAGGTCCCGCCAGGCGCCGATGTCTTGCTTTTCGCAATAGGCCAGTATCGACTTCAGGTCCCGCTGGTAGTTCGTGATGGTGTGCGGGGAGTACCTGCGCTCGTGAGCCAGGTAGGACAGAAAACGCTGAATCCAGCTCTTCTGTGCCTCGTCCACGAGCCGTTCGACCTAGTCCAGGTGGCGCTGTAGCGCCATGCTGAGCAGTGCGCCCAGGCGGGTGAGGAATTCGGTGCTCATTCCCGGGTGAAAATGGCGCGCGTCGTTGCTGCCCACCGCCAGCACGCCCAGGGGATGCTCGTGGAACAGGGGGATCAGCGCAGCTGAGCCAATCTCCACCGTGTCATCTCCGAACATGAAATCCCGCAGGGAATCCCGAACCTGGCCGCAACGGGGGCGTCCGTTGTCGAACAGGCTGTCGAAGCCCTTCAGCTCGGGGCTTTCGCTGGAGGCGACTTTCATAAAGCGCCCGGCGCTTGCCAGCGCTTCGAGTTCTGGCTTGTCGTCCTGGATCAGTATCAGGAGTGACTGGTCTGAGGCGAAATCCTCACGCAGGCTGGTTTCCACTTCTTTCAGGCAGCTTTCCAGGCTGTCAGCCCTTAGCAGGCCCAGGCCCATCCGGTGAATCTTTTCCGCCAGCACATCGTTACCCCTGGCGGTTTCCACGTAGTCGGCAAGTTTGCGCTCAATCTTGTGATTTCGTTCCCGCAGCAGGTCTACCTGCCTTTCAATCAAAGACACGGCGGAACCCGAATTCAGGTGACTCAGGCTCATGGAGGTAAGCAGGGAGGAATGACGCTCAAAAAATTCGGGATGAGTCTCAAGGTAATAGGCCACGGCCTCTTCGGATAGGCCGCCAGAGGCAATGCCTGGCTTGTGCTGGGTAGTCATAGTTTTATAGTTCCCTCGAATACAAACGCGGCTGGGCCGCTCATCCAAACCGGCTGTCCAGGCCCGCTCCAGCTGACCTGCAGTCGGCCGCCTGGTAACAGGACATCAACAGTTTCATCAATCTCGCCCCAGCGCCTGGCCACAACCGCGGCCGCACAGGCACCAGTGCCACAAGCCAGCGTCTCCCCAACGCCGCGCTCGTAGACCCTGAGCTTCAGGGTACTCTTTCCAGCTATTTCCATGAAGCCGGCATTTGCGTGTTGCGGGAACTGCGGGTGACCGGAAATGACCGGACCCAGTTGCGCAACCGGGGCGGTGTCCACGTCGTCCACCCGCAATACTGCATGGGGATTGCCCATGGAAACAGCACCCACCTGGATTTGCTTGTCCCCCAGGTCCAGGCAATAGCGGTCACGCTCCCGGTCAGCCTCCAGCGGAATGTCCCGGGGCAGGAAATGCGGTTCCCCCATGTTCACCCGGACATTCCCGTCTTCCAGGACACTGGCCGTCACCCGGCCTCCAATACTCTCCAGCACGAGGTTGTTGCCTTCCCCGTCTGGATCCAGAAAACGCGCGATGCAACGCGCGCCATTGCCGCATTGCTCAACTTCTCCGCCATCGGCATTGATAATTCGATAAAAGGCAGTGGAGTCGGGTTCCCGCGGGGATTCCAGGATAAGGGCCTGATCGAAGCCGATACCGGTACGCCGATGGGATAACCGCCGAATGAGTTCGGGGGAGGGGGTGAATGGCTGGTGCCTGGCATCGATTACGATGAAATCGTTGCCCAGTCCCTGCATCTTGGTGAACGACACCTGCATGGCCAAAGCTTAATGGCAAAGCCCTGGACTGTCGATGAGCACAGTCTCACATGGACAGTGGTTCCCCTGTGTCTTTATAGTTCGTTGAATGAAATACAAGGATCTCAGGGACTTCATTGCCCAGCTGGAACGTGACGGGGAACTTCGCCGGATAACGGCAGAAGTCGACCCCTATCTCGAGATGACGGAAATCTGCGATCGGACGCTCAAGCGTGGCGGTCCGGCGCTGTTGTTTGAGAATCCCAAGGGCTACGACATGCCTGTGCTGGGTAACCTGTTCGGCACCCCGGAGCGAGTGGCCCGCGCCATGGGCCAGGAATCCGTGGAAGCGCTCAGGGACGTTGGCGAACTGCTGGCTTTTCTAAAGGAACCGGAGCCGCCCAAGGGCATGCGCGATGCCTGGGAAAAGCTCCCGGTTTTCCGCCAGGTGATGAATATGGCGCCGCGCCAGTTGAGCAATGCTCCCTGCCAGGAAGTGGTGCAGGAGGGCGACCAGGTGGACCTGGCCAGCCTGCCAATACAGACCTGCTGGCCGGGAGATGCGGGACCGTTGATTACCTGGGGCCTGGTGATTACCCGGGGACCAGAGAAAGATCGTCAGAACCTGGGTATATACCGCCAGCAGGTTATCGGCAAAAACCGGGTCATTATGCGCTGGCTTGCGCACCGGGGCGGGGCCCTGGATTTCCGGGACTGGTGTGCCAGGCATCCCGGAGAGCCTTTCCCGGTGGCGGTGGCACTGGGTGCGGACCCGGCCACGGTGCTGGGAGCGGTAACCCCGATACCCGACAGCCTGTCCGAATATGCGTTTGCCGGTCTGCTGCGAGGTTCCCGCACGGAAGTGGTGAAGGCGCAAGACAGTGATTTACAGGTACCCGCCAGCGCAGAAATTGTCCTGGAGGGGGTAATTCACCCGGACGACATGGCGGATGAGGGACCGTTTGGTGACCACACCGGTTACTACAACGAGGTGGACCGTTTCCCGGTTTTCACCGTGAATCGAATTACCCGCCGTCGGGATGCGATTTATCACAGCACGTACACCGGGCGCCCGCCTGACGAGCCTGCCGTGCTGGGCGTGGCACTGAATGAAGTGTTCGTTCCGATTCTGCGTAAGCAGTTCCCGGAGATTGTGGATTTCTACCTGCCACCGGAAGGCTGCTCCTACCGCATGGCGCTGGTCAGTATCCGCAAACAGTACCCGGGCCATGCCAAGCGCCTGATGTTCGGCATCTGGTCTTTCCTCAGGCAGTTCATGTACACCAAGTTCGTGGTGGTTACCGACGATGACGTGGACATCCGGAACTGGGAAGACGTGATCTGGGCCATGACCACGCGCATGGATCCCTCCAGGGACACCACGCTGGTGGACAACACCCCCATCGATTACCTGGACTTTGCCTCGCCGGTGTCGGGCCTGGGCTCCAAGATGGGCCTGGACGCCACCAACAAGTGGCCGGGTGAAACGGACCGGGAATGGGGTGTACCCATCAGCATGTCGGACGAGGTCAAAAAGAAAGTCGATGAGATGTGGGATGAGCTGGGGCTGGACTAGCCCGGTGTAGCCATGTGCAGCGTGGACATTGACGCTGCGAATATGTAGTTTACATAATCAGTCTTGCTGGAAAACAAAACGGGGACGGGTATGCGGCACATTACTGTAATGAATGCCAAGGGCGGTTGCGGCAAGAGCACGATTGCCACCAACCTGGCGAGCTACTATGCCAGCGAGGGCGCAGCTGTGGTGCTGGCGGATTTCGATCCGCAGCAATCATCGCTGGACTGGTTGGCAAGGCGACCTGCCCATGCGCCGGAAATTACCGGGCTGACAGGATTCTCCGGGGGACTCAAGGGTCTGCCCAGGAGCGCTGACGTGTTGATCATGGACGCCCCTGCCCGCAGCCATGGCCCCGAGTTGACCGAGCTGTTAAAGCGAACCGAGACCGTGGTAGTTCCGGTGCTCCCCTCCCCAATCGATATGCAGGCCGCCTCCAGGTTTATCGAAGAGCTCCTGGGTAGCGGAAAAGTTCAGCGTTCCCAGGCGAAGGTCGGGGTGGTCGCCAACCGGGTGAGGACCTACACCCTGATATTCGATGAGCTGGACGAGTTCCTGGGCAAGCAAAAAGTGCCCTATCCGGCCGCGCTGCGGGATGCTCAAAATTATGTTCGTGCCTACACCCGTGGGCTGGGCGTGTTTGAGCTTCCGGAATACCTGGCCTGGCCAGACTGGCAGCAGTGGGAGCCCTTGTTGAAATGGCTCAAGAGCAAGCGCAGTCAGCCCTGAGGCGGATTCACCACCTCGATTCCCATTTCCTCCAGACTGGCTACCAGGCCGTCCAGGGGGTTGCTGTATTTCAAGGCCGGGGCCAGTTTTTCCTGCATGCGGCGGACATCCAGCAGGCGCGATTCCGACAGGAATGACCATCGTCCCGGACCAATCACTTGCGGGGCCTCGCTTCGGCTGATCAGGCGGGGCGCCTTCAGCCCGGTTGCCCTGGCCGTGGCCTGGGCAAAGCCGGTGGCGCTGAGGGGATCTCCATCGCTGACGTTGAAAACGCCGCTTGCCCGAGGGTTATCCCCAGCGGCAAGACAGCATTCGAGCAAATCATCTACATGAATACGGTTTCCCGGCCCCGCATCTTCGGGTCTCAGGAATGCATCGCCATTGGCCAGCGCAGCCAGCGGCAGTCTTTCCGGTCCGTAAATGCCGGGTACTCGCAGTACGGTCCAGGGTATCTGCTTGTCCTCAGCCCACTCGGAGACGGCCCGTTCGGCCGCAACCCGGCGCCGGGCCCGCTCGCTGCCCGGGTTTACCGGGGTGTTTTCGTCGACCCGAGCTCCCTGGCAGTCGCCGTAAACTCCCGAAGTGGAAATATACACAAGCTTGGCGGGAAGCTCGTTCAGTCGGCCCAGCAAGCTCAGTAGTCGGGGGTCTGTTCCCGGTCCTGCCGGTGGTGCGGTGTACAGGATGACCTTGTCGGCTACGGGGATAGTCAGCGATCCACTATCGGTATCCAGGTCCAGGATTTGGTACTCGACACCCAGGGCCTCCAGTTCGTCCTGGTGAGCGCCTGACCGGGTGAGTACGCAGACCGGCCTGCCGGCAGCAACGCAATGTTTGACCAGTCGCCTGCCCAGGTAGCCGTAGCCAACCAGAAGTATGGGTTGAGTTCTTTGCATGATGATTGCGGCAGTGTCCAGGTGAAAGCGGTATCCTTTTACGCCTTGTAGCATGAACCACCGGCGCTTTCACATGGGAAGGGAACATTACACCGTCTTGCTCCAGCCCTCGGGGCAAAAACTTCACCCCCGGTCTGGCGAGAGCATCCTGGACAGCGCCTTGCGTGCCGGGGTGAATCTGCCACATAGCTGCAAGAGCGGTAACTGCGGTTCTTGCCTGGCCAGGCTGGTTGAGGGCGAGGTCAATTATCCCTTTGGGCCGCCCATGGGTTTGAACGATGAAGACCTGGGTAATCGCGGCGTCTTGCTGTGCCAGGCGCAGGCTGTTGGCGATGTGGTGGTGGAAGCCCGGCTTATCTCCCGGGCAGGCCAGGCCCAGGTCAAGCGCCTGCCTTGCAGAGTCCAGGAAATGACGGTGTTGTGCCATGACGTGATGCGTCTGGTGTTGCGCTTGCCCGCGGTGGAGCCGTTGGAATTTCTACCGGGGCAATACGTGGACCTGATGCTCTCGGAGGGACGCAGGCGTAGCTTTTCCATCGCCAGTTCGCCCAGCAAGCCCACGCTACTGGAGTTGCATGTCCGCCGGGTGCCGGAGGGGGAGTTCACCGGCCAGGTGTTCGAGCAATTCCAGCCAGGTGCGGTGCTTCGACTGCAGGGACCGTTTGGAAACTTCACCTTGCAGGATTCATCCAGGCCCTGGTTGATGGTGGCAGGTGGCACAGGACTGGCGCCCATCAAGAGCATGCTGGACTGGGCAGTGGAGCAGGCTGAGCCGCGACCGATTCGTTTGTACTGGGGAGTTCGCCGACGGGAGGACCTGTACGCCTTGGATACCCTGGAGCGTTACGCCCGGGAGTTTGATGACTTCGCCTGGACGCCGGTGTTGTCTGAGGCGCAGGGTGATACCGATTGGCCCGGGCAAACCGGAATGGTTCACCAGGCGGTGATACGCACCCTGCAGGACCTGTGGTCATACGATGTTTATGTTGCAGGACCTCCGGCACTGGTGAATGCAGCCCGGAAAGAATTACCCGAGGCCGGGGCGAATCCGGCCTCGATATTTTTTGATTCCTTTGATTATGCTCCTGACACCCTCAAGGCAATCGCCGATGGCGACTAGCGGCGGCGTGGACGTTCCAGGGCGGGAAGGTCTTCACCCAGGTGAGTCGCGAGTGTCAGTCCAGAACGGAATGCCTCGGAGGCGTTTACCGACTCACCGAGTTTTTCCAGCAGTCGACCATAGAGTTGGTAGGCCTCTGCGCTGGGTTTAATCGAAAGGCTGGTTTCCAGGTAGCTGCGTGCCTTGCCCCAAAGTTCGTTGCGCATGCTGAGTCTGGCGACAGCCAGCAGCAACAGCGGGTCATCGCTGTGATTCCCAAGCCAGGCTTCTGCCCGGGACAATTGCCGGGTCTTGTCCTCGACATCCAGTTGGCTGTATTCCAGCGCCAGTTCCGAATCCCATGAGTGTTTCAGGTGTTTGCGAATGACGTCTTCGGCCTTCGCTGATTGACCACAGGCCTTCAGTGCCCGTATCCATGCCTTGATCAGTTCCGGATTTTTGCGCATGGCCTTGGGGATGCTGGACCATTGCGCGTCCAGTGCCGCGGCGTCCCGGCTTTTTTCAATCGTGCCCAGCGCGTCGCGATACGCGCCCAGAGCCATGGCATCCAATTCCTCCGCGGGCAGGATCTTGCCGCTGCGCAGGCGTGGCAGTAGCTCCATTATGGCCGGCCAGTCTTTTCGTTCCCGATGCAGTCTGGCGAGTATTCCCAGTCCCTGTGCATGATTGGGAGCGCTTTCCAGCAGGCGTGCCAGGGTGGCGCGAGCATCCTCGAACTGACCGTGGGCCATCTGTAGCTCGGCCTGGGTCAACAATACGGCGTGTCCGGCATCCGGGCTCTGTTCGTAAGCCATCCGCAGCCAGTTGTCGCGACGCTCATAAGCGCCCTGCAACTGGGCGGCGCGGGCTGCGGAAAGGTAGTTCAGCAGGGGGTTTTCATTGCGCCTGACGCCCCGGGTAAGGGTGCGTTCTCCGCGGGCCCAGTCGCCCTCGGCCATTTCCAGGAGCCCGTTGGTCAGCAGGCGTTGTTCACGCTTGGCCCGATACTGCACGGCCATTCGTCCCAGGGCACGAGGCGCCCGGAGAATACGAATCACCAGGCGAACCACCAGGTACAGGCCGATCAGGATCAGGGTCAGCACCGGTACGGAGGTTTCCACGAGATAGCCGCGGAAATTGAACATCACGTAACCGGGATCCTCCATCAGCAAGACCGCCAATGCGGTGCCGGCGAGCAGGGTGAGGATAATAATAAGTCCGGTTTTCATAGTGCTTAATTGCCGCTATTAACTGGCAGGGTCCGCAGCAGATTCAATGAGCCCGAAATATCCGGAAGCGCCGGCTGGATACTCTGCATTTCCAATCCGGCCAGGGTTTCGATTGCGCTGCTGGTGGCGGAATTCGAGGTATCGAAATACTGGCCCAGCCAACCCCGGGCGCTACGCAGGCTTTCCCGGAAGCTGGTTTCATCCCCGTTCAGCAAGGCCAGACGAGCCGCTTCGAGTTTGAGTTCCAGGTTTCGGCGCAGGAAAAATTCCTCCGAGACACTCAGCAGAGGAGTAATCTGCTCGTCGGTCTTGCGTACGCTTACGATGTCCTTGAAGGCCGCGCCAACCTTGCTCACGGCCCGGTCCCAACCATCCTCGCCCTCGGCGGCCTGTGCTGTGGAGTCGTCCGTTTCGTCGCCAACCGAACGGGAAAGCGGAAGCTGACTGATTCGGGTGCCCAGGCTGCTGAGGGTTAAGGCAATTCCCTGGATATCGGGAACATCGACTGCCCCCAGGTCTGTGAGTTCGCCACGAATGACCCGGCGAACTTCCAGCAAGGCGGGGTCGTCCATGGCGGACAAGCGACCGTCGGCAAGACGAAGCGCCGAAATTGTGGTTTTCACATCACCGGCAAGCTGAAGGCGCACGTTGGCTATCTGCAGGTAATACTCCACTTCCGACATGATCCAGCGCTTGCGGGTCTCGTCAGAGACGCCCTGCATGCTGGTCATCTGCGCCTCAAGGTTTCCCAGTCGTTGAGAGAGGCGCGCGATGTCGTCGAAACTATCCTGCCTTGAACTTTCCAGGGCAGCCCGGCCGGCTTCCAGCCTGTCCACTTCCCTGCGCAGGGCAGTCATAGATTGTTCGAGATCGCCGCGCCGACTGGTTTCGCTTGCCCCGCGTTGGGCTAACGAGGTCTTGGCCAGCTGGGCATCTCGCCACAACCAGGCAGAGGCCGCCACGGCCAATAGCGAGATGAATAAGGCGAGAAACGCCAGTCCGCGGCCACCCCTGGCCTTGGGAGCCGGTCGGGGTTCAGGTGTGCTTTGCTGATCCGGCACGACTTCGGCGGCAGATTCCTGGATATCGGGTTCCGGCGGCACAGACTCTCCAGTGCCTTCGTCCGGTTGCTCGATCACGGGTTCTTTGTCTTGTTGCTCTTGGCTCATGAATGCTCGCTGGCCTGATTGGTCGTTAGCCTTATCATGTGTTCTAGCAGGTCCTGGTCCGAGGGCCCGGATGCCGGTTCCGCTGTCGGTATGCCAAGATCCCTGGCCTTTTGTACCACACGATCGCTGGCGCTAACCAGTTGCGTCCTGCCCAGTAAATGTTGGGCCTCATCACCCAATACTAGCAGGGTGTTTTCCAGCGTCTGGACGCTGGTGGCCGTAACAAAACGTATGTGTCCCAATTCCAGTTCCCTTCGGACCTGATCCAGCACCTCTTTGGGAATGTCAGACTCTGTTCGACAGTATACCTCCAGGTAATCCACCCTGGCCCCGCGGGCTGTCATGGACTGCTCAAGCAGGTCTCTGCCACCAACGCCGCGAACAATCAGTACACGCTTTCCATGCATGTCTTGCAGTCGGGGATGATCCAGCAGCGCCTCGGAGGTAAATCCCCGCTCCGATACCACATTGGCCGGGAACCCCGCCGCCTGGAGGCTTTTAGCGGTACTGGGCCCTACTGCGGCTATTTCTGCGTCGTAGTCGGGCAGATAGCGGGCGCCATATTTCACGGCGTTGCGGCTGATAAAAACCAGCAAATGGTATTCGTTGATCTCGGGAAGACTGGAGGGCCAGGTGGTGGCCTCCCCGGTAGGCTCGATGGACATGGCGGGCAGGATGAAGGCGCGGCCGCCGGCGGCTTCAACCAAAGACGCCAGTGCTTCGCATTGCCCGGTAGGCCGGGTAATGATTACCCCCGCGCCTGCCAGCGGCATTGTCATCCAGCGTCTTCCAGATCACGCAGAATCTTGCCGGCGCCTTTTTCGATCAGCTCTTCGGCCAGGGCCAGCCCCAGTTTACGGGCTTCGCCAGCCTCACCGCGGATTTCACCCTTGAGTACCGTACTGCCGTCAGTCGTCGCGACCAGGCCGCGCAAGTACAACTTGTCACCTTCGAGTAAGGCATGGGCTGCCACCGGGGCGTGACAGCTGGCTTTCAGGGCCGAGGCAAAGGCGCGTTCGGCACTCAGGCAGACATCACTGATCGGATCATTAAGTCGGTTCAGGAGTTCGTTCAGCTGACCGTCGTCTTCGCGACACTCTATGCCCACAATGCCCTGGCCCACGGCGGGCAGGCAGACTTCAGTCTCCAATACCTGCCTGGCGCGGTCGGCCAGGCCCAAGCGCTTCAGGCCGGCATAGGCCAGCATGATTGCCTTGAAATTGCCTTCATCCAGTCGCTGCAAACGGGTACCTACATTGCCCCGGGCTGGCTCAATGGCCAGGTCCGGGCGCAGGCTCAGCATCTGCGCCTGGCGGCGAAGGCTGGAGGTGCCAAGAACCGAACCTGCAGGCATGTCGTCCAGTGACTGTACGTCATTAGACACGATGGCATCGCGTGGGTCCTCTCGAGTCAGTACAGCAGCGATATGCAGGCCCTGGGGCAGTTCGGCGGGAACGTCTTTCATGGAGTGAACGGCAAGATCTGCCTCGCCATCCAACATGGCGCGCTCCAGTTCCTTGAGGAATAGACCTTTGCCACCAATGGCCGCCAGGCTGCGATCGAGAATCTCGTCGCCCTTGGTGCTCATGGGCACAAGTTCTACGTTCAGTTCGGGGTAAAGCCTCTCTAACTCCGCCTTAACGTGTTCGGCTTGCCACAAGGCCAGCGGACTTTTCCGCGTGGCAATTTTCAACACACGACCCATAATCGATTTTCCCGTCAGTTGTTCAGTGTTCAGAACCGCTAATTATGCCGCATTCTCTTGCGTAATTCGGGCACCATTCGCCTGCTGACGGGTAAAAAGTTTGATTTTCCCCTTATCCGAACCTGGAAATGCCCTTCATCATCCTTTTCCAGCGCCTCAAGATGCGCGAGAGAGACCAGGATCGCGCGGTGGATGCGAACGAATTCCTCGCTGAATTCCTCTTCCAGAGCTTTCAGGGAGTCGCCCAGGAGCTTGGTACCGTCCTGGTGGATCATGGATACGTATTTCTGGTCCGCCTGGAAGTACAACACCTCCGCCACCGGGAACAGTTGCAGTTCATCCCGGTTCCCGACGCTGATGAACTGGCGAGGCCGAGACCCTCCTCGTGAATGCAGGCTGTCGGCCTCGGCGCTTGTCAGTCGCCTGGCCTGGGTGAGGGCGCTTTCCAGTCGCTCCTTGCGCACCGGCTTGAGCAGGTAACCCACCGCCCGTGCTTCAAACGCTTCGATGGCGTACTGGTCGTAGGCAGTGGTGAATACGACCGCCGGAGAATTTTCCCTCGCGCTGATGTGGCGGGCGCATTCCATGCCGTCCATGCCGGGCATTCGAATGTCCAGCAATATGACATCGGGGTCCAGTTGGTTGCCAAGCTTCAGGGCATCCTGGCCATTGGCGGCTTCGCCGACTATCTCGTGCCCTCCCAGGTCTTCCAGCAGTTGCTTTAGCCGCTGGCGCGCAGGAGCTTCGTCATCAACGATAAGGATTCTCACGAGGAGTCTCCGTGTAAGGGAATTCCAGCGTCACGCTGAAGTAATCAGGTCCCTGGTTTACTGTCATTCCGGCCTTCCCGTCGTAGGCCAGTTCCATGCGTTGTCGAATGTTGTCCAGGGCCATGCGATTGCCCGCCGAGCCCGCTCGGGTTCCCCCGGCAACCGGGTTTCTTACTTCCAGGAAAACCTGCTGATTCTTCATGCTTCCCTTGACCGTTATCTCGCCTCCTTCGGGAAGCAGTTCGACACCGTGGTAGATGGCATTTTCAAGCAGCGGTTGCAGGCATAGCCCCGGCACCATCGCGCGCAGAGGAAGATCCTCGATTTGCCAAGAGACGCTCAATCGCTCGCCAAGACGCAACGCCTCGATGCGCTGGTAAATCCGCGCAACCTCCAGTTCCTGCTTCAATGGAATCTGGTCATTGTTCTCCGCCAGGGTTGCGCGGAAAAGATCGGACAGATCCTGCACCGCATCTTCAGCCAGGGGCGGGTTGCTGCGGGTCAGAGCGGCGATGGTGTTCATGCTATTGAAAAGAAAATGGGGTCGAATACGCGCCTGAAGCGCATCGATGCGGGCACGGGCCTGATTCTGCAGGTTGTCACGCCACTGCCGGGATACATAAAAGTAACGCAGCAGTAGGCCGCCCACGATGAAGCTTATGCCCGCGGTGCGAGCAAGCATCTCCAGGTGTCGTGTCGGGAATAAAGCACTGCTGTTACTTCCGCTGGCCGAGGTCAGGAACTGTCCTGCCAGGTAAGCCGCTTCGGTGACTGCCAGGGGGACCAAGACGATGATGAGCAGGGCAAAAGCGCTGCCCTTGATCAACGGTAATGAATTAAGCCATTGCCGGCAAAGGCAGAGTGCGCCGGCGGTACCCAGGGCAATCCACAGCAGTAGAAGGGATACGCTGGCCAGTTCACTCCAGAAACCAATCAGCGTGTCCGGTCTGGCGAGCGCCAGTAACAGGGCGACAAGTTCCGCGACCAACACGGTGGCAAAAGCCATGGGAGCTGAGCAGAAATCCGGAAGATAGGCGTCCTTGCTGGGAGTCCGGGTTTGTTTGGGCGTTGGCTGATTCATGGCTTGTGTGCTTGATGTTCGATCAACTCAATCCGGGCGCCTGCCAGGCGCCCGGCAGCGGTTCTGTCACCGCTGGTCAATCGCAAAATTCTTCGACAGCCTTCTGTGCGTTTTGGCGGGCCAGGGCGACTTCCTCTTCCGAGTACCACTCCCGTTCGCCATTCTCCAATTCCCGATAAAGGCGGCGGCTGTTGTTGTAGGTCTCCAGGCGTTGCCTTGCCTGGGTGCAGGCCTGGGCCCTTTCCTCGGCTTGTTTCGCCGCTTCCACAGAGTTCTCTTCCTGGGTGACCCTTTCTTCCTGTTCAATCAGGAACTGCGCCTGCTGTTTTCCCTTTGCCTGGGCCTGTGCAGAGCTGATGCGGGCCTTGTCAGTGGGCCGGGAGTCAACCGAGACCAGGGTGGAGACTACGCCTTCCGGAGGCGTATCGGTGTAATGGGTGACACCGTCGGCATCTTTCCAGCGATAAATGTCCGCCGAGGCCATTGCCGACACAAGCAGACCAGCCAGGGTGATTACAACAAGTTTCGTCGTCATGATATTTACCTCGTGACGGTGCCGATTAATTCAGAGCGCTTCCGCATTCGTCTCACCGGTCCGAATACGTAGTGCAAAATCCAGATTGGAAACGAAAATCTTTCCATCGCCAATTTTTCCGGTATGTGCCGCACTACTGATTGCTTCAACGACCTGGTCCATGATTGCATCTTCGATCGCCAGCTCGATCTTCATTTTGGGCAGAAAATCAACGACATACTCTGCGCCTCGATAAAGTTCAGTATGACCCTTCTGGCGGCCAAAACCTTTGACCTCGGTCACAGTAATGCCCTGAATTCCGACGTCTGCAAGCGCTTCGCGCACGTCGTCCAGCTTGAAAGGCTTGATAATTGCAGTGACCATTTTCACTTTGTAGATTCCTCCGCTGCCCTGCTGTGGTGTTTGGGCGTTAACAGGCTTCTACTATCAGGGAATAAAAAACGGGCCGCAAGGCCCGTTTTGTTTTAATGGTTGTCGCTGGAATACCAGCCTGAGATAGGTGCTATTCCGCCGGGCGGAATTCCGGGTATGCCTCCAGGCCACATTCGGCTATATCCAGCCCGCCGTACTCTTCTTCTTCGGATACTCGGATACCTACCGTCTTCTTCAGTAACATCCAAACCAGTCCACTGGTGAGCAATACCCAGCCCGCAATTACCGCGATCCCGAGGAGCTGGGCTCCAAGCTGGTTGAGCATGCCCCACTCAACACCCTTGTCGGCTGACAGGCCGGCGTAGTCCTGGCTGAGCACCACGGCGATCAGTCCCCAGATTCCAGCCAGCCCATGCACCGAGATGGCGCCAACCGGATCGTCGATCTTCAGCTTGTCCAGGAGCAGGACCGAGAAGAAGACGATTACTCCGCCCACCGCACCGATGGTGGTGGCCAGTAGCGGGGAGGGAGCCAGGGGCTCGGCGGTGATGGCCACCAGTCCGGCCAGGGCGCCGTTAAGGGTCATGGTCAGGTCTGCCTTGCGGAAGACCAGCCTGGACACCAGCAGTGCGGCGATGAGGCCGCCGGCGGCGGCCATGTTGGTATTTACGAATACCAGGGCCACGGCGTTGGCGTCAGCGACAGTGCCCAACTTCAGTTGGGATCCACCATTGAAGCCAAACCAGCCCAGCCACAGGATGAGCATTCCAAGGGTAGACAGGGGCAGGTTGCTGCCAGGGATGGCATTCACCTGCCCACTCTTGCTGTACTTGCCCTTGCGCGCTCCAAGCAGCAGAACGCCCGCCAGGGCTGCTGATGCGCCCGCCAGGTGGACGACACCGGAGCCGGCGAAATCCAGGAAACCAGCCTGGTCAAGGAACCCACCGCCCCACTTCCAGTACCCCTGCACCGGATAGATGAAGCCGGTCATGATCACGGTGAAAGCGAAGAAGGCCCATAACTTCATGCGCTCGGCTACCGCACCGGAAACAATGGACATGGCGGTGGCCACGAAGACCACCTGGAAAAAGAAGTCCGAAAGTTTTGAGTAATAAACGTCGCCGCCGCTGCCGGTAACCTCCGCCAGGGAATTATCGGCACCGGTAAGCATGCTTAGTCCGGGAATCAGGGGGTGGTCCCCGCCGTACATGATGCCGTAGCCACAGAGCATGAACATCACGCAGGCAATCGCATAGAGACCAACATTCTTGGTCAGAATTTCCGCCGTGTTCTTGGCCCTGACAAGACCGGCTTCAAGCATGGTGAACCCGGCAGCCATCCACATGACCAGGGCACCGCATACCAGGAAGTAAAATGTATCCAGGGCGTAACCCAACTGTGTCACTTGCTCCACTACTTTCTCCTTGATTCAGTTTGATTGACGAGGACGGAGCTAAACTGCTTCCGAGCCAGTTTCGCCGGTGCGGATCCTGACGACCTGCTCCAGGTTGGTGACGAAAATCTTCCCGTCGCCAATCTTCCCGGTTCGGGCCACGTTGCCGATGGCCTCGACGACTTGTTCGACGATGTCGTCGGACACGGCAAGTTCAACCTTGGCCTTGGGAAGGAAATCCACCACGTATTCGGCGCCACGATAAAGTTCCGTGTGCCCGCGCTGGCGACCGAAGCCTTTTACCTCGGTCACCGTGATGCCTTGAATCCCGATGTCCGCAACCGCTTCGCGAACGTCATCCAGCTTGAAGGGCTTGATGATGGCTGTAATCATTTTCATAGAGGTTTCTCCTAAGCCTTCTGCCGTTAGGGTCTAGTCTAGAATTCCAAATGACTTGCTAATGGAGATCACCAGGAAGGTATCTTCCGCAGGCAGTCCATTGGTGCCGGTGTTCAAAGCAAGTTCTTTGCTGCTTCGTACCAGGCTCAGGCCCAGGTCCAGTTCTGCTACGGAGATGCCGTAACCTACTTCCAGGTACTCGCCATCAAAATCCTTTCCGAAGGTTCCGAACTTGGCATAGAAATCTTTGTAGGTACCGGTAAGCGCGATGAAGTCATAGTCCAGGGTTGGGCCGGTGAAGTTTTCGTAATCGCCGACGGTATATTCGAGTTCAACAAACTTGTAGCCCGCGTAGAGATTGACCTCTTTGTAGGTATCGTCGAAGTCATCGCTGTAGTAATAGAGAGTGAAGCCGGCGCCCAGCATGAGATCATTTTCAAAGACATGCTTGTAACCGCCGTAGACATCGACTTCCAGGCCGGGTTTGACCGCTGCCGCCCAGGTGCCCAGGTACCAGTCGTCCTGGCTCCAGTCCAGGCCGCCGTTGGCGACCGATGAGGCCTGTGGCACGCCCCGGTAGATGTAATCAGAAAGGAATCCGATGTTGCCGGTGACTTCGGCTTTTGCGCCGGTAGCGACAATAAGAAGAGCCAGGGTCGTGAATATACGGTGCATAGTTCTGTCCTTGTGAAGGTTGGGCCGCCGGTGCAGTGCTCATGGCGGTGCAACTACACAAAGCAGATTTCGTGCCAACCTTGCGAAGCCTGCGCAGTCGCGGATTCGGGCGGCTGGAAATTAACGCTATGCACCAAAATGGAACGGCCCGAGCCCCGGCGTGCGCCAAAAACGGGCGAAGGGCCGGAAATGGTACTTGGCAAGCCGGGTTGAGCCGGTGACAATTGCCTCATGCAAATAGATCCAACAACACTTGACGCCCTGGCGCGTCGCCTGGCCCAGGCCGTACCACCGGGGCTGAACAGCCTCGGAGACGAATTGGAACGTAACTTGAAGGCTGTGCTCCAGACCGGCCTGAAGAACCTGGACCTGGTGACACGGGAAGAGTTTGAGGTCCAGCGAGGCGTGCTGGGCCGGACTCGGCAACGGCTTGAACAGCTTCAGGAGAGGCTGGATGAGCTGGAAAAGGGTTTGAGCCAGAAGGGCTAAGACTGACCCGTTTAGCCATGGAGGGCGTATGGGGTTGGCAACGGCATTCAGCCGCGCCGAGGCTGGCCTGGACGCACCCAGGATAGCGATAGAGGTCCACCTGCGAGGCGGTTTGCCGGGGGTGGCCATCGTGGGTCTGCCCGAGGTGGCGGTGCGGGAGAGCAAGGACCGGGTGCGTTCGGCCCTGGTAAACAGCCAGTTCGAATTCCCCGCCCAGCGCATTACCGTAAACCTGGCTCCCGCTGACCTGCCCAAGGAGGGCGGTCGTTTTGACCTGGCAATAGCGGTAGGGTTGCTTCGCGCCTCGGGCCAGCTCCCCGAGGTTCTGCCCGAGATGGAATTCCTTGGTGAATTGTCCCTCGGTGGTGACATCAGACCGGTGCGAGGCCTGCTGCCGGCACTGATACAGGCGACCCGGGAGGGTAAGCAGGTGGTTATTCCTGTCGCCAATGCTCCCGAGGCGGCCCTGCTGCGGGATGCCAGGGTGTTTGTTGCGGATCACCTTCTTCAGGTATGCAGCATGCTTCGTGGTGAGCAGCCTCTTGAAGCCGTGGAGCACAAACCCCGGGATTTGGCGGGGCCCGCACGCTCGGCTTTCCACTTTGTTCGCGGTCAATTCCAGGCCCGGCGCGCGTTGGCCGTGGCCGCCGCCGGGGGGCACAGCCTGTTGATGACCGGTCCGCCGGGCAGCGGCAAGAGCCTGCTGGCCAGTTGCCTGCCAGCCTTGCTTCCTCCTTTGCCGGAGGAGCAGATGCTTGAGGTCGCCGCGGTCAGATCGCTCAGGGGCGAGGTCGTGTTTCAGGGTGAGGTGGCTCACCGGCCGTTCAGGTCTCCCCACCATTCTGTCTCTGCTGTGGCGCTGACCGGCGGTGGGCGGGTGCCCAGGCCCGGAGAGGTGTCCATGGCCCACCGTGGTGTTCTGTTCCTGGATGAACTGCCCGAGTTTGAACGTCGCGCACTGGAAGCCTTGAGGGAACCTCTCGAGACAGGTGAGATCCGGATTTCACGGGCCGCGGCCAGTCATGTTTTTCCAGCCCGGTTTCAGTTAATCGCGGCGATGAATCCCTGTCCTTGCGGGTATCACGGGGATTCCCAGGGGCGATGTCGTTGTACCGCCGAGCAGGTCAGGCGCTATGCGGGGCGCATATCCGGTCCGTTGCTTGATCGCATCGATATGCAGCTGATGGTGCAGCCGGTTTCCCGGGAAGTGCTGCTCAGTGGTTCACCGGAAGCTGATGAGCACGGGCCGGAAGCCAGGCAGGTAAGTGATGCCGCGGCCGTTCAGCGTCTCAGGGCGGGGTCGCTCAATGCCGACCTGGATGTCGAGCAGGTCGAGCGCTGGTGCCGCCCGGACCTCTCGGGCATGAGGCTGCTGGCCAGGGCCGTGGACCGTATGGGGCTGTCGGCCCGGGCGGTGCATCGATGCATGAGGGTGGCCCGGACAGTTGCCGACCTGGATTGCGCGCAAGATGTGGCGGCCTCCCATCTGGCGGAGGCCCTGGGCTACAGGCAGCTAAAGGGGTGAGGGCCGCGTTCGTTGAGTGGCATCCCGGATCAGGCTAATCTAGCGCGCCTTCTACCCTCCGGTTGTTTGCCTGATCCATGATTCGCCTTAATCAGCCCCAAAGCGCAGCGGTTTCCTACGTCCAGGGACCGCTCCTGGTTCTGGCCGGTGCGGGCAGTGGCAAGACCCGGGTGATCACTGAGAAAATCTCTCACCTCATCAAGCATGACCTGTATCCGCCGGACCGGATTTGTGCGGTGACCTTTACCAACAAGGCCGCGCGCGAGATGCGCCAGCGGGTGGGGGGAGCTCTGGGAAAGAAAAAGGGCAAGGGGCCGAGAATCTCGACCTTCCATACCCTGGGCCTGGATATCATCAGGAAAGAATATGGTGGTCTCGGGTTACGCCAGGGCTTCTCCATTATGGATTCCGCGGACACCCTGGGCGTGCTTCGGGACGTGCTGAAAAAAAGTGGTCCGGATGCGGTGGCCGCTGCCGAGGTCACTCAATGGAAAATTTCCAGCTGGAAAAATGCCATGCTCACTCCCCAGCAGGCGGCGGCCCAGGCCGCAGATCCACTGGAGCGGGCTGCGGCTCACGCCTACGGCTTATACGTGCGTGCCCTGAGGGCCTACAACGCGGTGGACTTCGATGACCTGATCCTGTTGCCTGTTCAATTCTTTGACCAGGTACCGGAGCGGGTCCAGGAGTGGCGAGACCGGCTGGGTTATCTGTTGGTGGACGAATACCAGGACACCAACCTTGCCCAGTACAATCTGCTGCGACGCCTGATGGGGGAGGCCGGGGCCATCACGGTAGTGGGCGATGACGATCAATCTATTTACGCCTGGCGTGGAGCGGCGCCGGAAAACCTGAAGCAGCTATCGACAGACTACCCGAACCTGAAAGTCATCAAGCTGGAGCAGAATTATCGTTCCTCGGTGCGCATTCTCCGGGTGGCCAACAATCTCATCTCCAACAACCCTCACTTGTTCGAGAAGAAACTCTGGAGCGGTCTGGGAGAAGGCGATGTGGTGCGAGTCCTCAGGGCCCGTGACCCGGCTGACGAGGCACAGCGGGTGGTAGGAGAGATTGTCCAGTCACAGCGCCTGGGCCAGGTTCCGTTGAGTGAAATCGCCATTTTGTATCGCAGTAATTTCCTGGCCAGGCCGTTTGAACAGGCCCTGAGGGGCCAGGGTGTGCCCTATGTGCTCAGTGGTGGCACCTCGTTTTTCGATCGCACCGAGGTTAAGGACATCCTGGCCTACCTGCGCTTGATTGCCAATCCCACCGATGATCGCGCCTTCCTGCGCATCGTGAATGTGCCCAGGCGCGAGATCGGAACCAAAACCCTTGAGGGTCTGGCCGCTTACGCGGGTGAACGGCACAAGAGCCTGCTGGAATCCAGTGATGACCTTGGCCTGGCATCCCGAATTGCCGATCGTGGCGCCCGCCACCTGCAACAGTTTGCCGGTCTGATTGAGAGACTGACGGAAACTGCCGAGAGCAAGGGACCAATTACCGCGGTTAAA
>JAOTSW010000251.1 GCA_029864735.1 Chromatiales bacterium | reverse complement strand
TCCACCGTCCCCGGTTTCCTCCCAGCGCACTGCGCTGGCCGGTGAGCAGGCGCCAAAGGTGTTGGGTGACTGTCCGGTCAGGTAGGAGGACAGGTAGCAACGTCCTTCGGCCATGATGCACAGGCTGCCGAAGCCGAATACCTCCAGGTCAACCGGGCTGTCCTCGGCCAGGGCGCGAACCTGGGTGAGGGACAGCACTCGCGGCAACACAGCGCGACGAATGCCGAAGTTGTCGAAATAAAAATCCAGTGCCCGGGCGTTGGTCGCCGAGGCCTGGACCGACAGGTGTAAGTTCAAATCCGGGTGGGTGTCCGCCGTGTATGCCAGCACCCCGATGTCTGCGGCGATCAGGGCGTCCACTTCCAGGTCTGCGGCCAGGTCTACTGCCCGGGTCCAGCGTTCCCAGCCTGCCGGCTGGGCAAAGGTGTTTACCGCAACAAAAATTCGCACGCCCCGGTCCCGGGCATAGTCCAGGGCCTTGTGGGCTTTCTTGTCGTTGAAGTTCAGCCCGGCGAAGTGCCTGGCATTGGTGTCATCACGGAATCCGATGTACACGGCATCTGCGCCGTTATCCACGGCGGCTTTCAGTGAGGGCAGGTTGCCCGCGGGGCAGACCAGTTCCATTCGCGTGACCTTGGATGCACAGCCGCCTGTGAAGGTTTAGCTGTCCCAGTGTGAGCAAGACCTACGAGTCTAGTGGTCGCGGATGAGTATTTCGCTACGCAGATACCGAGGGGCACGCCCGCCGGTATCAGTCTTCGGGCTGCAATATGGTATCGGTGACCTGGTCGGGGGGCAGGGTCTTGGGATAATCGCGATTGAAATGCAGGCCGCGACTCTCGTGACGGGCCATCGCTGCACGCACGATCATTTCCGCCACCAATGTCAGGTTGCGCAGTTCGATCAGATCGCTGGTGATGCGGAAGTTGCCGTAGTACTCGGCGATCTCGCCCTTAAGCAATTCTATGCGTCGCAGGGCTCGCTGCAGTCGCTTGTTGGTGCGCACGATACCCACGTAATCCCACATGAAATGTCTTAACTCATTCCAGTTGTGTGAGACCACGATGTGTTCGTCTGCATCGGTGACCCGGCTTTCATCCCAGGCGGGCAGCGGGGGTGGCACGGGCACGCCGTTAGACAGTTCTGTCTTCAAGCGTTCGACGGCGGATTCGGCGAAAACACAGCATTCGAGCAGTGAATTGCTGGCCAGGCGGTTTGCGCCGTGGATGCCGGTGCTGGCGCACTCACCCACCGCATACAGTCCGGGCAAGTCGGTGCTGGCATCCAGTTCAGTGACGATGCCGCCACAGGTGTAATGGGCCGCCGGCACAACAGGGATCGGTTCCCGCGTGATGTCGATACCGAATTCCTGGCATCTGCGGCTGATATTCGGGAAGTGTTCCAGGATTTCCTTGGCAGGCTTGTGGGTAATGTCCAGGTACACGCAGTCGTACCCGCCGCGTTTCATCTCGTAATCGATGGCCCTGGCCACGATGTCCCGGGGCGCCAGTTCGCCACGCGGGTCATGTTGATCCATGAAACGTTCGCCGTTGGGTAGCACCAGTTTGCCGCCTTCTCCGCGTACAGCCTCGGAAATCAGCATGGACTTGGCGTGGGGGTGGTACAGGCAGGTGGGATGGAATTGCATGAATTCCATGTTGGCCACCCGACAGCCTGCCCGCCAGGCCATGGCGATACCGTCCCCGGTGGAGGTATCAGGATTGGTGGTAAACAGGTAGACCTTGGATGCGCCGCCGGTGGCGAGAACCACGGCGCGTGCCGCGTGGGTGCTTACCTTGTTGGTCTTCCGGTTCAGGGCGTAGACGCCGACGCAGCGCTTCTCCGCCCCAGGACTCACCTTGTCGGCCCGGATCAGGTCCACGGCAATATGGTCCTTGCATACGGTAATCGAGGGATGGTTGAGTACCTCGGCGGTCACCGCGTCCATGATTGCCTGGCCTGTGGCATCGGCTGCGTGGACTACCCGACGACGGGAATGTCCGCCTTCCCGGGTCAGGTGAAGTTGCCGGTGGCTATTGGGCAGTTCGGTGAATGCCACGTGCAAATCTCGCAGCCAGGCGATGGCCTTGGGAGCTTGCTGGGCGAGGAATTGCACACTGGCGACCTTGCACAGTCCGACCCCGGCATCCAGGGTGTCTGCAACGTGCAGTTCCGGGTCATCATCCGGTCCCACTGCAGCGGCGATGCCGCCCTGGGCCCAGTGACTGGATGTCTGGTCGAAAGGTTTCTTGATCAGCAGTTTTACCGACAGTCCGGCATTGGCTGCGTGCAGCGCACTGGCCAGTCCGGCGAGACCACCCCCGATGACCAGCAGGTCGGTGCTTGCGTCAGTCTTCACGTGAGTGGGCCTGACCGGCGGTCAGCATGCGCTCCGTTGACAACCGGGCCTTTGCCGCAACCGCGGGGTCGACCTGGATTTCAGGTCCCATGTCCTGCAGGCACTTCAATACTTTTTCCAGGGTGATTTTTTTCATATGAGGACAGAAGTTACAGGGACGAATGAACTCGACGTCGGGGAAGTTCACCGACACGTTGTCGCTCATTGAACATTCGGTAATCATCGCGACTTTTCTTGGTCGGGTATCGTCCACGTGCTTGATCATGCCTGCCGTGGAGCCGACGAAGTCTGCCTCGGCCAGGACCTCGGGTGGGCATTCGGGATGGGCGATGACTTCCAGGCCGGGGTTTTCGGCACGGAAAGTAAGGATGTCGTCGGCGGTAAAGCGCTCGTGCACCTCGCAGGCGCCTTCCCACAGGATGATTTCCACGTCGGTCTGGGTCGCCACGTACCTGCCAAGATATCCATCGGGCAGGAAGATGACCTTGTCGCTGCCCAAAGATTCCACGATCTCAACCGCGTTGCCAGAGGTGCAGCAGATGTCCACCTCGGCACGCACGTCGGCATAGGTGTTCACGTATGCCACTACCGGCACACCGGGGTACTTGCGCTTGAGTTCACGCACGTCCTCGGCGGTGATGGAGGCGGCCAGCGAGCAACCCGCGCTCATATCCGGCATCAGAACCTTTTTCTCCGGGGCAAGAATCTTTGCGGTTTCCGCCATGAAACGCACCCCGCACATGACGATAACCTCGGCATCGGTTTTCGCGCCTTGCTGGGCC
>JAOTSW010000087.1 GCA_029864735.1 Chromatiales bacterium | reverse complement strand
TTTCCGAAAGACCAGGCGGCCCTGGCCAGGATTCGACCTGGCAACCCTCCGGTGGCCGAGCGCTTCGAGTTGTTTTACCGGGGTATGGAGTTGGCCAATGGCTTCCATGAATTATGTGATGCCGATGAGCAGCGGCAGCGCTTTACCCGGGATAACCAGGTGAGGCAGAAACTGGGTTTGCCCGCGGTGCCGGCGGACGAGAATTTGTTGCAGGCCCTGGAACAGGGCTTGCCGGCCTGCGCCGGTGTAGCGATCGGTTTCGATCGTCTGGTCATGCTGGCCGCCGGGGCGGATCAGCTGTCTGATGTGCTGGCTTTCGCTATTATACGAGCCTGAGAGCCACCTTCACTTTTACGGAAGCCTGCAGTATGAGTTTTCAACTGGCACTACCTGATTATACGGATCCGGACTTTTTTCCCCAGCTGGCCGCCCAGGCCGGCGCCTTGCTGGCGGGCGAAGGTGACGAGATCGCCAATGCGGCGAATATCTCATCGCTGTTGTTTAACGCCTTACCGGATATTAATTGGGCAGGGTTTTATTTTCTGCGCGAGTCTCAGTTGGTACTGGGCCCCTTTCAGGGCTTGCCCGCCTGCGTTCGAATCAAGATGGGGCAGGGCGTCTGTGGCACCGCTGCCGATACCGGGCAGACCCAGTTGGTACCGGATGTGCACGCCTTTCCAGGCCACATTGCCTGCGACGCGGCCTCGCGTTCGGAGATCGTGGTGCCGTTATTTCGGGATGGCCAGGTGATGGGTGTACTGGATGTGGACAGTCCCACCCCCGGGCGCTTCACCCAGAGGGACCAGGCCGGGCTCGAAAGCCTGGCCCGCTTGTTCGAAGGTTCAGTGGCTGGTTGAAGCCTTGCCGGTGGTAGCCAGCAGTTGGCCCATCTGGATCGGGCTGCCTGCCTGGAGATCTTCAAGCCATTCGCACTTGCCATTGGGCATGAGCAGGATCACCGTGGATCCCATATTGAACCGACCCATTTCTTCCCCCTGTACCAGTCGAACGGGCTTTTCTCCCCGGTAGCTGGTGCGGGTCAGGATGTCGGGACCGCCGGGAGTGATTTCCCCGGCCCAGACCGTTTCGATGCTGCCTACGAACATTGCACCCACCAACACCATGACCATGGGGCCGTGTTCAGTCTCGAAGTTGCAGACCACGCGCTCATTGCGGGCAAACAAACCTGGCACGCCGCGCACCGTTGCCTCGTTAACGCTGAACAGCTTGCCCGGAATATAGGTCATGGTTTGCAGGTTTCCGGTCAGAGGCATATGAATCCGATGATAGTTTGACGGGGCCAGGTACAAGGTGGCGAACTCGCCGCCCAGGAATTCCCTGGCCAGTTCCTGGTCTCCGCCCAGCAGTTCGCTGACCGTGTAGGTCGCCCCCTTGGCCTGCAGTATTCGGTCGCCATGTATGTCGCCCAATTCGCTGATTCGTCCGTCCACCGGGCTGACCAGGTTATGGGTGCCGAAGGCCACCGGCCGCGCATCGTCGTCGAGACTGCGGGTGAAAAAATCGTTAAAGGACGAATAGTCCTCGGCCTGGGTGCGCCGGGCCTCTGACAGGTCCACCTTGAACTGACCCACGAACCAGCGGATCAGAAGGTTCTTGACCCCGGAAATCTCGATGCGCATAAGCTGGTGGATGATGCGCGACAGTGCGTGCTGGGGAAGCAGGTACTGCATTGATACAAATAGCCATTCGCCGAAAGCCGATATTTTTTTCTGGGTCATTACGCTTGCCTTGCCAGGTCTAGTGGCCGCCGCTGGAGCGAACGGGGGCCGTTATATGCAATTCACTGCCATCCGCGAATGACAGTTCAATGAGTACCTTGTCGCCTTCCGAAAGTTGCCTTCCCGGCGCTATCAGCATCATGTGGCGACCGCCGGGAACAAAGCGCAACGCCTCACCGGCGGCCAGCACCAGGCTTGTTTCCTGACGCATGCGACTGACGCCGTCCTCTACCACTGAATTATGGAATTCCACGGCAGCGAAATCCGGACTGCTGGCGCCGGTTAGGGTCATATCGGTGGATGAGGGGTTATGCAGGATCATGTAGCCGGCCAGCATGCTCATCCCCGGCGGCGGTTCTCGCACCCAGGGATCTTCGGCATAGGGAGGCTGGGAGGATTTTGCGCATCCTGCGGCAGCAATAAGAATCAAGAGGAAGATGGATAGAAAATGTTTCATGATTGTTCGTCCATGAACTCGACAATTTTGCGGTAGTCCTCCGAGATGCCTTCAACGGTATGGGGCGCCGAGATAATCGCGTTCAGTTCAGCGCCGGGGTTTAGCAGGAGAATCGCTGCACTGTGATCCATGCTGTAGCCACCCTGGTCCAGGGGAACTTTTTGGAACGCCACACCCAGCTGGGCAGCAAGAGCCTCGATTTGGGCCAGTTCGCCGGTCAGGCCGATCATATTTTTGTCGAAGTGTTCCACGTAGCCCTTTATTACCGCGGGCACGTCCCTCTCGGGGTCCACGGTCACAAAAACCAGCCGCGGTTGCCGGGTTTCGGGCAGGTCCGAAAGGCCCTTGGCAACCTGGCCAAGGATAGTCAGCGTGGTAGGACACACATCGGGGCAGTGGGTGAAGCCAAAAAATACCAGGCTCCAGCGCCCCTGTAGCTGCTGGATGCGGAATTCATTGCCCAGCGTGTCCTGCAACCGGACATCTTCAATGGGACGTGCGGTCCGAAGCAGTGTGGCATTGGTTTCAGGCGGCACCGCAGGCGCAGACATCCGCAACTGCAGCCAGAGGCCGGCAACCACTGCCAGCGTGGCCAGTCCGATTATCATTAGAATTCGTTGAAGTCCCATGCGTTTCCCTGTTGGGTTAGGGCGAGGCCCAGGGTTTGATCAGGCCGTTAATTATCGCACAGCTCGTACAGTTGAGGCGGTGTTTGGGTATCATGGCGCGATGATTGCAAGTTTGGGATCCCCCATGGGTAATGACAGCGACGCTACACGGACGGAAATCACGGTAGAGGAGCTCGTGCGGCTAGCCGCGCTGGAACTGGAGAAATCCGGCGTGTTCTTCGGCCACGGGACCGATAATCCCCTGGATGAGGCGGCAATGCTGGTTTTCCATGTGATGGAGCTGGACCACGCCCAGGCCGATTTGAGTTATTCCCTGGAGGTGCCGGAGGACAAGCGCCGGCAGGTCGAGGAATTGCTGGCAAGGCGCATCAGTGAGCGTATTCCGGCGGCCTACCTTACCGGTGAGGCTTGGTTTTGCGAGCTGGATTTTTACGTGGACGAAAGAGTCCTGGTGCCTCGCTCACCCATCGCCGAGTTAATCCAGGATGAGTTTTCGCCCTGGATTGATCCGGAACGCATCCACCACGTGCTGGATCTGTGTACCGGCAGCGGTTGCATCGGTATTGCCGTGGCAGTTGCTTTTCCCGAGGCCAGCGTGGATCTTGCGGACCTGTCGGAAGAGGCCATCGAGGTGGCCCGGATCAACGTTTCAAGACACGGTGTGGGTGGCCGGGTAAGCGTTCACCAGGGTGATTTGTTCAACGCCGTGCGTGGGCATCGCTATGATGTGATTGTTTCCAATCCTCCCTACGTGGCGGAAGATGAGTATCGCTGCTTGCCTGATGAATACAGCAAGGAGCCAGGCATGGGCCTGTTGGCCGGGGAGGATGGGCTGGACCTGGTCAGGACTATCCTGGCCAAGGCGGCAGATTTCCTGGAGCCCGGTGGCATACTGGTGGTGGAAGTTGGCTCGGCGGAACAGGCGCTGGAGCAGGCTTTCCCGGACGTGCCATTTACCTGGCTGGAATTTGAGTATGGCGGCTCAGGGGTTTTCACCCTGAATCGGGAAGAATTGCTGGCCCACCGGGGTCAGTTTCAGCGAGCGAGCAGGGAGCCTGGTCATGTCCGGTAATACAATGGGCAAACTTTTTACTGTCACCACCTTCGGCGAAAGCCATGGCAAGGCGATAGGTTGTATCGTCGACGGTTGTCCTCCGGGGATGGAACTGTCCGAGGAAGATATCCAGGCCGACCTTGAAAGACGGCGCACCGGAAAGTCCCGGTTCGTCAGCCAGCGCAAGGAACCGGACCAGGTGAAAATCTTGTCGGGGGTTTACGAGGGGCGCACCACGGGCACCCCTATCGGCTTGTTGATTGAAAACGTGGATGCCAAGTCCAGGGACTACAGCAAGATCCTGGATCGCTTCCGCCCGGGGCACGCCGACTACACTTACCTCATGAAATACGGTCTTCGGGATCCACGGGGGGGAGGTCGCTCCTCGGCCCGGGAAACCGCCATGCGGGTGGCGGCGGGCGCCATCGCACGAAAGTACCTGGAAGAAAACGCGGGCATTCGTGTGTACGGGTACCTTGCCCAGCTGGGCCCGATCGTGCTGGATCCGGTGGCGCCGGAAACCGTGGACGACAATCCCTTCTTTTGCCCGGATCCGTCCAGGGTGGAGGAGTTGGAGGAGTACATGAAGCGCCTTTCCAAGGAAGGCGACTCCATCGGCGCCCGGGTCAATGTGGTGGCCACCGGCGTGCCGCCGGGATTGGGTGAGCCGGTCTTCGATCGCCTGGAAGCTGATATCGCCCATGCCATGATGAGTATCAATGCGGTCAAGGGTGTGGAAATCGGCGCCGGCTTTGCCTGCGTGGAGCAACGGGGCACCGAGCACCGGGATCCGATCAGTCCCGATGGCTTCCTGAGTAATCACGCGGGCGGCGTGCTGGGCGGGATTTCCTCCGGCCAGGATGTAACCGTGAGTATCGCGCTCAAACCTACCTCCAGTCTGCGTATTCCCGGCCAGACCGTGGATATCCAGGGCAATGCCGTGGAGGTGGTGACCACGGGTCGGCATGATCCCTGTGTCGGAATCCGTGCAACCCCGATTGCCGAGGCAAAGCTTGTCCTGGTGTTGATGGATCACCTTTTGCGTCACCGGGCCCAGAATGCCGGGGTGCAACCGCCAATGGCGCCGATCGCCGGTTCTGTAAGGGAATAGGAATAGGCTGCCAACTGGGAACTGCCGTGCCATCGATGCGTGAACAACTGGGCCTGGCCCCGGTTTACCTGTTCTATTTTGGAGCCCTGGGAATCCTGATTCCTTTCTGGGCTCCCTATCTGCGTGACCTGGGCCTGGATCCCGTTCAGATCGGACAGATCATGGCCGTCTACCTGGCATGGCGACTCGTTGCCCCCACTGCCTGGGGCTGGATGGCGGACCACAGTGGCCGGCGTATGCTGCTGGTGCGGTTGGCCGCCATTTTTTCTGCGGTTGCTTTTGCATTGGTTTCCCGGCGCACTGATTACGCCGGGCTGCTGGTATCCATGTCCCTGTTTGCCATTTTCTGGACGGCCCTGATTCCACAATATGAGGCCAACACCTTGTCGGTGCTGGGGCCGAGGATTGCCTCTTACGGACGTATACGCCTGTGGGGTTCCGTCGGCTTTATCCTGATGGTGGTGGCGGGTGGCTGGTGGTTTGACTTGAATGGGCTGGATTCGGTGCCCACGATAGCCGCTGCCTTGATAGGCCTGGTCGCTCTGAGCAGTTTCCTGACGCCATCGGGTCCCCAGGTGTCTGAGGAGCCCGATCAGTTACCCCTGGGCAAGGTCCTTCGCCAGCCCAGGGTGATCGCGTTGTTGTTGGTGGCCCTGTTGGTCCAGGCCGCCTTCGGACCTTATTACGTTTTTTTCACGGTGTACCTGGAAGAGCTGGGATATGCTCGCACGACCATAGGCATTCTTTGGGCTCTCGGGGTGGCTGCGGAAATAGCCGTATTCCTTTATAGTCCGTGGTTGTTCAGGGTGTTCAGTCGGCGCTCGCTCCTGGTGGGTGCATTGGGGTTCGCCGTGCTGCGCTGGTGCTTGACCGCGGCGTTTGCAGATAACCTGGCATTGTTGGTGTTTGCCCAGTTGCTCCACATGGCCAGTTTTGGTCTTTTTCACGCCGTTGCAGTCGTATGCGTGCATGATTTTTTTCCGGGGAAAACCCACGGCCGCGGACAGGCGCTATACAGTAGCGCTGGATTTGGCGCCGGTGGTGCCCTGGGCAGTTTGTACAGCGGCTACAGCTGGAGCTTGTTTGGACCCCAGGCAATGTTCTGGATTGCCGCGGGATTGGTGGCAGTGGCGTTGATTATTACGGTGGTCTGGATTCATCCAGACAATGTCGAAGATGAACTAGCGGCGGAGTGGTCGGAAGAGTAATCATGAGCGAAAAATTCAATGTAGCCGTGGTAGGTGCCACGGGACTGGTTGGCGAAACCATGATCAGTATCCTCAAGGAACGTAAATTCCCGGTGGATGAATTGCACCTGCTTGCCAGTTCCCGCTCGGCAGGCAAGGTGGTCATGTATGGCAACAAGCGGATTACGGTGCAGGACCTGGCTGATTTTGATTTTACCGGGGTGGATATCGGCTTGTTTTCCGCCGGTTCATCGGTGTCCGAGGAATATGCACCCAAGGCGGCTGACGCGGGTTGCGTGGTCATCGACAACACCTCCCGGTTCCGCCAGGAGAAGGATATCCCGCTGGTGGTGCCGGAGGTGAATCCCGAGGCGTTGGCCGGATACGTTAATCGGAAGATCATCGCCAATCCCAATTGTTCCACCATCCAGATGTTGGTGGCGCTGAAGCCCCTGCATGACGCGGTGGGTATCAAGAAGATTGTGGTCTCGACTTACCAGGCCGTATCCGGGGCTGGTCGACGACACATGGAAGACCTGGCCAAGCAGACTGCCCTGATGATGAATGGCCGGCCCTTTGAGAGCGAGCTTTACAAAAAACCTCTGGCATTCAATGCATTACCGCAGATTGACGTGTTCGAGGATAATGGTTTCACTCGCGAAGAAATGAAAATGGTGAATGAAACCCGAAAGATTTTCGGCGACCCGGAGATTCGGGTGAATGCCACGGCGGTGCGTATCCCGGTGTTTTTTGGTCACTCCGAGTCAATTTATATCGAAACTCGTGAACCAGTTACTGTGGCCCAGGCCAGAAAGCTGCTAAAAAACGCACCTGGGGTGGTTCTGATGGATGACCCGGGGAAACTCAAATATCCGACCCCTGCCACTGATGCCGCCGAGAAAGACGGGGTGTTCGTGGGCAGGATTCGACAGGATTTGGATGATGATCGGGCCTTGAGTCTTTGGGTGGTGGCTGACAACGTGCGCAAAGGTGCCGCATTGAACAGCATCCAAATAGCCGAATTGTTGGTAAAAGAGTATTTGTAAGCTATAGTTAGCCGCTGAATATAAAGGGTCTTGTCAAGAGATGGGCACGCCTTTCGGCTATTGACATAATCCAAAATTATCGCCGGTAAAAGAGCAATTTAGGGAGTTCAGATGGCGCGGAAAACAAGGGTTATCCCCCTCTTGGTGCTAACGGTTTGTCCGTCAGTTTCCTGGGCACTGGGTCTTGGGGAAATCGATCTCCAGTCTGCTCTGAATCAGCCATTGCGTGCCGAGATATCCATTGTCGGCGCATCCGGTGAAGAACTCACTGGAATTAATGCGCACCTGGCTTCCCGGGACGCCTTTGATCGATTGGGTTTGGATAGGCCTCAGTTTCTGAATTCGCTTGAATTTGAGGTCGGGAGGAATGATCGGGGTGAACCGGTGCTCAAAGTGAGCTCCATGATTCCGATTACCGAGCCCTTTGTGACATTCTTGCTGGAAGCCAAGTGGGCCCGCGGCTCATTGCTACGCGAATACACGGTGTTGCTCGATCCGCCCACTTTTGTGCCCCAGGCAACGCCGGCGCCGGCGCCGGTTGTAAGAACTCCCTCGACCGCCACCCAGACAACCCGCACCAGCGGCACAGTGCTGCGTCAGCCCGAGCCCACCCCGGTAGCAGAAACCGTGGCTCCCGCGCGTGCCCCTTACACCCCGCCTGAAGGCAGTTATCGCATTGGTCGCGGTGATACCTTGTGGGAAGTGGCGGAACGTTATCGCCCGTCCGGTGTAACCGTTAACCAGATGATGATTGCGCTGTACGAGGCGAACCCCGAGGCGTTCTCCGGCAATATCAATCGTCTCCGCGCCGGCTCCATCTTGCGCATCCCCTCTGCTGAGGATTTGCGTACGGTGAGCGGAAGTGCCGCCGATTCTGCGGTGCGTGAACACATGGAGTCGTGGAAGCCCGGCTCCGGAATGCTGGGCCCGAAGATTGAACCTTCGCTGAGGCTGGTTCCGCCGAGCGAACCGGTAGCGCGTCCCTCGGCAGGCGGCACTCGCGATGAAGAAGGCGATGATGCTGACTCCTACCTTAGGGACGAAGTTGATCGTTTGCGTCGCGAGCTGGAAAGCGCCGAAGGACGTTTGCAGGTTCAGAATGACCAGGTCGCGCTCCTTCAAAAGAATCTCGAAGAGGCTCGTGCATCAGCCGGGCAGGTACAGCAGCCTGCCGCGGAGCTCGAGCCTGAAGCAGAAGCAGAAGCAGAAGCTGAGCCTGAGGCAGAACTGGCCGCACCCGCTGAGGAAGCGGTTCCGGTAGAGGCAGAGGCCGAAGCGGAAGCCCCGGCAGAAGATGCGGGAATCAAGGAACGCGCCACCCGGGTAGTGTCTGCGCCAGCTGAAAAATCCACCATGGATACCCTGCTGGGTTGGTTGATGAGCCCTATCTCATTTGTCTTGTTGGGCGCCCTGGCCCTGCTTGCCGCATTGCTGGTATTCCTGCGTCTGCGCAAGACTGATGAGGGAGAGACTGCACAACCCTGGGAAGACGTTGCCGATGAGGGCCTGGACGAGATAGAGGGCATTGAGCGTACCCAGACCTCGGTTACCCTGCGCGCCGGTGAGCGAGGCACGCATCCTGGATTCGTGGTTGAGGAAGCGGCGCCCCACGAAGATACCGCCAATCTCGAACCTGATGTGTTCGAGGCTGCCGGTCCCGGAGCAGGACTGGATACCACTACGGTTGAGCCTTCCGTGGCGTCCGGGGTGGGCGAGTTTGACCTGGAGGATACCCTCCAGATCGATACGTCGAAGCCGGCTGCAGAGGCAGAGGTTACCGACCCCATCGCCGAGGCAGACTTCCATATGGCCTACGGTCTGTATGACCAGGCCGCCGAGATTCTGCAGACCGCGGTGGACAATGATCCGTCGAACGGTGAATTGCAGATGAAGTTGGCCGAAGTCTTCTTTGTCTGGGGTAATGCAGACCAGTTCCGTGGAGTTGCTCAAACCATGAGCGAAAACCGTGAAACGGTTGGCCAGGGCAACTGGGAGAAAATCTTGATCATGGGCAAACAGTTGCTGCCCGATGACGAGATGTTTGGAGAAACCCCCGGGACCACCGGTGGGACCGACATGGACCTGTCGATTGAAGACAGCCAGATGAACAAGGCTCTCGACCTTGAACTGTTCGAAGAAGGTGCCGAAGGCGAAGGCGACGAAATGGTCGACCTGGACTTCGGTGGCACGATGGATTTCCCCGGCGATACCCAGGAAATGCCCTCGGTAGATGACGGCAGTGAAATCACCCGCGAAATTCCCGTGGTGGAGGAAGGCAGTCCGGGCGATATTGACTCGACTGTTGAGACTCCCATTGCTGCTGTTGACCAGACCGCGGAAATTGACCTTGATGACCTGGGTCTGGATGTGAATCTGGATGACAGCTTTATTGGCAGATTGCCCGAGGGCGACTTCTCCACAGAGGACATCTTGGGCGACGATTTCAATGAAGATTTCAATGAGGAGAGTCTCACTGCTGTTCTGGAAACCGGCGGACTGAGTGACGAAGACGCGACGATGATCGCGGGTCCAGAGGACATGTCCGGGTTGGCATCCATCGCCGCGGATGATTCCGTAGACTTTGATCTCGGCGCAGATCTTGATGCCACCGGCACGCCGGATGACGTCCAGGATGAGGCGACCGATACCACGACCCTCTCTGCCGGTGACCTGGAAAGTGAGGGAGACGATATGCTGGCGGCTACCACCGAGATGACAGCCCTGGTAGACGCTCAC
>JAOTSW010000086.1 GCA_029864735.1 Chromatiales bacterium | reverse complement strand
AACCAGGCGCCGGCTATTCTTGCGCGCTTGTTCCTGACGCTGGAAAAAGTCCATCCAGTCAGTCCCGCGGCTAGGTGAAACTCACGTCGGGTACGGCGCGTTTCTCCGGGGCTTCGATCTCCAGCAACTCGGCAGGCTTGAAGTTAAAGAAGTTGGCAACCAGGTTGTTGGGGAAATTCTCCCGCGCATTGTTGAAGCTCATGACGGTGTCGTTAAACGCCTGGCGCGAGAAAGCAATTTTGTTTTCCGTAGACGAGAGCTCTTCCTGCAGGGCCAGCATGTTCTGGTTGGCCTTGAGGTCCGGGTAGGCCTCGGCCAGGGCGAATAGCTTGCTCAAGGCGCCGGTGAGCATTGTTTCTGCTCCTGCCAGTTCCTTTATGGAGCCCGCGTCAGAAGGATTCGCGCTGGCATTTTTCAGGCCCGCCACCGCTGTATTGCGTGCTGTGATCACCGCTTCGAGGGTCTCTCGTTCATGTTTCATGTAGCCCTTGGCCACCTCGACCAGGTTGGGTATCAGGTCATGCCGGCGGGTGAGTTGTACATCAATCTGTGCAAAACCGTTCTTTACCGCGTTCCGCAGGTTTACCAGCTTGTTGTAGATCCCGATCAAAAATACGGCAATTGCGATCAGTACTCCGAGAAAAATGAGGCCTTCCATGTGGTTCTCCTTGTGTTGCCCTGGCGGCGTTTGTCTTGAGAATAACTGTCCGGGCAAGTATCTCCAAGCAGGGGTCTGATTCGGGGGCGGGACCGGGGTCCGATTTCCGGGCGGAGTTGGGCAAGTAGGTAGTTTCCACAGTGCCGCTACGTGAGATATCGAATTGCCACAATTGGTTCAGACTTCACAATAGCGCCAAGGTCATTGTCAGGACTGCATCTCCTCAGTGAACCTTGAAAAATGCGTAGGCGGATTGCAGCACACCTGATTTAGCGTGCTAGCGCTTTCGAGGAACTCCCCTCAAAGAGTACTTGTGCTGAACCCAAGAGGTTTTCTCTTGGGTTTCTTCTTAATGGGCATGCCGAAATTGCGCCCTCACTTCCATCGACCCTGCGCTTCAAGTACATTTCAACGCTCAATCCAGTGAATCGGGTGCCCCGGTCTATTCGCCGTGGTGGCCTGGTGCTATGCAAGACAGATCAGGGATCAAATATGGACGTTGAAAATATCGACAAATTACTGGCACAGGCCCAAATCCTCTCCGTGGAGTTTGGCCTGAAGATTGTCACCGCCCTGGCAATATTTATCATCGGTAAATGGGTTGCCCGCAAACTGGGCAGCGCGGTCACCAAGTTGTTGGAGAAGGGCTCTGGCGATCCCATGCTGGTGCGTTTTGTAGGCAACATCGTCTATTTCGCGTTGTTGACCTTCGTGATCCTCGCCGCCATTGCCCAGATGGGTGTGCAAACCACCTCATTTGTGGCCGCCCTGGGTGCTGCGGGTTTTGCCGTCGGCCTGGCATTACAGGGGTCTCTCGGGAACTTTGCCGCGGGCATCCTGTTGTTGGTTTTCCGGCCGTTCCGCGTCGGGCACTTTATTGAGGGAGCCGGAACAGCCGGCACGGTCGAAGAGGTACATATCTTCAATACCCGTCTTCGCACCCCCGACAACAAGAGTATTGTTATCCCCAATTCTCAGTTAACCAGCGGTACGATCACTAATTTCACGGCCAAGTCGGAGAGACGCGTGGATTTGACCTTTGGTGTCAGCTACTCGGACGATATTGACAAGGTGAAGGCGGTTATCAGGGAAGTCATGGCCGAGGACGACCGTATTCTTCCCGAGCCCGAGCCGGTAGTGGGCTTGATGACCCTGGGAGAGAGCAGCGTCGACTTCGTTGTGCGCCCCTGGGTTAAAAGCGAGAACTACTGGCCCGTTCTGTTTGATCTGAACGAACGTATGAAGAAACGTTTCGACGCCGAGGGTATCAGTATTCCGTTTCCCCAGCGCGATGTTCACATCATCGAAAAGGCTAAAATCTAGTCAATTTGGGATAGGCTAGCCAGGGTGGTGTGGGGGAAATACCCCTCCCCCCCGAATCAGCAATGATGGAGTGAAGGATGGTACTCAGCGGGATTAAGGACTTTCTCAAGCTGGAGACAGCCGGCGGACTGATGCTCATGGTTGCGGCGGTACTCGCAATGGTGGTGGCGAACAGTCCCCTGGCGGGCATCTACAATTCTCTCCTGGAGGTGCCGTTCACGGTCATGCTGGGAGACTTTGGCCTCTCCAAACCCTTACTTCTGTGGATCAACGACGGCTTGATGGCCGTGTTTTTCTTCTTGATCGGACTCGAACTGAAACGCGAATTGCTCGAGGGCGAGCTGTCTGACCTGAGCAAGCTGGCTTTGCCGGCGGTGGCTGCGGTGGCGGGCATGGTTTTTCCTGCCATGATTTTCGCCTACTTTAACTGGGGCGATAACATTGCCATGCAGGGCTGGGCAATACCCGCGGCAACCGATATCGCGTTCGCACTTGGCGTGCTGGCCTTGTTGGGCGACCGGGTTCCTACCGGGCTCAAGGTTTTCCTTCTTTCGGTGGCGATTCTTGATGATATTGGCGCTATCGTAGTGATTGCCCTGTTTTATACCTCGGATCTTTCGGTGTCCTCCTTGTCGGTTGCGGCTGTCTGCGTAGCTTTGCTGGCGCTGATGAGTTGGCGGGGCGTACGTTCCGAGTTGGCCTATATCCTGGTGGGACTGGTGCTATGGGTTTCGGTGCTTAAGTCCGGGGTGCATGCCACTCTTGCCGGTGTTGCCCTGGCGTTCTTTATTCCACTGGCTGCTGATGAGGACGGTTATTCGCCCTTGCGTCGCCTGGAGCATGACTTGCACGGCCCGGTGGCCTTCGCCATCTTGCCGATTTTCGCCTTCGCCAATGCAGGGATATCCCTGTCAGGGCTGAGTATGGGTTCCTTGTTGGAGCCGTTGCCCCTGGGTATTGCCCTGGGACTGATCGTGGGCAAGCAGGTGGGTGTGTTTTGCCTGACCTGGCTGGGTGCCAGGCTGGGCCTGGGCTCACTGCCTGAGGGAGTTACCTGGTCCAGCCTTTATGGTTTGTCAGTACTTTGCGGTATTGGATTTACCATGAGCCTGTTTATCTCGTCCCTGGCTTTCGAGGAAACGTCCGTCAACTTGTTGGCAGTGGACAGGCTGGGTGTGTTGGCGGGTACCCTGGTCGCAGCGATTTGGGGATACCTGGTGCTGTGGAAAGTGCTGCCGCGCGGGCCAAAGGCCGACCCGGCTAACTGAGGCAGCATTGCCTTTAGGGAATCAACGCCCGGCGGTTAGCTACCCGCCGAAGGCTTCCTCGTAATCCTCCATTGACGCCACGATGACCTTTTCGGCATGTGCCCGGTCATAGGCGCGCTTGATTTTCTCTTCCGGGGGATCACCCGGGGCGAGCTTGTAGGTATTGAAGTAATGGATCAGGCGATCGACCATGATGGCCGGCAGGCTGTCCAGGTCTTCCACGCCAGACCAGATGGTGTCGTTTTCCAGCACGGCGATAATTTTGTCATCGGCTTCGCCGTCATCAATCATCTGTAGGCCGCCTATCACCCGGGTGCTCATGATGATGTCTGCATGACTGATTGGGCGCTCGCTAATCACGCAGATGTCCAGCGGATCGCCATCGCCCTTGATGTTGTCGCCACAGAGGACGCCCACCCGGTCGCCGCAATAAGTCTTCGGCACCAGGCCGTATAGCATGGGCGGACGTGACGAGGTGTGCTGGGGACGGTCTACGCGCAGGTAACCGGTTTCCTTGTCCAGCTCATATTTCACCGTATCGAACGGCGTGATTTCGATATAGGCGTTCAAATAGACCGGCGGCTTTCTGCCTGGGGTGAGGCCATGCCAGGGATGGGGGCGCCAGCGGTAAAAGGGTTTTGGAAACGACATGATGCAATCCTCATTTGGCTGCCGGGTGCAGCCATTTCTTGGAAAAAGGCGCGCAATTCTATACTTTCGGAGTCAGTATGTCCTGACCCTGACGCCACTATCGGGTTTTCTGCCGATATCCGAGGAATTTAAGGGCAGGGCATTGAATAAATATAACAGTTATGGAGATAGCGATGGATGTGCGTGCAGCAGTAGCCTACGCGGCAGGGAAACCTCTCGAGATCGAGACCGTGCAACTCGATGGCCCAAAGCACGGAGAAGTCCTGGTAGAACTCAGGGCCACCGGAATTTGCCACACTGACGCATTTACCTTGAGCGGCGACGATCCGGAGGGTGAATTTCCGGCAATCCTGGGGCACGAGGGTGCTGGAGTCGTGGTGGATGTCGGCCCCGGGGTGAGTTCCCTGCGTCCGGGAGACCATGTGATACCTCTGTACACCCCCGAGTGCAGGGGCTGCGATTACTGCCTGCATCCCAAGACCAACCTCTGCCAGGCGATCCGTGAGACCCAGGGCAAGGGGGTGATGCCGGACGGCACCAGTCGCTTCTCCATTAATGGCAAGCCCATCCTGCACTACATGGGCTGCTCTACGTTCTCCAACTACACCGTGTTGCCGGAGATCGCGTTGGCCAAGATTCGCAAGGATGCGCCTTTTGACAAGGTCTGTTACATAGGTTGCGGCGTCACCACGGGTATCGGTGCAGTGATTTACACCGCCAAGGTGGAACCCGGCTCCAGAGTCGTGGTGTTCGGATTGGGTGGCATTGGACTGAACGTGATCCAGGGTGCCCGCATGGTGGGCGCAAGGCAGATCGTCGGCGTGGACATCAATCCGTCCAAGGTGGAGCTGGCGAAGAAATTCGGGATGACGGATTTCATCAATGCCAGGGAGGTGGACAACGTTGTTGAGGCCATCGTGGATATTACCCGCGGCGGCGCCGACTATAGCTTCGAGTGCATCGGTAATGTGAACACCATGCGCCAGGCGCTTGAGTGCTGCCACAAGGGCTGGGGCGAGAGCGTCATTATCGGTGTGGCCGGCGCCGGGCAGGAAATTTCTACCCGGCCTTTCCAACTGGTGACCGGTCGCTCCTGGCGCGGTACCGCGTTCGGCGGCGCACGAGGCAGGACCGACGTGCCCACCATCGTGGACTGGTACATGGAGGGGAAGATCAATATTGACGACCTGATTACCCATACCATGCCGCTGGAGAAGATTAACGACGCATTTGATCTCATGCATGAGGGCAAGAGTATTCGTTCGGTGGTGGTGTATTAATGGGCCTGGAGCTGCTCAGTAAGCATGCTTGCTTCGGTGGTGAGCAGCGCTTCTACGCACACCAGTCCCCGCTGCTGGGTTGTCCGATGCGGTTTTCGCTTTATTTGCCGCCGGCGGCAAGCCGGGGCCCGGTGGCTGGGCTTACCTACCTGGCAGGGCTGACCTGCACCGAAGAAACCTTCGCCATCAAGGCGGGCGCCCAGCGGGTGGCTGCGGAACTGGGCCTGGCCCTGTTGTCGCCGGATACCAGTCCACGGGGCCTGGGGCTCTCGGGGGAAGATGTCGATTGGGACTTTGGTTCTGGCGCCGGGTTTTACCTGGATGCAACCCGGGAGCCCTGGTCGGATCATTACCGGATGTACAGCTATGTCATCGGGGAGCTTCGGGAACTGGTCATGTCCAGGTTCCCGCTGGACCCCGCCAGGCAAGGGATATTTGGGCATTCCATGGGGGGGCACGGGGCCTTGACGATTGGGTTAAAACACCCCGAGTTATATCGCTCAATATCTGCTTTTGCACCTGTTTGCGCGCCATCGCTGTGCCCCTGGGGGCAAAAAGCTTTTTCCAATTACCTGGGGGAGGATCGCTCCCGGTGGGACGCCTATGATGCCTCGGTCATTGCGGCCAACCTGCTGGATGGAGCTGAACGCAGTCCGCTGCTGGTGGACCAGGGAATGGCTGACCAGTTTCTCGAGGAGCAGTTGTTCCCGGAGAGTCTGGAAGCCGCCTGTCGGCAGTCAGGATTGGGCCTGGACCTGCGTTTCCACGAGGGCTACGACCATAGCTACTATTTCATGTCCAGCTTTATGGAGGACCACCTGCGTCACCACGCCGGGATTCTCGGTGTTATGGAATGATGGAGCCCGGACCGGTGATCTGCGCACAGCGAGATGGCCGGTGTTGAGCGCATGTTGACCAGTCGGCGGATAATATTCGGGGTACTGCTTTGCGCCAGTATTCTCAGCATGGCATCCACCGATTTGTATGTCCCGAGCCTGCCGGATCTTCCAGGCTACTTCGGGACCGGCCAGAACATGGTTCAGCTCACTGTCACCTTGAATGTATTGGCTTTTGCGCTGGGGCAATTCGTTTATGGACCCATGGCGGATCGCTATGGCAGGCGACGGGTACTGATGGTGGCCATGGTCTTGTTCGGGATATCCAGCCTGGCTTGTGCGGCATCCCAGACTATTGAGCAATTGCTGGCAGCCCGAATCTTCCAGGGCCTTACTGCGGCAGCCGAGGGCGTGGTAGTGCTGGCGGTTATCAGGGACTTGTTTGACGAGGGCGACAGGGTGCGAGCCATGGCGCTGTTCGGCGTCCTCTGGGCATTGGCTCCTGCTGTGGCGCCAGTAATTGGTGGCTATATCCATATTTGGCTGGGCTGGCAGGCAAATTTTCTCTTCCTGGCCATCGCCTCGGTGATTGTGGTCGCCCTGATCAAGGTTTTTCTGCAGGAAACCGCAACCCGGGATTTCCAGGCCATGCAGCCGGGACGGGTTTACCTGGCCTACCGGAACCTGTTTACCAACCCCCGGTTCGTGGGTTACTCGCTAATGTCAGGATGTTGCCTGGGTGTGATTTTCGCTTTCGTGACCGCAGCGCCCTTTATCCTGGTCAACGGTTACGGCGTCGCCATTGAACACTATGCCTATTACCAGGGCACCCAGGTGCTGGCGTTTTGCCTGGGCAGCCTGTTGGCCAGCCGTATGGCTGGCAAGATGGAAGCAGACCGGTTAATGACAATGTCCCTGGTACTGGGCTCGGCAGGCGTGATCGTCCTGCTGCTGGCATCCCGCTCCGCGTGGCTGGATCCGATCTGCCTTAGCGCCATCGTGGCCATAGTCTTCTTTTCCTCGGGACCGATTTTTGCCGCCGCCCCGGCCAGGGCGCTGGACATGACCGATGGCGGCGGGGGCGTGGCGGCCGCCACACTGGGCGCCCTGGAAATGTTTGGTGGCGCCGCCGGTTCAGCGCTTGTGTTGTTTCTTGATGACGGCAGCGCCTTTCCCATGGCCCTGACCATGACCATCATGGTGGCCGCCATCTGGCTGTTCAGAGGTATCAGCCATGAAAGAGCGCCGGCGCTGGGGTGAGCCTGGCTGTCTAGAGCCCGGAGACCCAGTCGTGCAGCGCCCGGGTAATCTCCCCAGGTGAATCTTCCTGGATGAAATGACTTCCCCTGACCGTTACTTCCTGTTGATTGGGCCAGCTCCTGCAATATTCCCGTATTGCTCCGGTCAGCAGGGCTCCGGGTTCGGCATTGATAAATAGCTTGGGAATCGAATTGCCGGCCATCCATTCCGAGTAGTCGCTGGCAATGCGGGTGACATCCGCTGGCTCTCCGTCAAGGGGTATCTGCCGTGGCCAACTCAGGGTGGGGCGGCGATCCTCACCGGGGTTCAGGAAAGGACGCCGGTATACCTCCATTTCCTCATCAGTCAGGCCGCGCAGCACCGATCCGGGCAGCACTTTTTCCACGAATACGTTCTTTTCCAGAACCATGGATTCTCCCGCCTCGGAGCGAAAACCCTTAAAGATGGGGCGAATGACTTCCGGCCACTCGTCCCAGCTGGCCGGCCGCACCAGCGCCTCCATGTAGGCGATTCCCCTGACCGCGTCCCGGTGACGATTGGCCCAGTCAAAGCCCAGGCCAGACCCCCAGTCGTGAATGACCAGGATGACGTTCTTATCCACGCCGAGTTGTTCCAGCAGCCCGTCCAGGTAGCGCCTGTGCTCCACAAAGCGATAGCTTTCCGGTCCGCTGTCTGGGAGTTTGTCGGAATCGCCCATGCCGATCAGGTCGGGCGCGATGCAACGACCCAGGTCTGCCAGTCCGGGGAGGATGTTTCGCCACAGGTAGGAGGAGGTGGGGTTGCCGTGCAGGAAGACTATCGGATCACCGTGTCCCATTTCCGTGTAGGCCATGCGCCGACCGTGTACCCGGGCGAACTGTTTTGGTAATTCCTGGTGACTGATCATCCTGTGAGGTCCTTTCCAATTCGTCTTGGGATAACGATATAGGCTTCACTCCGGCACCGCCAGTGGACGGCTGAACCGGTGCTTTGCAGAGTTCAGGAAATGCCCCTTACTGCGGGAAACGAACCAGCGTGTGTCCTTGTGCAGGATTTCCCAGGCAGATCTTTCGATTATGGTTGGGAGGGCCTGTTACAGGCGTAATTTTTGTTCGGCAATTACTTAAAGACAGCTTGCCCCCCGGCGCAACAAAATAACCATTACGGCGCACAAACATGGAAGGTGCAGAACTATGACTATTGGAGAAGTCTGTAATCGCGGAGTAGTGGTTGTTGATAAAGCCGAGGACATCGGCGCTGCGGCCAGGATTATGCGCGATCATCACGTCGGCACAGTGGTAGTGGTCGAAGGCGACGAGGGCGCCTGGAAGCCAGTGGGCATTGTCACTGACCGGGATTTGGTGCTGGAGGTGCTGGCCCTGGATATGGTTTCCATGAATTTGCGAGTCGGCGATCTCACGGGAACCCGCTTGCTGACCCTGGATGAGGACGGCGACGTCACCGACGCAATCAAGTCCATGAGGGACTGGGGTGTTCGCAGGGCACCGGTCGTGGATGAGGAAGGATTCCTGGTCGGTATTCTCTCCCTGGACGATCTGATCGACCTGATCTCTGAACAGTTGTCCGACATAGTCGGGGTCATGGTTCACGGTCAGAAGCAGGAGCAGAAAAAGGCTGCGTGACCGGCTCCGGATGGGGGCTGAGCCCCTGTATCGCGTTCGGTGGCAGGCATGACGCCAGTTAGGTGCTTGCAGTGGTATGCTCGGTGCCGGATTTGCAGAGCAACCCCGAGGCAGAGATGACATACCCCCGTTTTCACCTGGCGTTTCCCGTTACCGACCTTGCGGCGGCGCGTGAATTTTATTGTGAGACCATCGGCTGTGAAACAGGCCGTGAGTCAACCCGCTGGATTGATTTCAATTTTTTTGGTCACCAGTTAGTGGCGCATCTGGTGCCCGTTTCCGAGCACCCGGTCACATCACGAAACCCGGTGGACGGTGAGCAGGTGCCGGCAACGCATTTCGGCCCCATCCTGGAATGGGATGAGTTCCAGAGTTTGCAGAAGCGTCTGCAAGAGGCGGGGGTGGATTTTGTGATCAAGCCCCAGGTCCGCTTTGCCGGCCGTGCCGGGGAGCAGGCGACCATGTTTATCAAGGACCCTAGTGGCAATCACCTGGAGTTCAAGGCCTTCCGTGACCAGGCGATGCTGTTCGAGAAAGAATTGTCTGCCTACGACTGAGTATTCCGATCAATTTTTGAATCGTCTCCACAGTGCGCGGGACACGATCCGGGCTTTGCTGGGCAGATCGAAGCGTTTCAGAGTGGTCTTGAGGGTCCCTTCCGTGAACTGGGTGCGTTTGCTGTAGTCTATGCGCACATCCACCAGGACCGGTCCCTGGCGGCCCTGATCAAAAGCGGTGGTAATACCGGTGGCAACCTGGGAGTTGTCGCTAATCCTTACGAAGGCGCAGCCGATAGCCTTGGCCAGTGCCTCGTAGTCCGGGCTGGGCACAATCGTGCAGGTCTTTCGGTTATAGGGGATTTCCTGGGCCTGGGCGATTTGAGACAGTTCGCCATCGTTGAAGACCAGCACGACGATCCCCAGCTTGCGTGCACTGGCATTGAGCAATTCCATCGCCGACATCAGGAAAGCGCCATCGCCCACGATGCCGATAACCTGTTTTTGGGGGTTGACCAGCTTGGCCGCCACAGTTGCCGGTACGCAATAGCCCATACAGTTGAAATCTGTGGGCGAGATGAATAAACCATCGTCCGGGACAGTCAGCAAC
>JAOTSW010000250.1 GCA_029864735.1 Chromatiales bacterium | reverse complement strand
TCGAAAAATGACCGAGGGCATGACCCGTGTCATGGCTTACTCGGTGGCATCCAAACGGATGGCCTGGCCGATCATCGCCTCCACGGCCACGACCCTCGCTGCATTTTTCCCGCTGCTGTTCTGGCCCGGCATTTCCGGTGAGTTCATGAAGTACCTGCCGATCACGTTGATAATCACCCTGACCGCCTCCTTGTTCATGGCGCTGATCTTCGTGCCGACCCTGGGCGGCATTTTTGGCAAGCCCGGCGCCATCAGCGAAACCGCACGCCGCAACCTGGCGGCGGCGGAACTGGGCGACTTGAAGACCATCACCGGCTGGACCGGCAAGTACCTTGGTGTTCTCGCCCCAAGCCTCAAACGACCCGGTACGGTTGCTCTCGCCCTGACAGGCCTGCTCCTCACATTGTTCATGATGTACGGGAAATTCGGCCGCGGTGTGGAATTTTTCCCCAACGTGGAACCTGAAACCGCCAGCCTGGAAATCAGGGCGCGCGGTGATTACGCCGTATCGGAAATGGACGCCATCGTCCGGCAGGTCGAAAACCGGATCATCGATATGCCGGAGTTTGAAAGCGTCTATGTGCGCACCGGCCGAGGAGAACGCGAAGCGGAGGATGTCATCGGCACCGTGCGACTGAAACTGGTGAACTGGCGTCTTCGCCGGCCAGCGAACCAGATACTCTTGGAGGTACGGGAGCGCACCAGTGACCTGGCAGGCATCGTGATCCAGACCTCCACCCCAAGAATGGGGCCCTCCTCTGGCAAACCGATTAACCTGGAACTCAGCTCCGCCAATCCGATAGCCCTTGAGGTTGCCACCGGGCAAGTGCGCGCCGCGTTGAACGCACTGCCGGGGTTGATAGATGTTGAAGACTCCCGACCACTACCGGGCATTGAGTGGAAGCTCACTGTTGACCGGGCCAAGGCAGCCGAATTTGACGCCGACATCACCATCGTCGGCAACACCGTGCAGCTGGTGACCAACGGCATGAAGATCGGGGAATACCGTCCTGACGATGCCGATGACGAAATCGATATAAGAGTGCGCTACCCGGCCGAGTTCCGCAGCCTGGACCAGATTGACAAGCTGCGCGTTCCCTCCCGCGGCGGCATGGTGCCAATCAGCACTTTCGTGACGCGCACGCCTGTACAAAAGGTGGGCACCATCCAGCGCTCTGACATGCGCCGGACTCTCACGGTACAGGCGGACCTCGTGCCCGGGGTCCTGGCTGACGATGTCGTTCACAGCATAAAAGAGGCGCTGCCCCGGCTAAACCTGGATCCCCGGGTAGACATCACATTCAAGGGAGAAGATCGGGATCAGCGTGAAGCCACTGAATTCCTGGAAACCGCATTGCTGATAGCGGTGTTCATGATTGCGATCATCCTGGTGACCCAGTTCAACAGCATCTTCCAGGCCGGGCTGATTCTTACCGCTGTCCTGTTCAGTATTGGAGGCGTCTTACTCAGCCTGATAATTTCCGGGATGCCCTTCGGCGTCATAATGAGTGGTGTGGGCGTGATATCCCTGGCCGGCATTGTCGTGAACAACAACATCGTTCTGATTGATACCTACAATTTCCTGATCAAGGCGGGATTTGAGCCGGTAGAGGCCATTCTGCGAACCTGTACCCAACGGCTTCGTCCCGTGATGCTGACCACGGTCACGACCATCCTCGGGCTCTTGCCCATGGTGCTTGGCGTGAACCTGGATTTCCTCAACAGGGATATCACTATCGGGGCGCCCTCATCCCAGTTCTGGACTCAGCTGGCGACGGTAATTGCCGGCGGCCTGGCCTTCTCGACGGTGGTGACCTTGTTGCTGACGCCTTCTTTAATCGTGTGGCAGCACAATCTCATGAGCCGGGTACACAACTGGCGTGAACAGTCCAGGCGTAAACAGAGCCTGACCGAAGAGCCAGGAAACCAGGAAGCCTGACCGGGACTAGTTGCTCTTGGGTGAGTCCGTAACTGGAGCGTTGGGATTCTCCACGCGGATCTTGCCATATTTCAGGGCCAGTGTTTTAACCTTGCCGAACCAGGGACGACTGAGAATAAACATGTCGTGGTACTGGTCATCAGCGATTGGCTCGATACGCTTGCTGCCGCTGAACTGGGAGACAATTGCCGGAGCAGTATTGCTGTGAGCCACCACCAGAACAATCTTCCCCTTGTGCTGCTTCTCTATCGTGACCTTCAGTCCCTCGTAGTCCTGGGCCTCGTAATAATTAAGTGGCAACTTCAGACGGTTGGCCAGCGGCCTCGCCGTCTCCTCACTGCGCCGGGTGCGGGTGACATATATCGCATCCACACCGGCCACTACGTCCACATCGGATAGCATTTCAGCCAGCAGATGGGATCGCAGTTGCCCGTCCTCGCTAAGGCCCGGATCGTCCGCCGGCAGCAACGCTTTTTCAGCATGCCGAACCACGATAAGGGTAGACGTCGCCTGGTTCTCGAAATACCAGGCGATGAGAAGTACAAAAAGAAAATAGCTAAGCAGGACCAGGGGAACCTTGCGTATGCCTTTGCTCCTGGGCTTTCTACGCCTTTCATGAATCATTACTTCTGGTCCCTGTCGTGGTGCGATTTGGATTCACCGTCCAGCACGTGATATTCGCCCTCAATAACGCTCCCATCCGCCTCTGGCCTTGGTCTGTTCGGCATTGGCCCACCGGAAATGCCAAGTTTACGCTTCAACCACCATACTCTTAGCGCGACAACCCCCAGCGCCACCAGCGCCAGGCCCAGAAAGAACACGAAAAATACTAACCCGAGAGTCATGGCAACGGCAAAACCTACTGCCGCCACAACCAGGGCCAGCCAACGCGTCAACGGGCTACCCTGGTTAGGGAATTCAAGACGCAATCGGGACTGGGGCACAGGCAACTCGCACTGACAAATAAACTGGGGAGCATTCTACGCTATTGGCCGCCCGAACTCCCAAGCAGTTGAGCATCCCGGAGTAGGGTCAAGATGCCCCGGATAGGCACCGGTATCGTTGGAATCAGTGAACGCGCCGGTTCTCATAAGCAAATGTGTCGGATTTTTTTACGGTTTTCCCAGGGGGGCCAATCAGGAATCCGGCAAAACCAAGCGATAGCAACAAATCCCATACTTGGCCTAAAAATTGCTGGATTTGTATAGTTCCTGCGCGTTTGCGTCTGTTAGCCAGGTTGATCGGCCCTGGCAGCGGCCCGCTCGGGAGCAG
>JAOTSW010000249.1 GCA_029864735.1 Chromatiales bacterium | reverse complement strand
GACAGTGAATGGTCAGAAGATGTCCAAGTCCCGGGGCACCTTCATCACCGCCCGCACCTACCTGGATCACCTGGATCCCGAGTACCTGCGTTACTACTACGCCAGTAAGCTGGGTGCCGGCATCGACGACATAGACCTGAACCTGGAAGATTTCACCGCCAGGGTAAATTCCGATGTGGTTGGCAAGCTGGTAAACATTGCCAGCCGTTGTGCCGGCTTCATCAGCAAGCGGTTCGACGGCCAGTTGTCTGATGAACTAATGGACCCCGCCCTGTTTGAAGAATTCAGCCAGGCCAGCGAGGGTATCGCCCAGGCCTATGAGGCGAGAGAATTTGCCAGGGCCATGCGCGAGATCATGGCGTTGGCAGACAAGGCCAATCAGTTCATTGACACCCACAAGCCCTGGGTCATGGCCAAGGATCCCGAACAACTGCACGCGGTGCAGGCGGTCTGCACCCAAGGGCTGAATATGTTCCGGGTACTGATGGGATTCCTGAAGCCTGTACTGCCGGGCATTGCCCAGCGGGCGGAACAATTCCTCGCCTCTGGCGAGATGGACTGGGAGAGCCTTTCTTCTCCCTTGCTGGGAACCCGTATCGAAACATTCAAACCCCTGGCCGTTCGAGTAGACCCGAAGTCTGTGAACGCCATGGTAGAAGCCTCACGCGAAGACCTGAAGACCACGGAGAAAACAAAACCCATGGACCCCATCGCCGACGAAATCGATATCAATACATTCGCCAGTGTAGACCTGAGGGTTGCGCGCATCGTCAACGCACAACAGGTTGAAGGTGCAGAAAAACTGCTGCAACTGACCCTGGATATCGGAGGCGAAACACGTAACGTATTCGCCGGCATCAAGGCCGCCTACGACCCTGAACAACTGATCGGTCGATTGACAGTTATGGTCGCAAATCTCAAGCCTCGCAAGATGCGCTTCGGCGTATCCGAGGGCATGGTGCTCGCCGCAGGCCCCGGTGGTGCGGATATCTTCATCCTGTCACCGGACGAAGGCGCCGAGCCCGGCATGCGAATCAAGTAGCACCTGTCGATGAAAGAGCTGGCGCTAATCATCCTGAGCACGGTACTGGTCAATAACTTCGTCCTGGTGAAGTTTCTTGGTCTGTGTCCGTTCATGGGTGTTTCCAGAAAACTGGAAAGTGCGCTGGGCATGGCTTCCGCAACTACCTTTGTCCTGACGGTATCGGCGGCCTGCAGTTACCTGGTAGACACATACCTGCTTGCTCCCCTGGAACTGGAATACCTGCGCACCATCGCCTTCATCCTGGTGATTGCCGCGGTGGTGCAATTTACAGAAATGATGGTGCAGAAGGTAAGCCCCCTGCTTTACCAGGTGCTGGGAATATATCTTCCCCTGATCACGACCAACTGTGCCGTACTGGGTGTCGCATTACTCAATGTCCAGGAATCCCATACCTTTGTGGAATCTCTGGTGTATGGCTTTGGCGCCGCCACCGGGTTCTCATTGGTGCTTGCCCTGTTTGCCGCCATGCGTGAACGCATGGCCATGGCCGATGTTCCCGAGCCCTTCCAGGGGGCCGCCATCGCCTTGATTACAGCGGGTCTGATGTCCATGGCATTCCTCGGCTTCACGGGCCTGGCGTAGTCTCATGGTCGCGATACTGCTCCTGACATCACTCGCCCTGGCCTTTGGCCTGGCCCTGGGCTTCGCCGCCCAGCGCTTTCGCATCGAGGGTGATCCGGTGGTGGACCAGGTGGATGCACTGCTTCCCCAGACTCAGTGCGGCCAATGCTCTTTCGCCGGTTGCCGGCCCTATGCCGAGGCAATCGTCGATAACCGCGCGGACATCAACCAGTGCCCTCCCGGAGGTGAACCCACGATTCGTGCCCTGGCAGACTTGCTCAGCCGGGAGGCCAAGCCGCTAAATCCGGAGAATGGCGAGGAAAAACCCACCACGGTGGCTGTCATCGACGAGGGCACCTGCATCGGCTGCACCTTGTGCATACAGGCCTGCCCGGTGGATGCCATTGTCGGTGGTCCAAAACAAATGCATACGGTCATCGCCAGTGAATGCACTGGCTGCGACCTGTGCCTGGAACCCTGCCCGGTAGACTGCATAGACATGGTGGTAGTGAAAACCGGACTGGCGGCATGGAGCTGGCCCAAGCCAGCACCGGCAGACATCAGTAAAAAGTGCGCGGATTGAGATGATGAACGAATCACCCCGCGCTAAAAGTTTTCACGGTGGCCTCAAGCTCAACGGCCACAAGCTGGAGTCCACCGCGGGCACCCTCAGAACCGCCCCTGTCCCGACGCGCCTGATCCTGCCATTGAATCAACATGCCGGCCGGGCAGCCGTGCCGGTGGTCAACGCAGGAGACCGGGTGCTGGGCTACCAGCAGATTGCCAGGCCCGATGGAGAGATTTCCTGCAGCCTGCATGCACCGACTTCGGCAACAGTGCTGGGCGTTCAACGCTTGCCCATCCCCCATCCCAGCGGCCTGATGGGCGACTGCCTGGTGCTGGAACCCGACCACAAAAATGAATTCGGCAACTTCCTTCCGGCTCTTGATCCGGACAGTCTGGATCTGCCCACCCTGCTCAAACGGGTAAGCGATGCGGGAATTGCCGGACTGGGAGGCGCCACCTTCCCCACTGCCACCAAGCTGGCCGGTGCAGCTGCCAGCGGCGGAATCACCCTGGTAATCAACGGTGCCGAGTGCGAGCCCTACATCTCTTGCGACGACATGCTGATGCGAGAGCAGGCAGACCAGATTCTGCTGGGCGCGAAAATCGTACTGGATACGCTGGGTGCCCAGCACGCGCTGGTGGCCATCGAACGGGACAAGCTTAAGGCTATGGACGCCATGTCCGCCGCTATCGAACGACTGGGCGATCCACGCTTTCAACTGGAAAAGCTTTTCACAATTTACCCTGCCGGCGGTGAACGCCAGTTGATCCAGGTGCTGAGCGGCAAGGAAGTGCCCGCCGGCAAACTACCTATCGACATCGGTTACCTGTGTCAGAACGTGGCCACCCTGGCGGCAATTTACCTGGCGGTTAAGGAAGGCCAACCCCTGGTCTCCCGCATCACCACGGTTACCGGTAGCGGCATCGCAGAACCGGGGAACTACCTGACCATGCTTGGCACGCCCCTGGAAACGCTGGCCGAATCCGCCGGCGGTTATACCCCCAAGGCCTCCCGGCTGATCATGGGCGGACCCATGATGGCATTGCACT
>JAOTSW010000013.1 GCA_029864735.1 Chromatiales bacterium | reverse complement strand
GAAAAAAAGGTGTGCTCTATACTCCCCATGCCGACAGCTGTCTTCCGGGCATCACCCGGGCCATGGTGATCAAGCTGGCACGGGAGGATGGCGAAACGGTAGTGGAGAAAAACCTGTCGCTGACCGAGGTGTACAGTTCGGACGAAATGTTTACCACGGGCACAATGGGCGAATTGACCCCCGTGCTGGAAGTGGACGGACGCAGAATAGGTGAACAGGCCGGTGAGTTGACGGGCCGGATGCAGACATTACATGGCAACTGGGTGCGCCAGCACGGCACCCCCATAAAGAGCTTAAATCGATGACTATCAGACGGATAACTTTGTCCCTGGCCAGCATTGTCCTGGCGTTTTCCTCACCCTTGTTGCTAGCCCAGCAGGCACCGGTTATCGCAAAGAAGGTAACGAGAATGTCCATGCCCATGCAGGCAGAGAGCCTGGGCACCACCATGGCCAACGAGTCAGTCAACATCACCTCAAAGGTTTCCGAAAGAGTCTCCAGATTTCTTTTCGAGGAAGGCCAGTTGGTAAAGGCCGGCCAGGTACTGGTAGAGCTGGATACCGACGAGGCCAGGGCAAACCTGGCAGTGGCGAGCGCTGATTTCAGCGAAAGCCGCAGCAATTTTAAGCGGGCCGAAGAACTTGATCGCACAAAGTCCATTTCCCAATCGGAACTCAAGCAACTTCAGTCTGCAATGGAGGCCGACCAGGCCAGGGTGCAGGCCGCCACTGCCCGCCTGGCAGATCTGACCATAAGGGCTCCGTTTGACGGCTACGTGGGCCTGCGCCGAATCAGCGCCGGCAGCCTGGTATCACCTGGCACGATCATTACCACCCTGGATGACCTGGACACCATCAAGCTGGATTTCTATCTGCCCGAGGTATTGATGGCCAAGCTCAAGCCGGGCCTGGAAATTAATGCCACGAGCATCGCATACCCGGACACGGCGTTTGCCGGCAAGGTAATCAGTATCGACACACGGGTTGACCCGGTGACACGGTCGATAGCCATACGCGCCCGCATTCCCAACGCCGAGGGCCTGCTGCGGCCGGGCATGCTTATGTCTGTGGTGTTGATCCAGGAAGAATTCGACGCACTGGTGATCCCGGAGCAATCCTTGATTTCAGAACAAAGCCGACAATACGTTTTTGTGATTATCCAGGGGCGCGCGGAGAAGCGCCAGGTAAAGACCGGGCGACGACGCCCGGGCGAGCTGGAGATTGTAGACGGGCTGGTGGAAGGCGAGATGATCGTGGTGGAAGGCACACAGCGTTTGCAGGTCGGTAGCGAGGTAGAGGTGCTCAAAGAACTGGCAGCCGATGAGACCCAGCCATGACACTCTCCGAGCTCTCGATTAAACGGCCGGTATTCGCCACCGTACTCAGCCTGCTACTGGTCATCCTGGGCCTGATGTCATTAACCCTGCTCCCGGTGCGCGAGTATCCGGACATCGACCCGCCGGTGGTCTCAATCGACACCAACTACCGTGGCGCATCTGCCCAGGTCGTGGAAACCAAGATTACCCAGGTCATCGAAGAACGAATTGCCGGCCTGGAGGGTGTGGAAAAACTCACTTCCCAGAGCGAGGACGAACGCTCCAGCATCAATGTGCAGTTCAGTCTTTCCCGGGATATTGATGGCGCCGCCAACGATATCCGCGACCGGGTATCACGGGTGGTGGGCAATCTGCCCGAGGAAGCCGACACCCCCGAGATCGCCAAGGTGGACAGCAACACCCGGGCCATCATGTACATCAACCTGACCAGCGACAGCATGTCGAACCTGGAACTAACGGACTACGGCGAGCGCGTGCTAATCGATCGCTTTTCCACTGTGCAGGGCGTAGCCAGGGTTCGGCTATCGGGCGCTCGCCGATATGCCATGCGGATCTGGATGGACAGGCGCGCCCTGGCAGGACGCGGCCTCACCGTGGCCGACGTTGAATCCGCCCTGAGAAGGGAAAACATCGAACTACCCGCAGGGCGTCTCGAATCCGAACAGCTGGAATTCACCCTGCGAACCCAGACCGGCCTGGTCGACGAGCAAAGTTTCCGGGAGCTAGTTATCGGACGCGGCTCTGACAGTGCCCTGGTTCGTCTCGGAGATATCGCCGAGGTCAGACGAGCCGCCGAGGATGACCGCAGCGTGGCCAGGGCTAACGGGATTCCCGCCATCAGCCTGGCAATTGAACAGCTCTCACGGGCCAACACAGTAGAAGTGGCCAAAAACGTCCGGGATGCTATTGATGATGTGAGGGAGTCCCTGCCTCCATCGGTTGTCTTGGAGGTCAATTACGATCGATCACTGTTTATCGATGCCTCCATGCGTGAAGTGTTTAAGGCCCTGGCGTTCTCGCTCACCCTGGTGCTGATTGTGATTTACCTGTTCCTGGGCAGCCTGAGAGCCACCCTTATTCCGGCCCTCACGGTCCCGATTTCCATCATCTCCACATTCATGGTCATGCTGGCAATGGGTTATTCGGTAAACGTGTTGATATTGCTGGGCATGGTGCTGGCGATTGGCCTGGTGGTAGATGACGGCATCGTTGTGCTGGAAAACATTTACCGGCGTATTGAAGACGGCCAGCCAAAGTTGCTGGCGGCACTGGATGGCAGTCGCGAAATCCAGTTCGCCGTAATCGCCACCACGCTGGTGCTGGCGGCAGTGTTCCTGCCAATCTCATTCGTGCAGGGTAACGTGGGCCGGTTGTTCGCCGAGTTCGGGGTATCACTGGCAGCGGCGGTCGGTTTCTCCAGCATCGTAGCGCTCTCACTCACGCCCATGCTGAGTTCCAAGATTCTCAAGGGCGACGCCATACGCACCGGCCTGCCCCGGCGAGTCGACAACTTCTTTCAGGCACTATCTATCCGTTATCAGGCCTTGCTACGAAAGTCCCTGGAAAGAACCTGGATCACACTGCTGTTTACCGCCGTCGTGATCGCATTGTCTGTATTCCTGTTCAAGGCCCTGCCCTCAGAGTACGCGCCCAAGGAAGATCGAGGTGTGTTTTCGGTATACATGGTGGGACCTGAAGGGTCGAGCATGGACTACACCGACCGTTACGCCAGGCAAATGGAAGACATTCTCATGGAAGAGGTGCGTGCGGGGAATATCATGCGTGCTCTTATCCGACTGCCCGGGAGCTGGGGCGGTGGCGAGGTGAATTCTGCCAGGGCAATCGTCTTGTTGGAGGACTGGTCAAAGCGCAGCGAGAGCGCCGAGTCCATTGCCGGACGGGTACGCCAGAAACTGGCTGTCCTGCCGGGCGTAAGGACCTCGGTCAACACGCCCCAGGGATTGGGCATATGGGGCGGCCAGGCAATTTCCATGGTACTGGGTGGTAGCGAATACGACGAAATTGCACGCTGGCGGGACCAGATAATTGAGCGCGCTTCGGCCAATCCCAAGTTTAAGGGACTGGATTCAGACTACAACGAGCGTAAACCCCAGATTCGTGTCCTGGTTGACAGGGATAGGGCCGCCACGCTGGGCGTTTCCCTGCAAAATATCGGACGAACACTGGAAACCATGCTGGGTTCACGGATTGTGACGACCTATGTGGACCGGGGCCGCGAGTATCGCGTGATCCTGCAGGGACGCCAGGAAGACCGGGCCACCCCCAGCGACTTGAGCAACCTGTATGTGCGCTCGGAAACTAACGGACGGCTGGTACCCCTGGGAAACCTGGTCACCCTGGAGGAGAGCGCGGGACCCAGAGAATTGAACCGATTCGATCGACTGCGCAGCATCACGATAACCGGTGACCTTGAAGGCGACTTCCCACTGGGCCAGGCCCTGGATGAAATTGAAAGCATCGCCCGGGATGTACTGCCGCCCACAGCACGAATCAGCTGGGATGGAGAGTCAAGAGAATACAAGCAGGCCGGCGGTTCCTTGTACTGGACCTTCCTGATCGCACTGGTCATTGTGTTCCTGGTCCTGGCCGCTCAATTCGAGAGCTTCCGCCATCCGTTCATCATCATGATGTCCGTACCCCTGGCCCTGACCGGCGCACTGGGCGGTCTGTGGCTCTTTGACCAGAGCATTAATGTCTACAGCCAGATCGGCATTATTTTGCTGATCGGCCTGGCGGCCAAGAACGGCGTGCTGATCGTGGAGTTCACCAACCAGATGCGAGATGCGGGAGAAGAATTCAATGAAGCCATTATCAAGGCATCAGCCATTCGCCTCAGACCGGTGCTGATGACAAGTACCTGCACCATCATCGGCGCCCTGCCCCTGGTCATGTCGTTCGGTGCCGGCGCAGAGAGCCGAATTCCAATTGGCATCGTGGTGATGTTCGGTGTAACCATCTCAACCCTGCTGACCCTGTTCGTGGTGCCGGCGTTCTACCATTTGATGGCGCGCAATTCGAAATCACCCGAACATGTCAGCCGCATGATTCAAAGACTGAGAGATTCAGGCAAGAGTGCTTGGCATGAGGCCGCCCAAGGGCGGCCTCTTTCCCTGATCTGCGCTACCGGTAAAGCCACATTACGCGGAGAAATATTCCTCAAGGTATTGCTTGAAGCTCAAGGTATCCTTGCGCTCCATGTCACGTTGCCTGGCCACCGAGGCGCTGGCTTCGGTTGTGAACTGCCGCACCCGACCGGGATCGCATCGATGAAGGCCGTGGAAAAAATGCTGGTGCTTTCTCGCCCACCTGGCTCCAAACTGCAAAAACGATTCATTATTTTCTGCCATTTCCCTGAGCACCCTGGCCGAGGGCGTTTGGTCAGGATCCATGACCCTGGCCTGCTGGGCCTCAACGGCTGACATGTACAGGGGTTTGTCAAAACCGTTGTCCATCAACTCACACACCCTGGCTACCCCGTCCAGCAATTCTGTCGCCCACTCCGTCAAGGGCATTTCTTTTCCATCCCTTAGAAGGGTCAATCCCGGCTCCCTGCCGCGACCGGCGACCCGTCCCTGGTTGACACCCATCTCCTGGTACTCGCTATCCTCAATAGGAGGGCTGTCGCTCAACAGGCAATACAACAACATGGCTTCCAGAAAACGCATTTGGGTTTCGCTGACGCCGGCGGGATCAAATACATTCAAATCCAGGGCCCGCACTTCAATGTACTGGACACCATTTTCTGCCAGCGCACTGGTAGGCCGTTGACCGCTGCTGATAACCCGCTTGGGGCGAATCATGCTGTAGTACTCGTTTTCGATTTGCAGCAGGTTTGCGTTCAGCTGACGGTAGTCACCGTCTTCCTCAACACCAATGCGTTGGTATGGTGGATGGAGAGTGCTTACAGCGCGGCCCAGGTCCCTGACATACTCTTCCAGCGAATTGACGGAAATCCTCATCGCGGACTGGGTCTGATTCTTGTAGCCCAGGTCACTCATCCGCAAAGAGGTGGCGTGGGGATGAAAGTACGTGTCCTGGTCGAATTCATGCAAATCTGTTTCACGGCCTCGCAGAAACGCCTTGCACACCGCCGGAGATGCCCCAAACAGATACAGCACCAGCCAGCCCGTCCGATGGAAGTTCCTGATCAGCCCCATGTAGTGCTGATTGCGAAAATCCGCGGGATCCAGTTCAGACCCCAGCAACTGCTGATAGGCCTCCCAGAATTCGTCGGAAAACGAAAAGTTGAAATGCACGCCCGCGATGATCTGCATCATGCGACCGTAGCGATGGCTCAGGCCCCGCCGGTAGACGTGTTTCATATGTCCGATATTGGACTTGCCAAATTCGGCTATGGGGATGTTCTCATCGCCCTCTACAGCGCAAGGCATGCTTGCGGGCCAAAGCAGTTCATCGCCCAGTCCGTCGTACACGAACTGGTGGATATCACACAGAAACTGGCGGGTAGCGGCACTGTCTTCCAGCGCCGGTGTCACCAACTCCAGCAGGGCTTCGGAATAATCCGTCGTGACAAACCGATTGGTCAACGCAGCGCCAAGCAGTTCCGGATGTGGCGTTTGAGCCAATTCATTCTGCGGAGTAATACGCAGGGATTCTTTTTCCAGTCCCTTGCGCGAGGCCTGCCAGATGCCTGGCCGGTCCAGGTCATGCAATTTCTGAATTCTTGTTGTCAGCACATCAGCCACCTGGCCGCTCCTTTGTAATCATCACCGTTCAAAACACAGCGCTTAACGGGTCCGTCACCGCCCGTTTCCGAGAACGTACAGCGCCCCACGCACCATACATACTGACACCATCCGGCGATTATACCGCTATTTATAAACCTCACCCCGCACTGTCTGCTTTCATATAATGTTGACCGCGCAGGAATTCTACCCAATGATCTGTACCGGGTTTCCCCAGCCCCCGGTATTGGCCAGGCCTACTAGCGATAAACACCTCATGACAAGAACCTCATTAATTGCGCTGGCTTTACTAGCCAGCCCCGGAGTTCAAGCCGGCACCCTGGTTGAAATCGAATCACGGGGTGAGCTTTCCACGGAGAGCGGCCGCTATCGTGGGGAGATGCTGGTTGACGGGAATCGACTGCGCATGAACATAAGCCCCGAACGCAGCCTTATCTTTGAGGGCGCCACATCCAGCCTGATACTGATCAATCATGTCGACAGCTGGTATACCGTACTCGACCAGCAGGCTGCCGAATCGATTGCCGCCACGATCGATCCCCTGGCCCGGGAGATACGCGAACAGCTCTCCAGCCTTCCCGAAGGTCAAAGGGAATGGATTGCCGGCATGCTGGGCGGCGTAGTGGACTTATCTGACCAGCCTAAAAGTGGCAGCATCAGGGTGGTTGAAAGCGGCAAGGCCGGAACCAGTGCTTTGGGAAAGCAGTGTAAGTGGCTGCAGGTCTATCGCGCGGAAAAACTTGCCCAGGAAAACTGCATTGGGCCGACCGCCGATATGCAAGGCGGAGAGGAGTTGGGCGCCATCTTTAAAGACGCCAGCCGCTTTTACCAAGATGTCATAGGCCAACTCAACAGCAGTGGCGTACTCCCCATTCCGGAAAACCTGTTGCCGGAGATGGTGCCCTCAGGCGGGCTGCCCATGATCAGCCGGCGATTCAAGGACGGCAAGCTGGCCAGTGAAACCCGGATTCTCGACTCACGCCCCCGGAACACGTCCGAGCAGGACTTTCTCCCGCCCAAGGGATACTCCCGGAAAGAGCCTGGCATCGATTTAGCAATCGGAAAATAAAAAAAGGCCGCAGTTCCGGGGGAAGAATCTGCGGCGCAGGATGTGAATGACTCGAAACCAATAAGAGCATTCAAATTTCTGAGTCTCAATCGGCAGCTGGGGGAAACCGCCGGCTGGACTTAAACAATAGATTTGCAACCTTTGTGCCAGAATCGGCAAGTCATTGTTTGTTGGTCGAAATGGTACAAAATGTCCCGAAAAAAGCGAACCCGGAACAGTCGGTACCTGCCCTCCAACGTCACTTTCGTCGCAAAAACCCGACTAAACTGACCTCGCATGTCACCCCTTCAGCAGGATAATCAGGCTCAGGAAGGGCTGCGGGGCCACCAGGCGACCGCCGCCAGAATCACGGCAAAGGCCAGCGACTGCTGCAACGCTTCCCATTCGCCAAAGTTCAAATGAGTGGCGATGCCGCCGCAAATCACGCAAGCCAGCAAGAGAACCCCCCATCGCAGGGTACGCCTGTGCAGTATCGCCAGGGCTCCCAGCAACTCTGTCCCACCGACCACATATAGCAACCAATGTGGGAAGCCCCATACTGCGAACTCGATCGCCGCGACCTCTTCATTCATCAATTTGGGCAGGCCCGAACTGACAAATGCCACGCTAAGCAACACGCTGAGAAGTCCGCCGGCCAGAGCTATCCAGCTCTGTCTGGAATTCATACGTAACCTCGACAATTACCCGGTTGGCCCTGGCAACTTACATGTTCGAGTATCAGGAGCAAGGGCAAAATCCCCACAAGCGCGGGGAAACTGGTGTATATTTATTTTGAATAAAAGAAGATCATAACAATAACGATATATTATTCAGCAACTTGCGTGATTGATTCTATCGCACCGGGTTGCCTGGCAAGTATGCGGAATGTTCACTAGCCCCACAAGCCGCATAAATCCGGGGAATCTGCGTCCTGATACCGCAAGAGAGGCACCCAGCGAAAGTCGTGAGCATCAAACGCATAAGCCATGTTTTTATCGCCCTTTCATTAGCCCTCTCCCTGGGCCTGGGGAGCATATTGGGCGTAGGCCTGCTTCTGACCTATCAGCACTCATCGAATCAACTTGGGCAACTGGCCAAAACCAGTCTGATCGAACAAAGCATACAGTTAACCCAGGAACAGCAGCTGAATCAGACGACCCTGATCGCCGATCAAATTGCCCGCCTTGAGAGTCTGGAAAATATGTCGGCCAAGCTGGACCAATTACTGGCACGGCACGGCGGCAACCAAATCATACGCCTGGAGCTGTACGATGCATCAGGCACGCAACTGGCCGTGGCCGGACAGATGCCCGGAGAGGCCATATCGGAACCGGCCGTTGCCGGTGCCAACATCATGGCGCAGAGCTCCGACGAGACGATTTCCATTCCGTTGTCCCGGGCGAACTCTCCGGCGGGTTGGTTAGTCGCCCACCTGACAGACCCCTCCAAAGCGGCTAATGCCGGCATAGCCGCCGTTGACGCTGAGGTCCAACGAGGTTGGTCCGAGGCGGCTCTTGCACTGGGCCTGGGCCTGGCGGTGATTATTCTGCTGGCGATGGCCGTGGCGTGGATGCTCGCGAGGAAAATAACCAGCCCGATTAGCGAGATGGGAAAATTCGCAGACCGGGTAGGAAAAGGCGACCTGAAAACGCCCCTGGATGTAAGCAGCGAAGATGAAATAGGTGAGCTGGCAGATGCCCTGCGGGCCATGCGTGAAACCTTGAAGCAAACCACAATTTCCAGGGACTACCTGGACCTGGTTCTCAACAGCATGAACGACGCGGTATTGGTAACCTCCCCGGACGGTGTTATCAGGCGCTGCAACAAGGGTGCCTGCGAATTGCTCGAGCAGACTAGCGAAGCATTACAAGATACCCATATCCGTGATCTGTTTGCTGACAGCGCTCGTTCGGAATTTTCCATGGACTTGTTGTCAAGCGGCAGGGGCGAGTCGGTATTCCTCGCTGGTAACGGACGCGAAATCCCGGTCTCACTGTCGGGCTCGGAAATTTCTTCTGAGCAACCCCAGGACCAGGGTTACATCCTGGTGGCAAGAAATATAAGCGAACAAAAGCGCGCCGAAAAACGCATCCGGTATCTTGCGCGGTATGACGCGCTCACCCGGGTCCCGAACCGAATGCAGTTCCAGCACCTCATGCAACGCGCCCTCTCCCGGGCGCGTCGCGCTGATCAGTGTGTTGCGTTACTGTCATTGGATATGGATCGCTTTAAGGAAATCAACAACCGTTTCGGCCACCTCTCGGGAGACCGTAGCCTGGAGACCGTTTCTGACAGGATCACTCGCTCACTTCCGGAGTCAACCGTGGTGGGACGACTCGCCGGTGACGAATTCGGAATCCTGCTTGAGGAACAGGCAGACATCCCGTCGTGCCGCGAATACGCGAGCATGGTGGCCAAGATGCTGCTGGCAGCAATCTCACAACCCCTGCACTTCCAAAAAAAGGAAATCGACCTGTCTTGCAGTATCGGGATTGCCCTGTTCCCGGGAGATGCCGGCAATGTAATCGACATGATCCGCAACGCGGACGCGGCCATGCATTTTGTTAAAAAGCAGGGCGGCCATGCTTTCGATTTCTATCGTCCCGAGTTAAACGCGGATTCGGCGGAACAACTCATGCTGAAGGCGAAACTCAGGCGCGCCTTGCAGCGTGATGAATTTGTGCTGCGCTACCAGCCCAAGGTGGATGTGAACGATGGGCGTATAGTCGGTGCGGAAGCGCTAATGCGCTGGCAATTGCCCGGCCACGGAGAAATCCCACCCGGAAACTTTATTCCCATGGCGGAGGAAAGCAGTCTTATCCTGGCACTTGGCGACTGGGTGCTAAACACAGCCTGTGAGGACTTCCAGAACTGGAGAGCCGCTGTCCCCAACCCCGGGCGCATTGCAATAAACCTGTCGCTCCGCCAGCTTAAGCAAAAGGACCTGGCCAAGCGGGTGGCGGCTATTTTCCGCGACCACGGGGTGTCACCCACGTGTTTCGAATTCGAGATCACAGAATCCACCTTGATGGATGATCCCAAAGGCGCTCTGAAGATTCTGAATGAGCTTTACGAGATGGGCATACACCTGTCTATTGATGATTTCGGAACTGGATACTCCTCCCTAAGCGCCCTGCAGCAATTCCCCATCGGCACGCTGAAAATTGACCGGTCTTTCGTTCGGGATGCCGATGTAGACCCGGACGATGCGACCATCGTCAGCACGATTATCGAAATGGGACGAAGCCTGCGCATGGACGTGGTGGCCGAAGGTGTAGAAACAGAACAACAATTCAACCTGCTTCGCAGAAAGCACTGCCATTACGTGCAAGGACACTTGCTGGGACCGGCCATAAGTGCTGCTGGCTACCTGGACATGCTCAAGGCAGAAACCCGGGGCCAAGGGCTCCACAGTGAACTGTTTGTCGAGAGCAAGGCCGCCAGGCTACAGGGCTGAGGCAACAGGTTCACCGTCACCGCCAGAGGCCTCGCCAAGACTGATTCGCCCATTGGCGGCCAGGCGACGCAGCAGGCAATACACCTCTTCCACTGTGTCCTGTGCACCCACCAGCGAGGCCAGCTCCGTCAGGACTATTGGCTCACCAGCTTCCGACAGAGCTCGGATCACCCGTGACTGCAGACTGAGAATTTCCTCTGCCGCCTTTTTGCCCGCTTCGACTCCAGGCTGGTGATAGGCATTCACGTCAATCAACGAGGCATACAGGCCGACCGCCCTCTCGTACAAGGCCACCACCCCACCCAGGGACTTGGCATTCAGGGCATCCATGGTCAGGACCAGGCTTGCCCGGCCCGTGTCCAACAAGGCTCTTCGGGTACCGCGAAGAAAGCCGTACAGATAGTCTCCGGAATACACTCCGGGCCTCACCTCCAGAGGGTGATCCACGCCATCATCCAGGACCTCGATAAAGGTAACAAAAAAGTCAGCCGGCCCATCCCGCAATTGCTGCACGTAAGCATGTTGGTCCGTGGAACCCTTGTTGCCATAAACGGTAATGCCCTGGTGAACAGTATTGCCCTTGCGGTCAACATCCTTGCCCAGGGACTCCATCACCAGCTGCTGCAGGTAACGGCTGAATAGCTGCAGCCGATCCTTGTAGGGCAGAACCACCATGTTGCGTTCCCCACGCCCATTCCCTGCCTTGTACCAGGCAAGCGCCAGCAACATGGCGGGGTTCTGGCCCGGATCGGACCGTCGGGTCGCCGCATCCATTTCCCGGGCCCCCGCGAGCATTGCGCGTATATCGATGCCCTGGAGCGCGGCGGGCAGCAATCCGACCGCTGAGAATTCCGATGTGCGGCCCCCGATCCAGTCGTACATATGCAGGATATCCAGCCAACCCTCTTGCTTGGCCAGGGTCTCCAGGGCGCTTCCGATGCCTGTGACCGCCACGGCCTGAGCGGGGAAATCGTGGCCGGCGGCGGCGAACCTGGCCCGCACTTCCAGCATCCCGTTGCGAGTCTCCGGAGTTCCGCCGGACTTACTGATAACCATTACCAGGGTCTGTCCCAGGTCTTGCGAAATGCCGTCCAGGACACGCTTGATGCCATCCGGATCCGTGTTGTCCAGAAAGGAGATCGGGAGGCAACCGGTCTCCGCCAGGGCCGCCGAAACGAACTGGGGACCCAGGACGGAACCGCCAATACCTACCAGGAGAAGACGTTTGAACGGCTTGCCACCAGGGCTCAGGCAGTTGCCCGTGAGAATCTTCTCGGAAAACGCCAGGACATGCGTCAGATCATCGCGAATGGCCTGGGCCAATTGCTCATCCGGCGCAAGTTCCGGGGCGCGCAACCAGTAGTGCCCCACCATGCGTTGCTCGTCTACGTTGGCAATCGCGCCTCCTTCCAGCGCCTGCATTTCCAGCACGGCTTTTTCGATCGCCGGAGCCAAGGATTTCATCCAGGCCTCATCCATGCCCATGCAAGACAGGTCCATGGCAAGTTGAAGGTCAGGGAAAGAGTAGTAGTGCTTGCTGAAGCTGTGCCAGTCCATATTCGGAATTCCGCCCGGGTGTGGTTGATACCGTTTCCAACGTTTCTGAGACCCGATATTACGCCGCGTTTGGCCGGTATGCGAAAAGGGGGCGATATCGCCCCCTTTAACTTTGATCAGCTGTTCAAAGCGAGATCCTACAAATTGCGAAATTTCTCTTTCAGCTCAAAGTCCCGGTCTGTAACAATTTTCTCCAAAGTCTTCACGCGATCCTCAAGCAACTCCAGCTTGGCAAGCCTTTCAGCCAATTCACCACTCACCGCACCACCCGCATCATGCCGGCTCTTTATATAGTTATTGACCACCCCTGCCATCACGCCTATCAGCACAATTAATACGACCATTTCAAACGTGTTCATGCATACCGTCCTTGCACTTCATATTTGCAGCGAGTGGCTTCCTATTTCTCAAGGTCTCGAAATTCACGGTCCAGGTTAAAACGCGCCGAGGTAATATACCTTTCCATACGCTGCAGCTTCATGTCCATCTCGCGGAACCTCATCTTCACTGCGGAGAAGGTGCCCTTCGGAGACTTGCGCACTCCCTGCCAGAATTTCTCGTCCCATTCATCCTTGTACAACTTACCGGGTTTTACAGGGACCAGGAAACACAAGACAACATAGGCAAAGATGGTCGCAGGGAAAAGCAAGAAGCCAACGGCAGTGAGAATTCTCACCACGGTCACGTCCACGCTGAAGTAATCCGCGATACCCGCGCATACCCCGCAGAACATGCGCTTGCTCTTGTCCCGGTACAGTCGCCTGGGACTGGCGTCGCGCCTGCTTTCATCAAACATGGTCATACTCCTCTACGATTTCTGCCCCAGAACCCGCGCTCCTCAACCGAGCCCCGGTAGCTCAACGGGCGCTCCCTGAGCAATACTCCCGCCGTGCCATAGATCAACACTACCGGCACAAAGAATACCAACAGGGCCAACAGCGCGGCGATCCTTACCAGCAGCGGATCCACGTCCAGGCGGTCGGCCAGCCCCGCACACACCCCAAGGAGCATGCCGTTCTCTTTGTCGCGATATAGAGAAGACAAATCACCCGGAAGTCTCATGTCTTCCTCCTCCATTCCGGCGAGACATCATCAAGAATCGTCTCAAGTGAATTGATCCTGCTTTCCATCCTCTGGGCATCACCCCAGAGGTCTTCCAGCATCTTCTCGTCCTCGTTGGACAACCCCTTGCTCTCTCGCCACTTGGTTACAAAGTGAAGAATAATTACCAGCGGGGCAATCACGGCCAGGCTCAGAATTACGACAATTTCACCCATTGCTGTTTTCCTTATCCCTAGTTTTCTGCAGTCTCAGCCATTCTACGCTTGAGCTCCTCGAAATCCTTTTCCACCGACTCCTCGTGCTCCAGATCCTTGAACTCCTGAGTCAGGTCCTTCTTGCGTCCCAGGTCAAAGGCTTCAACCCTGCCTTCGACGTTTTCCATTTTGCGCTCGAACTGCTCAAAGCGTACCAGAGCATCCTCAATCTTGTAGTCATGAATCTTCTGGCGCACTTCCAGCCGGCGAGTCGCGGTGTGATGCCGGGTGATCAGGGCCTTTTGCCGAGTCTTGGCATCTGCCAGCTTGTCCTCCAGGCGCCCGATATCCTCGTTCAACTTGTCCAGGCCCTCTTCCACAGCCATATACTGCTCGCGCAAGATATCCGCAGACTCGTCCATCCGGCGTTTCTCGACCAGGGCCGCCTTCGCCAGGTCGTCCCGACCCTTGTGAATGGCCAATTCCGCCTTGGACTGCCACTCGCCACCCTCAGCCTCGACTGCGGCCAGCTTGCGATTCAGTTCTTTCTTGTCGGCGATAGCGCGTGCCGCAGAAGAGCGCACCTCTACCAGCGTGTCTTCCATTTCCTGGATCATCAGGCGAACGATCTTTTCGGGATCCTCGGCCTTCTCCAGGATCGAATTAATATTGGAATTCACAATGTCTGAAAATCTGGAAAAAATTCCCATGTCCTCACCCTCTAGGTTTTCATCTCACTAATAACGTTGCAGCAAGCGTGCCAAGTTTTTAAGAGCCGTAACCCTCTGTTTCAAAACAGAAAGGATAAATTTGTGATTTATGGGAAATGGTTAATTTCACCGATTACTGTATTTTTTCCCTGTTTATCGGTAATACTTACCATATGAGTAATCAAGCTAACGAATCCCGGCCTATCATTGGCGAGGCGCCTGCGTTCCTGGCCATGATGGAACACGTCTCCCGCGCAGCCGAGCTGAACAAGCCCGTCCTGGTCATTGGAGAGCGCGGCACCGGCAAGGAACTGGTTGCAGCCAGGCTGCATTACCTGTCACCGCGCTGGGACAAGCCCCTGGTCAAGGTCAACTGCGCTGCCCTGCCCGAGAGCATTCTTGAATCCGAATTATTTGGCCACCAGGCGGGGGCATTCACCGGAGCAACCCGGGACCATGAAGGCCGCTTCGAACGTGCCGACGGAGGAACACTGATTCTCGATGAACTGGGCACCATCCCCATGCGCATGCAGGAAAAAATACTCCGGGTTATTGAATATGGCGAGTTCGAGAGAGTGGGCGGAAGCACGACCATTCGGGTGGATGTAAGAATAGTGGGGTCGACCAACGAGGACCTCCCCGAGCTGGCCAGGAGCGGGCGTTTCCGGCCGGATCTTCTGGATCGCCTGGCCTTTGATGTCATCAGCGTACCGCCCCTGCGGGAACGCAAGGAAGACATCCTGGCCCTGGCCCACGCGTTTTCCCTGAATATCACCTCGGAACTGGGGCGCTTGTTTTTCCCCGGGTTCACCGTCGAAGCCACAGCGAGGATGCTGGCCTACCCCTGGCCCGGCAACGTCCGCGAGTTGAAAAATGCCGTCGAGCGCTCGGTATATCGTTCCGACGATCCGGATGCACCCATCGGCGACATCGTATTCGACCCGTTCGATTCTCCCTTCAGCAATAGCGCGGAAGAGCCTCCCCTGGAGACAAGCCCGAAGGAGCGCCTGGCCGGGAAAGGAAAAGCCTCCTTGCCCCTGCCAATGGATTTGAAATCACACATCGAAAGCGTGGAAATCCAGGCCCTCGGGGACGCTATGGCTGCCGCCCGGTACAAGCAATCCGAAGCGGCAAAGCTGCTGGGGCTCAGCTACAACCAGCTCAGGGGTCTGCTTCGAAAACACCAGCTGGTATCTAGACTGGGCCGCGGTAGAGGCCGATAAGGCCTTTGAGGGCTTTTCGTCTCGCTCACCACAGGCCGGTACGCCACCCATGAAGCAGAAATTAAAAAGGCCCGACCAGTTGGTCGGGCCTCCTGCCATCCGTGGCCAAACTAGCGGGAATTCAATCCTTGACCATATGAATATCAACGTCGCCACTTCCCGTGTCGATGACGCCCCGGCCACTTCCGTCGCCAAACGCCGTTTCCAACCGATGCCGGGAAACTTTGGTTGCCTTCATGTCAGGAATATCCACATTGATATTTCCGCTGGAGACCTCAATGCGCATGGTCATGTCGGGTGCCGCCAGCATCTGCACATCTACATCACCGCTGCCCGTATCCAGTTTTAAACTGCGCAGGCTCGAGAAATCACCCTTGATGCGAATGCTTCCGCTGCCGGTATCGATGTCAATGGAATCACTGTCATCGATCCCATCGACCCGCACCGAGCCCGAGCCGGTGTCCGCGGCGAAAGATCCACGTAAATTTCGCCCCTTCACGGATCCTGAACCGGTATCTGCCGAAATTTTATCGCCAATGATTTCTGCAAACTCCACACTACCGGAACCGGTATCGGCGGTAGCATTTCCGCTTACTCCGCTGACCTTCACGGTTCCCGAGCCGGTGTCTACATCTACATTGCCAAGCACATTCACAATTTCGACGGAACCTGAGCCCGTATCAACGTCTACAGATCCCTCATGGCTGGACACATTGACACGGCCGCTGCCGGTATCCAGCTCCAGCTGGCCCTTTCCGTTCACCGAGGAAATCTGACCGCTACCCACGTCCACTCGAATATCAGCGGCCACGTCTGCCAGGTCCACCTCACCAACGATGTTCTTCAGATTATCCACACGGCTACCGGCTGGCAGGAATACTTCCAGGTCAACGTGCAAAGCCACTGCTCCGCGACTATCGCTGCCTCCAATCTTGTACTTCTTGCCACGGTAGCGGACGTTGGAACGCGAACCCCTTTGCAGAGCGTCATAGAAAATATTTCTTTCATCTTCTGGATAAATAATATCCAGCTGCTGCAGGCTACCCTTGTTGGTCAACTCAAACTGAACCGCTTCGGCCAGGGCGTCAGATTCTGCAACAACCGTTGCCTTCACTATCGCCACCGGGCCGTCGGCTGGCCTGACTTGCACCCGGCCCACCAGGTTTTCCACCACTATCCGGCTATCAGCTTCGAAGCTAAATTCCTTGCTGATTGTGGCGGCTGATGCGCCACCGGTCAGTCCGAGAAACAATGCCCCAACAATGGTGGCCTGAAACACTTTGATCAAATTGAGCTTCATTGCCCTATCCCCGCTAATGTTTTACTGCCCCGTCGATACCGCTGATCTCTCAACGACTACTCGACCGGGAATTCCACTGACAATCGCGACACCACACTGGTCACGCCCGACACGCCGGCAGCCAGTTGCATGGCGCGGTTCACAGCATCGGTACTGGTCACGCTGCCATGCAGGGCGATTGCCCCGCGACGCGCCGAGACACTGATCTTTTCACCCGCCAGGGACTCATCCCCGGCAAGCGCAACGCTTACTTTTCCGGCGAGCTCCTGGTTAGCCTCTGTGGCCAACTTGTTCTCAGCTTCCCAGGTACTTGCCCACTTCACCTCGCCGTCATCGCGACCATCCACCACCACCACGCAACCACTCAGGGTGGCCAGTGAAGCGGCAGCGAATAGCGAGGCAATAATTTTGGTCTTCATGTTTTTGTCTTCCTTAAATAAAAATACGGTTTTAGAGGGAGGGAGCGCACAGGCAGCTAGGCGCTGTCGTCTCCATAGCGGCGCAAGTAGACAGCCCCGGCGATGAACCCTGCGGCAACCAACAGGCCCAGCCAGAATCCTGCGCTTTGCAGCAGCGGCCCGATATCGATGACCTCAAACAGTGGGCTGTCGATCTTGTCGGCCAGTTCGCCCAGGGACTCCACATTTCCCTCCCGGACATTGACGTCAAACGCCAGGGGAAAGACGCCACCAAGACGGTCTGCAAGCAGAGAGGCAAAATGGCGGGTGCCAAGCAACTGTTGCTCGAGCACGCTTATAACCAGAGGAGGAATAACCGCCCAGATCATCACCGCTCGCTTGGCAAATGCCGATACCAGCATCAAATAGCCCATCAGCGGCAGGTACCACAGCACCTGAACAATCATTGCGTAAAAAACCAGGATGGAGGTCCGGAATAAGGGATTGGGCGCCCAGACTGTTTCCCAAGGACTGATTCCCAGCACCAGCAGATCAATCGACCCCACCATCAAGAGGAGGAGGTTGGTAATTAAGCTGGCGACAAAAGCAATCAGCGGAATCAGGATGGCTGCAGTCACGAGCTTGGAGAGCACCGTCTTCAGGTCAGACACCGGCAGTGATTTCCAGAACAGGATGCTGCGGTCCTTGCGGTCCGCCAGCAGGCAGTCCAGGAGGTAAAACGTGCCGACGATACTCATCACCATGGCGAACCAGCCAAACATTGCGAAATTTAGCGCGGCCAGGCCACCGGTCATCTCTCGTGCATCCACGCTATGCTCTGAGATAACGTCGATGGAAATATCATCAAGCAACCCAAAGGAAGCCATTACCACAACCAAAACCAGCACCAGTGACATCACAACCGGAACCAGCCAGATTGCACTGTGCTCCCAAGCTTCTCTGCGTACCAAAGTTATAAGTGTTTTCATTTGCGTGTTGCCTTCATTTTGGCGACAAACAGGTCCGCAATATTGGGGGTACGGACCTCTCCATAACCTTTGAATCGATCTCTGGGCTTGCCTTCAAACAACATGATTGTCCGACCGAAAGACTGCTGTTCACTAATCGGCCCCAATTCACGCAGTTCGTTCACTTTGTCAGGATGTACCGCAACCTCGGCATAGCGTTCGGCCAGGTCGTCCATCGATGAATTCAAGACCAGCCTGCCCTGGTTTACGAACATCAGGTCTGTAAGCAGGTGTTCGATCTCTTCCACCTGGTGAGTGGTAATCAGGATTGTCCGCTTGCCATCGAAGTAATCATTCAGTAACAAACGATAAAATTCCTTGCGGAACAGGATATCCAGCCCCAGGGTCGGTTCATCCAGTACCAGCAGGCGTGCGTCAATAGCCATCACCAGTGCAAGGTGCAACTGGGTGACCATGCCCTTGGAAAGCGAGCTGATCTTGCTCTTGAGCCTCACATCAGTGCGCTGGAGAAATTCCTCTGCCTTGCTGCGATCAAACCTGGGGTGAACCTGCTCGACCAGGTAGAGCGCCTGACTCACCTTCATCCAGCGAGGCAACACCGCAACGTCCGCAATAAAGCAAACGTGCTGCATGACTTCAGCCCGCTGGCGACGGGGATCCAATCCCATGACTTCCAGGTCGCCATCAAATGGTGTCAGGCCGAGGATAGCTTTCAGGGCAGTGGTCTTGCCGGCACCGTTGGGACCGATCAAGCCAACTATGCGTCCTTCTTCAATATTGAAGCTGACGTCATTCAGCGCCTTAAGCTCGCCGTAATTCTTGGTCAAACCGCGTGCGGAAACCAGCTGGGTCACTTGTTTTCTCCTTCACCGTTATCGGAGGAACCACCTTCGGCGACCGAAACCAAATCTGCCACGGAAAGACCCAGTCGACTTATGCGTTCCAGCACCAGTGGCCACTCGTCCTCCAGAAAACGACGGCGCTCATCTTTCAACAACTCGACCCTGGCGCCGTCCATCACGAACATTCCACGGCCGCGCTTCTTCTCTACCAGGTTTTCATCCACCAGTTCCTGGTACCCCTTGAGTACGGTCAGCGGATTCAGACGATATTCGGCTGCCACATTGCGCACCGACGGCAAGGCATCGCCGTCTTTCAAAACGCCTTCGAGAATCATCGCTACCACCCTGTCCCTTAGTTGGCGATAAATGGGTAAATTGTCATTCCAGTTAGGATCCATTTTTGATGCCCCGACCTCTATGTTCAGCGCTATGCACTATTTTCTAGAAACTGCGACGCAGACCATCGCGAGAACCGCCACAGTCTTTATCGCCGCACAACGGAGTATTTTCAGCCTGGCCGGAAATCACCGAGCTGGCACCGGAAATCACCTGTATTGCCAGGTCGCCTGCGACCTCACGCAACTGGACCTCTACCGTGGCCATGATCACCGCGGCCTCCTGATCAACCGGTTGCGGATGAGAAGCCTCGCCACTGACCACGCCGGCCAATACCAATACCATCATCAACATCCCTGGAATCATTTCGCCAATCAGATTTTTTTTCACGCTCATGTCAGAGTTCCTGTAAATTTCACGCCAGGGCCTCCTGCCCTGAACATCCCCCAAGTGGGATAGTGTTGTAGTTGACTATAACACCAAATCGAAATAATGCAACACCTGCGGAGAATTTTTATCCCGGTGCCGAAGATTTTTGGAAAATTACAGGATTTTCAATAGGTTGGATTTTCACAAATTGCCGGTATCGGGGAAATTTTGGCCACTCCCGCTGATCAAATCGCCCGGATTGCGACAATTTTCGGCATCCGGGTATAACACCTCCCGTCCTTTCCCGGCCTTCGCGGGCTCTCCTGTTGCGGGTAGTCCCAATGTTCCTGCCCTGGTGGACTGCCGTAGTATTTCCGAAATACTAGTACTATCAACTGACTTTTATTTAGTGCACCGTCGTTTCCCTTGAGGAAGCGCCAACCTTAAGGAAAGCAACCCATGAAGAATCCCGTTCGCGTGGCCATTACCGGCGCAGCTGGTCAAATTGGCTACCAACTGTGTTTCCGTATCGCATCAGGCCAAATGCTGGGCGCCGACCAGCCCGTCATCCTGCAGCTACTGGAAATCCCTCAGGCCCTCGGCGCTCTTGAAGGCGTGGCTATGGAGCTTAACGACTGCGCCTTCCCCACACTGGCAGGTATCGTATGCACCGATGACCCCAATGTGGCATTCAAGGGCACCGACTACGCGTTGCTGGTCGGCGCGCGTCCGCGTGGCCCGGGGATGGAACGCAAGGATCTGTTGCTGGCAAACGCCGCGATCTTCTCGGTACAGGGAAAAGCCCTCAATGAGCACGCCAGCCGTGAAGTCAAAGTGCTGGTGGTGGGCAACCCCGCCAACACGAACTCCCTGATTGCCCAGGCTAATGCTCCGGATTTGCCGGCAGCCAACTTCACCGCCATGACCCGACTGGACCATAACCGGGCCATGAGCCAGCTGGCCAACAAGACCAACAGCCACGTTAATGACATCAAGAAGATGATCATCTGGGGCAACCACTCGGCGACCCAGTACCCGGACATCAGCCATGCCACGATTGCCGGAAAACCGGCCAGGGCGATGGTTGACCAGGGCTGGCTGGAAGGTGATTTCATTCCCACAGTGCAGCAGCGTGGAGCAGCCATTATCAAGGCACGTGGCGCCTCCTCGGCCGCGTCGGCCGCGTCGGCGGCCATCGATCACATACGTGATTGGGCCCAGGGCACCCCCGCAGGGGACTGGGTTAGCATGGGCATCCCCTCAGATGGCAGCTACGGCATTGAAGCCGGCGTTATCTACTCCTATCCGGTGACCTGCAGCGGCGGCAAATACGAAATCGTCCAGGGGCTGGCCATTGATGAGTTCAGCCGGGCTCGCATGGACGCCACCGACGTGGAATTGCGCGAGGAACGCGACGGAGTGAAGGATCTCCTCTAAGGCTGGAATCCAGCAAATTAGCGAGAAAGGCCCCTGCGCGGGGCCTTTTTTGTTGCTGCGCATCATTTCTATGTAAGATAGTCTGCCTGGACACTGTCACACGTGACACTCGAGCTGCTTGAGTTACCGGCGCCCGTCAAACGGAGATTAAACAAAATGCTGAGCGGAATTATTTGGCTAGTCCTTTTCATCGGCAGTGCAATCGCCCTCGCCTACCAGCGGATTGATCTACGCAGATCAACAATGGTTATCGGCGGACTGCTGCTTGCCTATACCTTACTTGGCGACGCCGGCTTTTTATGGACCCTGCTGCTGTGGGTAGTATTTGCTGCCATGGTCGCGCTAAACGCCGACGAGTTCCGACGCGATCGTATTGTTCGCCCCATGCTTGATATCTATCGCGGCATGGTACCCAGCATGTCATCCACCGAACGTGAAGCCCTGGAGGCCGGTACAGTATGGTGGGAAGGAGAACTGTTCAGCGGCGCCCCGGACTGGAGCCAGCTTGATTCGGCCCCTGCGCCAAAACTCAGCGATGAGGAGCAGGCATTTGTTGATGGCCCGGTTGAAGCCCTGTGCGGCCTTGTGGACGAATGGGAGACCACCCACAAACAGGCCGACCTGAGCCACGCCGCCTGGGAGTTCATGAAGAGCGAAGGATTCTTCGCGATGATCATCCCGAAAAAGTATGGCGGTCTCGAGTTCTCCGCTTACGCCCATTCCTGTGTACTGACCAAGATTGCCAGCCACAGCGTCACCGCCGCATCAACCGTTGCGGTTCCCAACTCCCTGGGACCCGCCGAATTACTGCTGCACTACGGAACCGAAGAACAGAAGAATTATTACCTGCCAAGACTGGCCAGTGGCAAGGAAGTCCCCTGCTTCGCGCTGACCGGCCCCACCGCTGGCTCCGACGCAGCGTCTATCCCGGATTACGGAGTGATCTGCAAGGGCACTTACAACGGGAAGGAAGTCCTGGGCATTCGACTAAACTGGGACAAGCGATACATCACCCTGGCCCCGGTCGCCACGGTACTTGGGCTGGCATTCCAGTTGCACGATCCCGATCAACTGCTGGGCGAGCAGGAAGACCTCGGGATCACCGCCGCGCTGATTCCCACGAATCTGCCGGGAATTACAATCGGTCGCAGACACTTCCCTCTTAACGTTCCGTTCCAGAATGGCCCCACCCAGGGCAAGGATGTCTTTGTACCCCTGGACGCGATCATTGGCGGCCCGGCGATGGCCGGAGAAGGCTGGCGCATGCTGATGGAATGCCTGTCTGTGGGACGCAGCATCTCCCTGCCCGGCAACTCCACGGGCGGCGCGAAGGCCGCCTTGCACGCCACCGGGGCCTATGCCCGTATCCGGCAACAATTTGGTATGCCCATCGGAAGGTTTGAAGGAATCGGCGAAGCACTTTCACGTATCGCCGGCTTCACATACATCATGGATGCCGGCCGCAGTGTCACGGCAGGAGCAATCGACCAGGGCGCCAGGCCCTCGGTACCCTCGGCGATACTGAAGTACCACAGCACGGAGATGGGCCGGAAAATAGCCAACGACGCCATGGATATTCATGGCGGCAAGGGCATTTGCCTGGGTCCGAAGAACTACCTGGCCCGCGGTTACCAGTCTGTACCTATCGCGATCACGGTAGAGGGAGCAAACATCCTCACCCGCAGCCTGATCATCTTTGGCCAGGGCGCAGTGCGCTGCCATCCCTATGTGCTCAAAGAAATGGAGGCTGCCCGGGAGAGCGATACCGAAATGGCTGTGCGTGCCTTTGACGATGCGATATTCGGCCACATCGGATATGCCGCCAGCAATGCGGCGCGGGCTTTTGTCATGGCCATGACTAACGCACGATACTCAGATGTCCCGAATAACGGCCCGACGCGTCGCTACTATCAACACATCACCCGCTACAGTGCCGCATTCGCACTGGTTACCGATGCCGCCATGCTGACCCTGGGCGGGGACCTGAAAAAGCGTGAGTCCATTTCTGGCCGCCTGGGTGATGTGTTGAGCGCTACCTACCTGGCCTCATGCGTGCTCAAGCACTTCGAGAACCAGGGTCGTCCGGCGGAGGATCTACCGCTTGTTGAGTGGTCCTGCCGTTACCTGCTGTATTTCGCCCAGGAACAGTTGCACGGATTGCTGCGTAACTTCCCCAACCGAAAGGTTGCAGCGGTCCTGCGGATGCTGGTATTCCCGAGGGGACGCATGTATGCAGCCCCCTCTGACAGGCTGAGCAATAAAGTGGTCAACCTGGTGCTGGAAAACACCGAAAGCAGAACCCGCCTGTGTAACGGAATATATTCCTCGCCTGTGGAGAGCAACCCGCTGCACCAGTTGCAAAAGGCAATGGAACTGGCCGTCCTGGTGGAACCAATCGAAAAGAGCCTGCGAGGAAACTTGCAAGAAGAAGCAACGCCCGGCGAGACGGTCGAAGCACGTATCCAGCGACTGCAGGATCTTGACCTGATCTCTAGAGAACAGGCAGACCTGATGAATACATACTGGGATCTGCTGGAACCGATAATCGCGGTGGATGATTTTGATTCGACAGAGATTGCCGCGGAACCGCTGGCCAAGAAGCCTGCCCGAAAGGCACCGGCTAAAAGGCCCGCCGCAAAAAAGACTGCGGCCAAGAGCAAGGCAGCATCGGTAAAGAAAGCCGGCAGCGAGAAAGATCTGCAGACTGAAACCGACGAAAAGAAAAACTGATCAGGCCCAACACCTGGCCAATGAGGGTTTACCCCTGGTGGGCGGGGCGCATATAGTGGTTTGCGTCGCGTCCACCAGCAAAGCAGTTCTTAATGTCCGAACCAAACATCATCTATGAACTAAACCTGGAGACCAGTCCGGGCATCGGCAATGAATTCGAGCCCTGGTTAAGAAGGCACACCAGCGCCATGCTGGAGCTGAGCGGATTCAGGTTGGCAACCCTGTATAGCGTTGAGTCTGCGGACGATGCCGAACATCGCCATTACTGCGTCCACTTCCTGCTGGAATCTCATGCCGCCCTGGAGCAATCTGTCAGCGAGCACGCAGCGGAAACCCGCAGGGCCGGTCTGGAGAAATTCGGGGACCAACTGACTATTCACCACCGGGTCCTGACTGAAAGCGACGCCCTGAGCCCCCATGCTCCAGACATGTACTGCCGGAACTGCAGTTCACCAATCCGTGGCCAGTACTGCGCCGGATGCGGGCAACGTTCGATCTCCAGGGTGATCACCATGTGGGAGCTGACCCGCGACATGGTTGGTGATATTGCCGATCTGGATTCGCGAATCTGGCGCAGCCTCATCCCCTTGTTGTTAAAGCCCGGACACTTGACAGCAGATTATCTAAAGGGCCGAAGAGCCCGTTACATGCCGCCGTTCCGCATGTACCTGGTGCTCAGCATCCTGTTTTTCCTTTTGATGTCGCTGTTTCACGATACCGACAATCTCATAGACGATACCGTGGTGATGTCTGATTCCGAAATGCCCCTTGACCAGGAGCAACTTGACAGGGTCAGGAAATCTCTGGACGAAGCAATACCGGAAAATGCGGACAACCCGGAAGTCGCCAAACGACTGGCTGAGGTTCGGAGTAATCTGCCTCAAGCTGTTCCCGACGAAATTGCGGATTTACCAATTGAAGATGAAGTACTGAGCGAAAGAGCCAAAGAAAATTGTAAAGATGTCAACATCGACATGGGCGATAGCTTCATGCCCTGGATTAGCGAGGAACAGGCCGAGGCGAAGCTTCGGAAAATTTGTGAAAAGGTAGTTGCGGACAGTGGCAGAAGCCTGCTCAAGGGTCTGCAGGAAAACTTCCCCAAGATGCTGTTCATTTTTCTGCCGGTCATCGCCCTGGTGCTCAAGGGGCTCTACCCTCTTTCGCGTCGGTACTATGTGGAACATCTGCTATTTGTCATTCACTTCCACGCCTTTGTCTTCCTGGCGTTAATACTGGAATTACTGGTTGTGGAACTTGCCGCAACCATTCAATTCCCCACCTGGCCATTCACCACCTTGTTGTCACTTTACATTCCGTATTACCTGTATCGATCAATGCGCAGGGTATACGGGCAATCGCGAGTCGCAACACTGTACAAGTATGTTCTGCTATTCTTTTTCTACTTCTTCAGCCTGTTGCTGACAGCCCTGGCCACCTTGGCTTTTACAGCTTTCACCTTGTAGGAAATAAATCATGACATTCCGAAACACATTAATTTCAATACTGTTATTTTCAGTCAGCACGCTTGCCGGTGCCACGGAACAAAGCACATCACCCGAGCAAGCCGCCGCATACATTATCTCTCCTGCTGACGGCGCAACCGTTACCAGCCCGGTTGTTGTGGTCTTCGGGCTCAAGGGCATGGGCGTGGCGCCCGCAGGTACCGACAAGGCCAACACCGGACACCACCACTTGCTGATCGATGCCGACCTTCCGGCCATGGACCAGCCGCTACCGGCCAGCGCCAAGCTGATCCACTTTGGTGGCGGACAGACCGAAACAACCCTGGAACTTGAGCCTGGAACCCATACCCTGCAGCTGGTACTGGGTGACAAAAATCACATTCCCCACAACCCACCAGTTGTGTCGGAAAAGATCACGATCACGGTGGGTCCGGCCGCGCCAATACTGAACTGAGCGAAAACGACTGCTGCCATGAACGCATCCCGGTCTGGCGTTCCCGGCCGGATAATATTCCATGTGGACATGGATGCTTTCTACGCCTCTGTGGAACAACTGGATAGCCCTGAATGGCGAGGATTACCCGTCCTCGTGGGCGGCACCGGCCCCCGGGGCGTGGTGGCTGCTGCGAGTTATGAGGCAAGAGGTTTTGGCGTGCGCTCGGCCATGCCCATGAGTGAAGCCCTGCGGCGCTGCCCCAGGGCAATCTGTGCTCGGCCACGCATGGACCGCTACCGGGAAGTATCCAGGGAGGTTTTCGCTATATTCCGCAGCCTGACCCCCCTGGTACAGGGACTCTCGCTGGACGAGGCCTTTCTGGATGTTAGCGACCAGGTCAGGACCCGCCGACAAGCCAGGGAGCTTGGCAAGTTCATCAAGCAGCAGATTCACAAGGCGACAGGTTTGACCGCCTCGGTGGGAATAGGGCCCAACAAGCTGGTGGCAAAGATAGCCTCCGACCTGGAGAAGCCGGATGGGCTGGTCCTGGTGGGCAAAATGGAAGTGCAAGAGGTCCTGGACCCACTTCCGGTCCGGGTTATTAATGGCATCGGACCACGTACCGGTGAAGTCCTGGAGAGCCGGGGAATTCACCTGATCCGGGATCTCAGGAACTGTCCCGTGGAGTTGCTGACGCCGGTATTTGGACGCTTTACCCGGCGAATGCTGGACAAGGCCAGCGGCATCGACGACCGCCCCGTTGAACCCGGTGGCAAGTCAAAATCCATCAGCGCCGAGGAAACCTTTGACCAGGATTTGCTGGAACTGCCCGAAATGCTCGAACAGCTGAGCCTGATAAGCATTCGCACAGCACGCAGGCTGGCCGCCAAGGAACTGCAGGCCACCACGGTGTCAGTGAAAATTCGCGATCGGGAGTTCCGCACCGTCACCCGCCAGCACAGCTTCTCGCCAGCCACCCAGAGTGTGGATATCCTTGAGCAGACTGCGCGCCATTTACTGGAGCAATGGCGGGTAGAATATCCCTATTCCGCTGTGCGTCTGCTTGGAGTTGGTGTCTCGGGACTGGAGCCGGCCAGGCAGATGGATCTGTTTGCCAGCGAAGTAGAAACGAGTTCTTCGCAGGTTCAGGAGTTGATTAAACAGGTCCGTCAGAGATACGGTAGCAAGGCCCTGCGAAAGGGATCCGAACCGGATGGAAAACGCCAGGCGTAGATGCCTGCTACAATAGTCCGCCGCACCGCCATGGCGGACTCCATGCGGGCTGGAACGCTGCAACTGAACTGGGGAATGACGCGCATATGTATGAGCGCTATTTCGGGCTAAACGAAAAGCCTTTTTCAATCACTCCGGACCCCAGGTACCTGTACCTGACCAAGCGCCATGCTGAAGCGCTGGCCCATCTGTTGTACGGGGTAACTGAGAGCGGAGGCTTCGTGCAACTCACCGGCGAGGTGGGTACCGGGAAAACCACCCTGGTTCGCAGCCTGCTTGAGAAGGTCCCCGGCCATGTAGAAGTGGCCTTGATTCTCAACCCACGTCTTTCCCCCAATGAATTCCTGCATGCCATTTGTGACGAGTTGGGCGCCGAGATACCGGAACCGGCCAGCCCCAAGGAAATGGTCGACGCCCTGAATCGACACCTGCTGGATGCCCACAGCCGGGGCAGCCGGGTGGTGTTGATCGTCGACGAGGCTCAGAATCTCAGCGCCGAGGTACTGGAGCAGGTTCGCTTGCTGACCAACCTTGAAACTGCCAAGCAGAAACTGCTGCAGATCATTCTTATCGGCCAGACCGAACTTCGCGAGTTGCTGGCCCGTAACGATCTCAGGCAGCTTGCCCAACGGATTACAGGTCGCTACCACCTGGACCCCCTGCATAAAGACGAGTCCATGGCCTATGTCCGCCATCGACTGCAAGTTGCCGGTTGTACCACCGAGGTGATGCGACCCTCTGCCCTGGCCGAATTGCACCGAATATCAGGTGGCGTTCCCCGCAGCATCAATGTTATCGGCGACCGTGCACTGCTCGGTGCCTACACGCGCGAGCAGCGCGTGGTCAACGGCGCGCTGGTGCGCGAGGCGGCCTCGGAAGTTTTCGGACACAAGGTGAGATCCCGCTGGACGCCTCTGCTCAATGCCGCCGCCATGGTGGCCGCCGGATTAGTTATCGCCGCCGGACTGTGGCAGACCCGTGAGCTGTTGCCGGAACTAGATGACCAGCTCAACGTCCCTGCCCAGGCCAACGCCAGCGTTCAACCCGCGATGGATGGGCCGGCGACGCCCCCGACTACACAACAAGCGGCCAGCCAAGCCATCATCGAAACCCCGATTATTAATGACCCGGCTACTGACACCGCTATTCGCGGACATATCGATCGGGAAGAACCCGCCAATTTCCCGGCCGTCCAGGAATTTCTCGCTGCCCACCCTGACGCGT